>NZ_JARKVQ010000003.1:0-259733 GCF_029946565.1 Iodidimonas sp. MBR-22
GGCGATGGTGGCGCTCCCGATGACGACGAGCGATAAGCCCTACCCCGGCACGAGCGACCACCATCATCGGATCGGGGTGGCCACCCCGATCCGATACCAGCATTATCACTGCCAGCACGCTATGATTACCAGATTTTAAACAGACAACCCCGGCCCCCTTTTCTTACGTCATCCCGGGCGCAGACCCGGGATCCACTCTTTGCCACGCTCAGCCCTTCACCAGATGGACCCCGGGTCTGCGCCCGGGGTGACGAAAGAGGGGGGGGCCCCGAGCCGGAATTCACTCTTTGGCACGCTGAGCCCTTCACGAGATGGACCCCGGGTCTGCGCCCGGGGTGACGATTCTTGTGGGGTGACGAAAGAAAGGGTCTGGGACGATGAAGGCGACGGCCATCCCCTAATCCCGCGCTATCAAAAGCCGGGCGATTGCTCGTAAAGATCGGGCAGGTTGTTCTCATATAAAATCACATCATCGGCCCGGGCGTGATCCTTGATCCAGCTTTGGGCCTCGTCTTGGGTTGCAAAGCGCAAGAGTTGGGCCTGTTCGCTTTTGCGGCTGTTGAACCCTTCGATGAACGATAAAATCCGATCCGGGGTAACGATGAGGGCGATATCCACATGCTGGCCCGCCAATTCCCCTAAGGTGCGATGCTCTTCATCATGGCGGCTGCCCAATTCAACCATGCCGGGGGTGATCAGCAGGCGTCGCCCACCGGGCTTTTGCAGGATATCGAGCAGTTCCAGCCCCGAGGCAAAGCCCGATGGATTGGAATTATAGGCATCATCGATGATGGTGATGCCCTTTCCTTCAATCACTTCCAATCGATGGCGGCTTTGCGGCACGGTGGCAAGGGCTGCCTTGATCGATGAAATGGGCATCCCCAATTGCAGGGCGGCTGCGGTGGCGCAGGCGATATTTTGCGCCTGATGAAGGCCATAGAGAGGGGCCCTGAGGCTGATCTCGCCAAAATCAGGGCCGCTGATCACAAGGCTGATGCCATCCCGGTCCTGCTTGGCGGATTGTACCGAAAGCCCGGTAATGGTTTCATGCGCAACTTCGGCGTGCGGATTGGTTTTGACAAGGATCAGGCTGTCATCGCGGGACAGGCGCTCATCCAGCTTGTTTTGGGGCACGGCATTGCGATTGACGATGGTTTTGCCGCCATTGGCGCGGGCGGCATCGGCCATTTCAAATTTGGCCTCAAACACCCGATCAACAGTTTTGAAACGTTCATAATGCGCCCAGCCCACAGCCGTGATGATGGCGAGTTTCGGCGGGGCCAAACGGCAGAGCCGGGCGATGGACCCGGGGCCATAGGCCCCCATTTCGACGATGAAATAACGATGCTCGGACTTGAGTTGTTCGCGCACCACCCGGGTGATGCCCATATCGGTATTGATGCTGCCGGGGGTGGCCAAAGTGGGGGCGGCGCTCGACAGAATATGCGCCAGAACAGATTTGGTGGATGTTTTGCCATAGCTGCCGGTGATGGCAATGATATAGGGCTGCAAATGGGCCAGTTTGTCTTTGGCTTCACCCAGATAGCGGGCCTTTACCCGCCGCTCGAACGGGCTTAACAGCCGATTGGCGGCAAGAAGGGCATAAGGCGCGATCTGGGCCGCAATCAGGCTAAATAAAACCAGCATCGCAATCAGCGGTACCGGCTGCCAATGGGCGATGATCAGAAAGCCACTGCCGAGAAAGGCCATAAGGGCGAGATAAACAACAAGGATGCGGCGCGCCCGTTCGGTTGATACCAAAGGTTTTTTCGCGGTCAAAAGCGCCTTTCGGCTGCGGCGGAAGCCCTCATACAAACCCGCGATCAGGATCACCAGCGCCGGCGCATCGAGCCATGAAAGCCCATAGGCAGCGCCAAAGCTAAGGCCCCCTGCCAGAATGGCTGCGAGGCTTGTGAGGCGATCCCGGCCATGGCGATCCTTCAACCAATGGCGAAAGCGGCTGCCATCATATTCTTCCTGCTGGAAATACATCAGATAGGCCCGGCCCCGGTCGAGCATGAAAAACACCATGGCCAGGGTCCAAAGGAAAACCAGCAGAGCTTGAAGGATAAAGGAAATGCTCATTCACAGCCGCTCCAGAAAATGCGCGATGCGCTGCTGACATTGAAAAGCCCCACGGCTGAGAATATCAAGATGCCCAAAGCCATCGAGGCAGTGAAAATCCGCCCCCCTGATCAGCTTTTGATAGTGCTGGCCCATGCTGGGCGGGGTGGCATCATCAAGGGCACCATAAAGCAATAAACAAGGCGCTAAAATCCGCGCCGCCTGCGGGCTTAAATCTTCATTCACCACGGACAGGAGCGTGGGGCGCAAAGCCCCGGCGGCGCGATAATCGGCACTGCCAAAGCGGGCTTTATAGCGATCTTCAAAATGGCTGCCAACCAGCCCATCGATGCGGCGGGCCAGCCGCCCCAATTGTTTCAGGCCCAAAGCCCGCAGGCGGAAAGGCAGGCTGCGCGGGCGTTTCAGCCCGGCCCCGGCAATCAGGATCAGGCCCGCAATATGATCGGGATAGCGGGCCGCAAAGCGCACCGCAATCCGCGCCCCAAAGGAATGACCCACCAGGATCACCGGGCGATTGTGATCAAGCTGTTGATAAAGGACTTCGGCATAATCATCGCTGCCCGCACCGCTTTGGAGCATGGGGGTTTTGCCAAAGCCGGGCAGATCATAAACCCGGTTTTCGGCCTCGGCGGCAAACAGCCGGGCCAAAGGCAAAAGGCTGGCCCCGCTTTGCCCCCAGCCATGCAGCCAGATGATCAGGGGGAGGCGCTTTTGGGAATCGGGCCTATTTTGGGGAACAGGTAAGGGATGGCAATACCATAAAGCCGATGTCGGCTGATCGCTTAGGGCCGCCGCTTTAACCATGGCCAAAAATCCGGGCATTGCCGGTGGCGGTATTGGTATCGGCGCGTTCCTGTTGGCTCAGCGCGAAACCTTCCTCCACCAGATGGCTTAAAAGATCGCTGAAGCTCAGCGCCGGGTTTGCATCCTGCCACAGGAAATAGGCAAAAGAGCCGGGGATGGAATTGATTTCATTGAGCCACAGATCACCGGTTTGGCCATTGCACAGAAAATCGATGCGCACCGTTCCCGCCAGATCGAGCAGATCGAAAGCCGTGCTGGCGGCGCTGCGCAGCAGGCTTTCATTGGCGGGGCTCAGATCCTGCGGATTGATATCCCGGCTCAAGGATGCCATCCCCAGACTGGGGGCATCATCAAGCTTGGGCCCGCCCCCTTCGCCCGCCCGGTATTTGGTGTTGAAATCGAGAAAGTCGCTCGATTTCAAAGGCTTTTCGATGGCCGATGTGCAGATCTCGCCATCCCGGCGCATGACCGCCACATTATATTCCACCAGATGGGGCACCAAAGGTTCGATCAGGGCCCCATGATCCATGCGAAAAATCAGCGACAGGGCGGCCTCAAGATCATCGATAGTCCGGGCGATCTGCACCCCCACACTGGACCCAAGGCGGCGCGGCTTGGCGATCACCGGAAAGGGCTGATCGCCCAATATGGCTTCCAGCCGGGGCAAAAGATCGCTGCGATCGAGAAACTGCCCTTCAGATGGACGATCCAGCAGCAGATGGGGCAAAAGCGGCAGATTACGCAGGCCCAGCATCTGTTTGGTGATGTGCTTATCCATGGTTGCCGCCGATCCCAGCGCCCGCGATCCGGCAAAGGGAATCCCGGCAAAGGCCAAAAGCCCCTGCAGGCTGCCATCTTCGCCATTGCTGCCATGAATGGCCGGCAGCATCAGATCAAAGGGGATGGTTTCCACTTTTTCCCCGAACAGCCCTTTTTTCATGGTCAGCAGATGGGGCCGCCCGTGGGTGGCGGTGCCCAAGGGCAAAGTGATGGCGGAAAGCTGTTTGCGGGTTGCTTCGCTATGGGGATAAAGGCTTCGCTTCAATAAAAGATCGCCGGTCCACCATTGGCCTTCGGGGTCCACATAAACGGGCAGGCCCTGATAGTGGCTTTGATCAAGGGCATCAAGGCACTGTAAACCGGTCAGCACGCTGACATCATGCTCCACACTGCGTCCGCCGAAAATAACGGCAATGATCTTTCTGTTACTGGTCATCAATCCGGCCTGCCTCAAAACTGTTTATGATTGCCTTTAAGACATTGAAAGGCGGCATCATAGGGGCATGTTTTGCAAATGGCGACAAGGAGCTGCAGCGTCTTCACTTTTGGCCGGGATCAACTGGGGGGGTATCGGCGATGGGCAGCCTGAGACAGGCGCAGGCCCCGGCTTTGGGTTCATTATAAAGCTTAAGGCTGCCGCCATGCCTGAGCGCAAGGGATCGGGCAATGGCCAATCCCAGCCCCATGCCGCCGGGATTGCTCAATTGGCTTTGATTGCCCCGCCAAAAGCGATCAAAAACATAGAGAAGCTGGGATTCGGGGATGCCCGGGCCCTGATCGATGATCCTGATGATCACCTCATCGGCCTGTTGTTCCATATAAATTCTGATGCCGCTGTGGGGCGGAGAAAATTTGATCGCATTATCAATCAGATTGAGCAGGATCTGCAAAAGCCGGTGATAATCGGCAAGGGCATGGAGATTTTTTAGAGGGGCAATCAGATCGATGGTGATCTGTTTGGCATCGGCTTTTGGCTGCACCATGCGGCAGGCCTCGCACAGGATATGATGCAGATCATGGGGCTTCATATCCAGCGGCAGATCATCATGATCATCCATCGAGGCGCTATCCAAAAGATCCCCCACCAGGGATAAAAGATGATGCCCCGCCTTGTTGATATCATGGGCATATTCGGCATATTTCCGGTGCCCCAGGGGGCCGAGTTCTTCACGGCGCAGCATTTCGGAAAAGCCGATCACCGCATTGAGCGGGGTGCGCAATTCATGGTTCATATTGTGCAGGAATTGGGATTTGGCATCATTGGCCCGTTCGGCGCGAACAAGGGCATCCTTCAGGGCACTGGTGCGGTCCAGAACGCGCTGTTCCAGCTTTTCATTCATCCGGCGCAGATTATGTTCGGCTTTTTGTCTTTCGCTATTTTCCTTGATCAGGGCGTAGGTGCGGCGTTTGACAGTTTCTTCCAGATTGGATTTTTGCCCTTCGATGATGGCGCGGGCGCGGTCGAGTTCATCCACCGCCATGCCCAGAATGTAGCTGACCAGCACCAGCACCAGCAAAAAAAGCTGAAAGATATGGATTTCCGTGCGGCTGGGCATGATCAGCATGGGATCGACCAGATAAACCGCGATCCCCAGCCCGGCGATGGCCACCAGAGTGGCGCTGATCATTGCCCCCGGAAAGCCATAGCGCAAGGCGGCCCAAATGGGCGGCAGGAAACACAAAAACAGCAGATTTTGGGTTTTCCCGATGGGCGAAAGAAAAACCACATAAAGAATGAGGGCGGTTGCGAAGGTGATCGCCAGCGGGATCATCAGCGGATGCTGGAGCCAGCCGCTTTTGGGGCGGATCAGAGGATGCAGCAGCCCCTGAAGGGAGGCATGGCCCCCTCCGGGGCTTAAAAATCTGGTCATCAGCGGGGCCATCATCACCAAAAGCAATGGGGTGAGGATGAGAATACCGATGACATCCCCCAAAAGCCATTCCGCCATAGCATTGGCAGCACGCCACAATGACATACGGCCCAATCCATACCACAGGCCGATGATGCTGATCCCCGATAGGCTGGCGGCGATCAATGCGCCGCCCAGCAGCCGTGCCAGATGATAAAAGGTCCAATCATGGGGTTTGAGCCGGGCGAGGGGGACGAGAAACCAGGCCGCAAGCGCCACCGCAGCGCTGTTGGCGAATGCGGGCAGCACGGTGATCAGGCTGATTTGCCAATCTTCCCAGATCCCGATATTGCCGATCAAAAAGCCTAAGCACACGATCCAGATCAGCCGCGCCCCAAAACACAGGATAAAGGCAATGGCCAGCCCCATGGCCGGATACCATGTGGTGACCGATAAAGGCGTTTGAAACGCTTTGGCGTGCAGATCAAGCCCATAATGAAAAGCACAATAGGCAATCAGCAGAAACAGGATCAGCGACCATGACAAAGCCAAAGCTTTTTCCCCGGCATAAAAACCGGGTTGGGGCCCGATGCGCGGTTGCGGATTTTGTTCCTTTTGGGGTGCTGACATAAGGGGGCTTTTCATGGGACGTGTTATCAATGGCGATGGGGGGCTGTTTTTTGCTGTTGATCAGGCTTTCGAGGCTTTAAAAGGATCAATGCAAAAGGATGCGGCACCTTCATGCAGGGGCATTTCTTTTACAAATGGTGGTGGAGTATAAAAATCGTGCGGTCAATCCTTTTCAATCTCGCATTTTACACTTTTACCTTGTTATGGGCGACAGGTTTATTGATCACCATTCCTTTACCGGGCAGGCGGGCGATGAGCCGGGGCATCTGGCTCTGGACCCATGCGGTTTTATGGATGGCGCGGGTGATTGCCGGGATCACGGTCGAGGTGCGGGGGGCTGAACATCTGCGCCCCAATGAAGCCTTGATCATTGTTTCAAAGCATATGTCGGATCTGGATGCCATCGTGATTTTCCACCATCTGCCCGATATGACGGCACTGGCCAAAAAAGAATTATTTCGGGTGCCGGTGATCGGTTTGTTGCTGCGTAAGCTGGATATCGTGCGCATCGATCGGCAATCGGGGCAGGCGCATCAGGAAATGCCCCGGGTCATCCGTGCGATCCGCGAAGGCAAACGGCCGCTGGTGGTTTTTCCCGAAGGCACCCGCACATTGCCGGGGCAGCATCGCCCTTTGAAAAGCGGGGCCTATTATCTGCAGGAAGATGGCAGCCTGCCGGTGGTGCCGATGGCCACCAATTCCGGCCTGCACTGGCCCCGGGGCTTGGGCAAAAGGCGGCCGGGGCGGGTGGTTTATATCATTGGTGCCCCGCTGGCCCACAGCACCGATAAAGCCCATTTCATGAAGCAGGTGAATATGC
The DNA here is from genome assembly GCF_029946565.1 of Iodidimonas sp. MBR-22. Classification (NCBI taxonomy): domain Bacteria; kingdom Pseudomonadati; phylum Pseudomonadota; class Alphaproteobacteria; order Iodidimonadales; family Iodidimonadaceae; genus Iodidimonas; species Iodidimonas sp. MBR-22. Next base: position 6,970 of record NZ_JARKVQ010000003.1, read on the forward strand.
AGGTCATGGATTTATCCGATCAACTGATGCGCGATGATCCCGCCCATCAGCATTATCCTGCGCTTTCGGGCTGATCCCTTGCGCCCTGATTGGCCCGGCTTTCTGGTCACGCTCTTGTGACCATGGCTTTGCTGTGCCTTGCGTATCGCGATCTGGCTCCTTAATAAATGGATGTGCGCTCAGATTGTGATAAGGATTTAGGGCTTATGCCCTTAAAGCAGGATTTTCGCTGATGGATAAGGTCATGCAAAATGCGCCGCCGGATCTTTTGGGTGTGGCCAAAGCGCTCATTGAACGGCATGGCCATTATGGCCAGATCCCCGATATCCATATGGAAGAGGCGGGTCGCCTGCTTGATGATTGCATGGGTCTGATCTTTCCGCATCTATCGCCCAATCGGCCCAAATCAGCGCGCGAGATTGAAGCCCGGATGATCCAGATGATCGGGCGCTTGCGCTATGTGCTGTGCGAAGTGATGCCCGAACAGTGCGCCGAGGCTGCGGGCATTGCCCTGCGGTTTGCCCGCGCTTTGCCCGAAATTGCCGATACGGTGCGCGAAGATGCCGAAGCCGCCTTGGCCGGAGACCCGGCAGCGGGATCCCTGGATGAAGTGATTTTAGCCTATCCCAGCATTTATGCAGTGGCGGCCTATCGGCTGGCCAATCGGCTGGTGCGCGAAAATGTGCCGCTTTTGCCACGTTTGATGAGCGAATATGCCCACCGCCTGACAGGGGTTGATATCAATCCCGGGGCCACCATCGGCCATGGCCTGTTTCTGGATCATGCAACATCGGTGGTCATTGGCCAATCGGCAGTGATTGGCAATCATGTGAAAATTTATCAAGGGGTGACCCTGGGCGCTTTGAGCGTGAAGCGGGATTATCAGAATACCAAGCGGCACCCCACCATCGAGGATGATGTGGTGATCTATGCCAATGCAACGATTTTGGGCGGGGAAACGGTGATTGGCCGGGGATCGGTGATCGGCGGCAATGTCTGGCTCACCAAAAGCGTGCCGCCGGGCAGCCGGGTGATGTATCGCTCGGTGGGCTGGCAGGGTTTGGCCGAGCCCGAACCCGAACGATCCGATGATTTTACCATCTGAACTCTGATCAGCAGACACAACCGCGCGCGCCGCGTGCGGCACCAATGATGACCTTGATTGACAGGAGACGACAGCCATGCGCGCGAAAACGATTTTAGAAACCATCGGCAATACCCCCCATGTGCGGATCAACCGGTTATTCGGCGATAGCCACGAGGTTTGGATCAAGCAGGAGCGGGTCAATCCCGGCGGCTCGATCAAGGATCGGATCGCCCTTGCCATGGTCGAGGCAGCGGAAGAATCGGGGGCGCTCAAAGCTGGCGGGGTGATCATCGAACCCACCTCGGGCAATACCGGCATTGGTTTGGCGATTGTGGCGGCGGTGAAGGGCTATAAGCTCATTTTAGTGATGCCGGAAAGCATGTCGATCGAACGTCGGCGGCTGATGCTGGCTTATGGGGCCGAATTTGTGCTGACCCCACGGGAAAAAGGCATGTCGGGGGCGATTGCCCGCGCCAAGGAGCTGGTTGAAAGTACCCCCGGCGCCTGGATGCCGCAGCAATTCACCAATCCTGCCAATCTGGATGCTCATCGCAAGCACACGGCGCAGGAAATTCTCGCCGATTTCCCCAATGGCCTTGATTATATGATCACCGGCGTGGGCACCGGGGGGCATATTGGCGGCTGCGCGGAAATTTTGAAAAAATCCTATCCCGATCTGCAGGTTCTGGCGGTCGAGCCGGAAGCCTCGCCGGTGCTTTCAGGGGGCAAGCCCGGCCCGCATCCCATTCAGGGCATTGGTGCCGGTTTTGTGCCCGATATTCTCGATGTGTCGCTGCTCGATGGGGTGGTCGAGGTCAATCCGCAGGAATCGATGGAAATGGCCCGCCGGGCCGCCCGTGAAGAAGGGATGCTGATCGGGATTTCATCGGGGGCGACTTTGGCGGCGATTGCCAAAAAACTGCCCTCAATCGATAAGGGCAGCACCATCCTCGGCTTTTGCTATGATACCGGCGAGCGGTATCTGTCCATCGAAGGCTTTTTGCCCACCGAATGAGCCGGGCGCGAACCTAATCGGTATAATAGCTCAGCTGCCAGACCATTTCGTCCTCATCCATCGGATAGTCTTTCCCGTCTTGCGCGGCAATGCGCTGGGCGGGCGAGACGAGGGCGATTTCGGTTTGCATCTGGAAAGCCGTGCGCATGGAAAGCCCGGCCTTCCAAACGAGCGCCGTGACCGCCCGGCCGCTTTTGGAAAACAGAATCTGGCGCACGATGCGTGGTTCCAGTTCGCTCATCACCGCCAGACACTGGATCAAAAGCTCGCGCCGATTGGCGGTGATGCTATCGGCGATGAAGTCATCGGTGAGCATCCCCCGCCGGTGATGATCGCGGGCCTGTTCCGCCAGCCTTTGGGCTTCGCTATCATCCACCCGTTCGGTCATGATCCGCTTGCGCACCTCATCCAAAAGGCCATCGGCGGCCTGATGGTCGAGGCCACTGCTTTCGATCATCTGATGCACCAAAGCGCTGGCGACAAAGCTGGCGATGCGCTTCATCGCCCGGATTGAAAGCGCGGGCTTCAGGGCCAGGGGTTTGTGGAGCGCGCTGACCTTGCGCGCCTGCTCGATGATCTGATCCAAAGTCTCTTCGCGGATCTGGGCGCTGGGATTGGCCAGAAGGGCAGCAACGGCGGGGATTTCAAGGCTTCCGGCAATATCATCGGAGACGTTTTCGCTCAATTGATCGCGCCGGGCGATGGAAACCAGCGCCTGTTGCGATAGCCCGGCAGCGATGATTTCACGCAGATCATCATCATCTAAAAGCGGCGAATATTCCAAAATCGGACAGGAAACGGTTTCCTCAAGATCGCGCGCCAGTTTCAGGATCACCGGTTTCGGCACCAGTGCGGATCGCTTGATTTCCTCGGCCAGAATGGCCCGCACCTTGGGCAGGCTGTCTTTGGCGAGTTGATCGAGCATCGTCAGCACATGATCATGAAGGCGGCCGCTTTCCATAGCATCGAGGCCGGGCACGAGCCGGGCGATCTTGCGCGCCAGTTCCGCCCGCACCCCATCATCATCATCACCAACCAATAAAAGATCGGCCTGATGAGGCGTGTTGGCATTGGCGGCCACATCCCGGCGCACATCGGGGCTTTCATCTTCGGCCAGAAAATAGAGCACCTCGGGCCGGGTTTTGTGATCCTTGGCAAGGGTGATGCGATCTTCCACCTCGCCCTCCACCAGTAGCCTGCGGGCTTTCAGATACTCCTCATCCATGGGGGGAAGATCGGTGCTCATCAGGCGGCGCCTTCCTTTTGGGGATGATCCACATCGTCGGGGGCGATGACAATCGCCGCCCGGCCCTGTTGCTTGGCGGCATAAAGGGCATGATCGGCGCGATCCGCCAAATGTTCGGGGCTATCGGGATGATCGGGGCGGCTGCGGGCAATGCCGATTGACATGGACAGGGGTGAGTCTCGATCCCCCGCGGTTTCCCGCAGAAGGGGCACCAGTTCCAGCAGGTTTTTCGCCTTGATCTCGGCGCCATCAAGGTCGGTATCTTGCAGCCACAGGCCGAATTCATCGCCGCCGATCCGGCCTTCCAGATCGCCCACCCGGCTTTTGTTGCGCAGCAAAGACCCCAGCTTGCGCAGCACGGCATCGCCGGCGGCATGGCCCAAACGATCATTCACCTGCTTGAAATGATCCAGATCGATGAACAAAAAACAGCCCTCCCTGCGGCTGCGTTTCTGATGCCCCAGCCGGGCACTCATCTCTTCAAACAAGGCGCGGCGATTGAGCAGCCCGGTCAGATCATCAACGCGCGACAGGATGCGCAGCTTGTGCACCATATCGGCCTGTTTCAACGCAATCGCCAGATGCCCGCAAATGCCATGCACCAGTTCCACCTCATGAGCGCGCCATGGCTCTGCCGAGGCATCGCGGGTAAAAATGATTGTTGCGGAAATGCCCTGTGCCGGCCCCGCCCAGGCGATCAGGCAGGGGATATCGCCATGGCCCAGTTCAACGCGCGCATCCTCGTCCCCGTTCTGGCCCCCTTCCTGAGCAGATCGATCAAGGGCCGAAAGCGCCATTTCAACCAGTTCTCCGCCTTTATCCAGGGGGCTATGGCGGATCATGGGGGTGTCATCATCTGACGTTTCATGGCGCAGGGCCCAGCCATGATGGGATCGCAGGGCCTGAGCCGCCGCCTCGGCAGCAGAGGCGACGATTTCCGCCGGATCGGCTTCCATGCGGATATCGAGCACGATGCGGGCCAAAAGCGATTGCCGCGCCTGATCGAGCTTCTGGGCGATCTCGCGCTCATTTTCACGGCTGATATCGCGGGCCACGCCGCGCGCCCCGCACCATGCACCTTCAGGATCGGTCACCGGAACGCAGGAGACAGAGAGCAAGACCGGATGGCCCTGATGATCGCAGGCCCGCACTTTTGTCATGCGCTGGGGCAGGCGGGTGGAAAAGACGATGCGGGCATCTTCGGGGCTCAATTGAAACAGGCTTTCCGCGCGGCGGCCATTCATATCCTTGGCGGAAAACCCCAATGCCCCGCTGGGGCTGACATAGCTAAAGGCCCCTTGGGCATCGGTTTCCCAGCCGAAATCCGCCGAGCAATGCATCAGATCCTTGTAAAGATCGCGGCTTTTGAGCAAGGCCCGGGTGAGATTGTTTTCAAAGGTCACCTCGCGTGCGGTGATCAGTAAAGCGCTGCTTTCATAAGGCATCACCTGAATTTCATAAACCAGATGCTGCGCTTCAGGCTCGCCCAGGATCACCCGCCCGGTGGTCGGCGCTCCATTGGCGGCGGCGCTGAAGATGAGACCCCTGAGATCGGGATCGCGATCATCCATCGCCCGGGCCAACGGCTGGGCCTGTTCATTGGATTGGATGACCGCGCCATTGACATGCACCAGCATGGCCGGACATTCGGCGCGGGCGATCAAAAGCGAGGCATTTTCACCTTCGCCCTTGAAGCCTTTGCCGCTCTTATCCATTTTCGATAGATGTCCGGATGTGTTCATAATGCGTGGTTTTAAGGGATTTGATCTTAAAGCGGGCTTAATATCATGCGGCAAGAATGAACGATGAAACGCGCATAAGCGAGCAGATATTGGCAGAAAATATGGTATTTCCCAAAATACAGAATGTTGAAACCTGGGTTTTTGATCTGGATAATACGCTCTATTCACCAAGCTGTGATCTTTTCAGCCAGATCGATGTGAAGATGAGCGCCTTTGTTGCCGATCTTTTGGGCCTTGATCTGGAGGCTGCCCGGGCCTTGCAAAAGAAATATTTTCTGAGCCACGGCACCACTTTGCGCGGTTTGATGGATCATCATGATGTGCACCCCGAAAGCTTTCTTGATCAGGTGCATGATATTGATGTCAGCCCGGTTCCGCCCAACCCTGAGCTGGCGGATGTTTTGTCGGCACTGCCGGGGCGCAAGATCGTGTTCACCAATGGCTCGGTGCCCCATGCCGGGCGGGTGATGGCGCGGTTGGGGATCGATCATCTGATCGAGGATGTTTTCGATATCGCGGCAGCCGATTATCATCCCAAACCGGCGGGCGTGACCTATGATCGCTTTTTAGAGCATTACAAGATCAATCCGCAAAAAGCGGTGATGTTTGAAGATATGGCCCGCAATCTGGTGCCTGCCGCCGCCCGGGGCATGACCACGGTGTGGCTGCGCACCGGCTATGCCTATGGGGCGATGGAGCATGAGCCAAAGGCCGTGCATCATGAAACCGATGATCTGGCGGCTTTTTTGCAAGCCCAGCTTTAAACTCTGGCCCTCCGCTTCCGATTGGCGGTCCATGGGCAACAGGGATGATTGACAGTCGGCCTTCGGTGGCTATGCTCCGGGCTTTAAGGATTGCGTTCAACATCAGCCTTTTACGAGAAGCCCCGACCCATGTCCCATCAAGACCTTTCTTCTCAGGATTTGCGCCACACGATCGAAGAGGCCTTCGAGGCGCGCGACAGCATCGGCCCCCAAACCACAGGGGCGGTGCGCGATGCGGTGGCGGCCTGCCTTGCGGGGCTTGATGAGGGGCGCTTGAGGGTCGCCTCCCGGGAGGGGAATGACGGCCCATGGCTGGTGCATGAATGGCTGAAAAAAGCGGTTTTATTATCCTTTCGCCTCAATGATATGGTTTTGATCGAAGGCGGGCCGGGCACCAATACGGCCTGGTTTGATAAGGTTCCCTCGAAATTCGAGGGCTGGACGGCGGCGCATTTTCGGCGGGCCGGTTTTCGCGCTGTGCCCGGGTCCATCGTTCGTCATTCCGCCTTCATCGGCAAGGGGGCGGTGCTGATGCCGTCCTTTGTCAATCTTGGTGCCCATGTGGGGCCGGGGACCATGGTCGATAGCTGGGCCACTGTTGGCTCCTGCGCGCAGATCGGGGCCAATGTGCATTTATCGGGCGGCGTTGGCATCGGCGGCGTTCTGGAACCTTTGCAGGCCACCCCGGTGATCATCGAGGATGATTGCTTCATCGGGGCCCGCGCCGAAGTGGCGGAAGGGGTGATCGTGGAACGGGGCGCGGTTTTGTCGATGGGCGTTTATCTGGGGGCGTCCACCAAAATCATCGACCGGGAAAGCGGCGAGATTTTCATGGGCCGGGTGCCCGCCTACTCGGTGGTGGTGCCGGGAACCTTGCCGGGCAAACCCCTGGCCGATGGATCGCCGGGGCCGGGGCTTTATTGCGCGGTGATCGTGAAGCGGGTGGATGCCCGTACCCGGGCGAAAACCTCGGTCAATGCCTTGTTGCGCAGTTGATGGCATGATGAACATGTCGGATATCTCGCTTGATGGCGGCGGGCTGGATGCGGTGCGCCTGGCGCAGGCTTTGATCCGCTGCCCATCGGTTACCCCGCGCGATGAGGGGGCGCTCGATCTGGTGCAGGCGGTGCTCACCGATCTGGGATTCGAGTGCACCCGCCTGCCCTTTGAATCGCCGGGCACGGCGCGGGTGGATAATCTCTTTGCCCGGATCGGTACGGGGTCGCCCCATATCTGTTTTGCCGGGCATACCGATGTGGTGCCGGTGGGCCATCCCGAACGCTGGCAGGTCGATCCTTTTGCCGCGATCATTGAAGATGATGTGCTGATGGGCCGGGGGGCTGCCGATATGAAGGGCGCGATTGCCGCCTTTATCTGCGCCGCCCGCGATTATCTGGCCGAGGCGGGGGGCGGCTTTTCCGGCTCGCTCAGCTTTTTGATCACCGGCGATGAAGAAGGCCCGGCGATCAATGGCACGGTGAAGGTGCTGGAGTGGATGGCCGACCATGGCCATATCCCCGATATGTGCCTGGTGGGGGAGCCGACCAATCCCTCGAAATTGGGGGAAATGGTGAAAATCGGTCGGCGGGGCAGTTTCAATGCACGGCTTTTGGTGCAGGGCCAACAGGGCCATGTGGCCTATCCCCATCTGGCCCATAATCCCATCCCCGGTTTGATCCGCCTGCTCGATGCCTTGGGGGCCGAACGGCTCGATGAAGGAACACCCCATTTCCAGCCCTCCAATCTTGAGATTACCAGCATCGAAGTGGGCAATCATGCCACCAATGTGATCCCCGGCATGGCCGAAGCGGCGTTCAATATCCGCTTCAATGATCTCTATACGGGCGAAAGCCTTGAACGCTGGGTGCGCGACCGGCTTGATGCGGTGGGTGTGCCCTATGATCTGACGATTGCCATATCGGGTGAGGCCTTTCTCACCCCGCCCGGGCCTTTTTCCGAAGCCATTTCCCAAGCCATTAAAGCCCGGCTGGGCTACCGCCCGGAGCTTTCTACCACTGGCGGCACATCCGATGCCCGCTTCATCAAAAATTATTGCCCGGTGGCGGAATTTGGTCTGGTGGGGGCCAGTATGCACAAGGCCAATGAATGCGTTTCGTTGTCTGATCTTGCCGCCCTTGGCGATATTTATGGCGATATCCTGCGTCGGTTATTCGCCTCGGGCTGAGCGGAACGCAGGCTCACTCAGGCGATGAGCGACAGGGAGAGGCCGGGAGCCGGGGTCCCGGAAGCGATGGCACCGGGGGCATTGGCGGTGATCGCCTCACCGGATGCGGGATTTTCATTGCGCAATTCGGCGCGCTCAAGGGCTGCGGCTTCGGCGCGGGCGATCTGTAATTGCGCCCGGGCCTGGGCAGCCACCGCCCGATCCTGCGGCGATGGTTCTGCCGGGGCCAAGGCGGCACGCAGAACCTGCTCCATCTTTTCAGCGGTGGCCTCAGGGTCACCGGCCACCGGGCTGGTATCGATGGCCACCTCACCGGCGATGGCATATTGGCGGCCATCGGGGCCGGTGGTGAATTCAAATTGCGGCTGGCCGGCGATCCCCGCACCGGCGGTGGCATGGGCGGCTTCATGGGCGCGCACCTCGCGATCCCGCGCCCGCAGATCATTCACCACGGCGCGTTCTTCATCGCTTAATTGGGTGGGCAGACGCACGGCGGCCGTGTCTGGCTCCGTTGTTTGGGCATCGGCTGCTTGGGCTGCGGGCGTTTCAGGCCCGGCTGCGGGGGGCGAAACCTGCTGGGCAGCGATGGCGGTGGCCCCCGCGATCAGATTGCCCTGATTACCCTGATTGGTTTGATTGAAGGCGCGGGGATTATCCGCAGCATTTTGTTGTTGCGCCGTGGCATCATTGCCTGGCTGTGCGACATCGCCCACCGCCACAGAGCTGGCCACCGGGGCAAAGGCCGCAACAGGAAATGCAGACGCCGCATTGATGATCATGGCGCCATCATAGCCCGGATTGCGTTAAAAATCTCCCCATCATGATGGATATTTGATAAGGGCTGTTAGGCAGAATAACCAAGGGCCGTTTGGCTAGGCCTAATGACGGGGAGACTGGCATGAAAGAGATTCTTCAGGAACTGGAACGTCGGCGTCAGGATGCGCGCCTGGGCGGCGGGCAGAAACGCATCGATGCCCAGCATGCGCGGGGCAAGCTTACGGCGCGGGAACGCCTCGATGTTCTGCTCGATGAAGGATCTTTTGAAGAAACGGATATGTTCGTCACCCATCGCTGCACGGATTTTGGCATGGAAAACCAGAAAGTGCCGGGCGATGGCGTGGTCACCGGATCGGGCACCATCAATGGTCGGCTGGTTTATGTGTTCAGTCAGGATTTTACGGTTTTTGGCGGGGCCTTATCCGAAACCCATGCCCAGAAAATCTGCAAGATCATGGATATGGCCATGAAAACCGGGGCGCCGGTGATCGGCCTCAATGATTCGGGCGGGGCGCGGATTCAGGAAGGCGTGGCCTCATTGGCGGGCTATGCGGATGTGTTTCAGCGCAATGTTCTGGCGTCTGGCGTGGTGCCGCAAATCTCGGTGATTATGGGGCCGTGCGCGGGTGGGGCGGTTTATTCTCCGGCCATGACCGATATGATCTTCATGGTGAAGGATTCGAGCTATATGTTCGTCACCGGCCCCGATGTGGTGAAAACCGTGACCAATGAGGTGGTGACGCAGGAAGAACTGGGGGGCGCGATCACCCACAGCACGAAATCCTCGGTGGCCGATGTGGCCTTTGAAAATGATGTGGAAGCCCTGATCCAGACCCGGCGGGTTTTTGATTTTCTGCCCCTGAGCAATCGGCAGGCGGCCCCGCAGCGGCCCAGCTTCGATGATCCCGATCGGCTGGAAATATCGCTGGATAGTGTGGTGCCATCCAATGCCAATAAGCCCTATGATATGCATGAAGTGATTGAAAAAATCGTCGATGAGGGCGATTTTTTCGAGCTTCAGCCCAATCATGCCCGCAATATGATCATCGGATTTGCCCGCATGGATGGCCAAACTGTGGGGGTGGTGGCCAATCAGCCGATGGTGCTGGCGGGCTGCCTTGATATCGATAGCTCGAAAAAAGCGGCGCGGTTCGTGCGTTTTTGCGATTGCTTTAATATCCCCATCCTCACCTTCGTGGATGTGCCCGGATTTTTGCCCGGCACAGCACAAGAACATGGCGGGATCATCAAGCATGGGGCGAAGCTTTTATTCGCCTTTGGGGAAGCCACGGTGCCGAAAATCACCGTCATCACCCGCAAAGCCTATGGCGGCGCTTATGATGTGATGAGCTCGAAACATCTGCGCGGCGATGTGAATTATGCCTGGCCCACCGCCGAAATCGCGGTGATGGGGGCCAAGGGTGCGGTGGAGATCATTTATCGGGCCGAGCGCGGCAATGCCGATAAAATCGCCGAACACACCCGGGCTTATGAAGATTTGTTCGCCAATCCCTTCGTGGCGGCGTCGAAAGGCTTTATCGACGAGGTGATCATGCCCCATTCCACGCGGAAGCGGATCTGCCGGTCCTTGCGCATTCTGGCCAGTAAAAAGCTCGAAAATCCATGGAAGAAGCACGATAATATCCCGCTTTGAGGGTGCAGTTTTTCTGAGGGCGATCGGGTTTATGGCGCGCCGAAAATCTTTTGCAGCAGAACGCTGCCGCGCTTCAAGGGATCGGCACGGATGGCGGCTTCCTCGATGGCCAGAGTGTGGAACAGGCCATCCATCGCCTTTTCTGTACTATAGGCGATCAGATCGCCCTTCACATCGGGCATGAAGGGGATGTCGCCATAGGTTTCAAGGCTTTTGTCATAAAGGGCGATGGCCCCCACATCGCGCAGGCTGCCTTCGATAATCGGGTGCATTGCTTTTGACAATTCAGGCGACATCTGCGCCTTGAAATAGCGGGTGGCGGCATCATCGGGGCCGGTGATGATCGCTTTGGCATCCTTGATGGAGAGATCGGCGATGGCCTGCATGAAAAGCGCCCGGCCCGCCGGGGCGGCGGCTTCGGCAGCCCGATTGAGGCGGATTTCAAGATCCTGGGTCAGATCATTCTGGCCGATGCGCCCAAGGGCCTTATCCACCTTTCCCAAAAAGCGCGGCAAAGGGATATGCACGCTGGGATTTTCCAGATAGCCCCCAGCGGCCCCAAGCTTTGATACCGTGCGATCAGTGGCGATGGAAAGAGCTTCCAGCAGGCCTTTGGTCATGTCGCTGTCGGTTAAATCCTTAAACGACGAGGTGGATGGGGATTTCTGCATCCATGCTTTTGATCGATCCAGCAGGCTTTGCCCGGCCTCCAGCGCAAAAGCAGGGGTGAAGGCTGGGGCCATAAAGGATAGGGCCAGCACAAAAACCGGCAGAAGCCTTAAAACAATGAAGTTCATTGCGATCATCCTCGCAGCCCATAACCATCCGCATCCTGCGCCTTTAGGGCCGAGGCGTCAAAGCCCAAAAAAGACCTGTTTCACGCATGATTATTGTTATTTCTTTTAGCGACCCTGATTTAATGGAATTGTAAGAATTCCAGCCTAGAAAATAGGGCCTGTCACCACAGCCATATGCTGTGAGTGATCGGTGTTTAACATCTCATAGTTTAAGGATTTATGATGCAGGTCGTTGCTTTTGGCGAAGATAATATTGAAAACAGCCTCGCGAAATTAAAAGAGGGCGAAATTGACAAACTGGCCTTTGGGGCCATTCAACTCGATAAAAATGGCACGGTCATCCAATATAATGCCGCTGAAGGCGAGATTACCGGCCGGGACCCGAGCGCTGTTCTGGGCAAGAATTTTTTCAAGGAAGTGGCCCCTTGCACCGCCACCCCCGAATTTGAAGGCAAATTCAAAAAGGGTGTTGCGGCGGGTGATCTCAATGTGATGTTTGAATATATTTTCGATTATCAGATGCAGCCAACCAAGGTGAAAGTGCATATGAAAAAAGCCCTGATGGGCGATAGCTATTGGGTTTTTGTCAAGCGCCTGTGAGACAACACAGCCGCACAAAACCCGTGCTTTTATCCCAAGGCACTGCGCCGCCTGCTTTGGTCTGGTGGCGCAGGCCCCTGATCCGCCAGCTTTTATGTGATATATTGATCGATGAATTGGCGCATCTCAGGCCCGGCCATCGGGGCCTTGCGGATTTATTTCACGATTGTTTAGCCAAGGGTCAGGGGGCAGCGCTGGATGCTTTGCCCCTTGATGATCGGGCGGCAGATGGCCCCCGGGCTTTGGCCCTTGATTCTATGGAATTATTGAGCATCGCCGGGGCGGTTTCTCAGCGCTTTGGCCTCGATCTTTTGGGGATCGATGATTATCTGCTGGCCCGGCGGCGCTTTGGGGATTGGATCGATCTGATCATCCATGGCCGGGAAAAACTGGCGGGCACGGCTGATGATAGCATGGTTTTCTTCAGCTCGGGCAGCACGGGCACGCCCAAGCCGGTGCGCCATCGCCTCGATGATTTGCGGGTTGAAATCGATGGCCTGATCCAAGGGATGGGTGCACCCCGGCGCATTTTGGCGCTGGTACCATCGCACCATATCTATGGCTTTATTTTCACGATTTTGGGCGCGGCGCGGGCGTTTCCCGCTGCCCCTTCCTCCGATCATGATGGGGATGCGCTGCATCGTCTTGATCTGCGTCGCCAAACCCCTGCGGCTTTGGCGCGGCAGGTGCAGGCCGGGGATTGGATCATCGCCCATCCCGGCTTTTGGCGGCTCGCGGCCCCGCGATTGGGGGCCATGCCGCAGGCTGTGGCGATCAGTTCAACCGCCCCGCTTGATCGGGATGTGGCCGCGCAGATCATGGCCAGCGGCCTGAGGGGCTATGAAATCTATGGCTCCACCGAAACGGCGGGCCTTGGCCTGCGGCGGATGGATGAACCCTCTTTTCGCCTGATGGCCGGATGGCAGCGATCCGCTGGCGAGGACGATATCCGCCGCGCCGATGGCCGGGTGGCGGATGTGCAGGATCATCTCATCTGGGATGAGGATGGCCGTTTCCGCCCCAATGGCCGCCGGGATGAAGCCATTCAGGTGCTGGGGATCAATGTTTATCCTGTTGAAATCGCCAGGTTTATCGAAACCCATCCCAGGGTTTCAAAAGCCGCCGTGCGTCTGATGCGGCCCGATGAAGGGGATCGGCTCAAAGCCTTTGTGGTGCCGGTCGATGATCCTGATCCGCGATCCGCTGAAAATCTGGGCGAAGATCTGATGCATTGGTGTGCCCAAAAGCTTGCCCCGGCGCAATGCCCGCGATCCTTTAAAATGGGACCGGCCTTGCCCCGCACCGGGATGGGAAAAATAATGGATTGGGTGATTTGATGGTGTCGCGCGCGATCGATCTGGGGGGCGCCCCAAATCCAGCCGATATCGAGGCTATTGCCCTAGGTGCAAAGGCTATCGTTTCGGATGCGGCACGATTGCGGATAAAGCAGGCCTCAGACCTGTTGGATGATCTGATCGCCCAAAGGCGGCGGGTTTATGGGGTGACCACCGGCTTTGGCCCCCTGGCCCAGCATTATATCGCCCCGGATCAAACCGCATTGCTGCAACGGCAGTTGATTTATCATCTGGCAAGCGGGGTGGGCCAGCCGCTGCCGCCCGTGCAGGTGCGCGCCATCATGGCGGCGCGGATCGCCAGCCTTTCCCAAGGGGGATCGGGGGTCAGCGGATCGGTGATCGATCTGATGCTGGGGTGCCTTGATCATGGGATCATCCCCTGCATTCCCGAAATGGGCACGGTGGGGGCGAGCGGCGATCTCACCCCACTGGCCCATATGGCCCTGTGTTTGATGGGAGAGGGGGAGGTTCTGGCGGATGGCCGGAAAAGGCCGGCGGGCGAGGCGCTGGCGAAGGCCGGGTTGGTCCCTCTTGATCCCGGGCGCAAGGATGGGTTGGCTTTGGTCAATGGCACCTCGGCGATGACCGGGATTGCCGCCCTGAATGATGGCGGTGCGGCCCGGGCTTTCGATCAGGCGCTTCTCATTGCGGCCTTGATCGCAGATGTGAGCAAAGCCCGGATGGAGGCTTATGATGATGCCTTGTCAAGGGCGCGGCCCCATCCCGGTCAGGCCAAGGCGGCCACCCGCTTGCGCCATATTTTGCACGATAGCCAAAGGGTGATGGCCCCGGAATGGCCCAATCCGGTGTTAAAAGCCGGGATCGAAGCCTCAGGCGATGGGGTTCTGGCGGCCCAAACCTGCCCGCAGGATGCTTATAGCCTGCGCTGTTTACCTCAGGAATTGGGTGCGGCTTTCGATCTGTTGCAGTTTCATCATGATGTGGTGACACGGGAATTGGCGGCAGTCAGCGATAATCCTCTGATCGATGTGGCGGCGGGCCATGCCGTTCATGGCGGCAATTTTTATGGCCAGCATGTGGCCTATGTCAGCGATTGCCTGATGCTGGTGCTGATCAAGCTGGCAGTGCATGGGGAAAGGTTGATCAATCGGCTCACCGATCCTGTGCGCAATGGCGGGCTGCCCGCCTTTTTGAGCGCCGGCACGGTGGGAATGTCGAGCGGGCTGATGGGGGCGCAGGTCACCGCCACGGCGCTGGTTGCAGAAATGCGGGGGCTGGCAACCCCAATGTCGATCCAATCCATCGCCACCAATGCCGATAATCAGGATGTGGTGACCATGGGCACCATCGCGGCCCGAAAAGCCGCGCGTCTGCTGGATATTTTATGGCGGCTACTGGCGATCGAGGCGATCACCGCCAGCCATGCCATGGCCCTGTATCGGGCGCGGGGCGAGGATGGCTTTGCCGGCGCCACCGGGGCATTTGGCGAACGGATTTTGGATATCTGCCCGCCTTTATCGCAGGATCGGCCCTTGGGGGCTGAGATCGAGCGGGTGGCAGCGGAACTCAGCCTTCCCCACCCGCCCGACGACGGCTTTCGGTGATGGCGATATTATGTTCCACAACCTGAGCTTCCATGCTGCCGGGGGCCAGATTGGCCAAAGCGATCTGGAAATCATCAAGGGCCAGATCATAGCGCCCCTGCATCAGATAGACATTGGCGCGGGAATTGCGGGCCATCCAATGGCGGGGGCGGATGGCGATGGCTTTTTCGCAGGCTTCTAAAGCGCCATCCCACTGATTATCCTTGCTGCGTGCGGCACAAAGGGCATTCCATGCGGAATATTGGATGGCCGGGGTTTTATCGCGCTCTAAAAGGGTGAGGGCGAGATCAATGGCATCGCCATGCGCCCCTTGTTCCAGTAAGGAACGGATTTCAGCGATTTCCGCAGGCTCATCGAAACGGATAATGTTAAGGGGCCGGTCGGGGGCCTTCTCGATCCGCGTGCCCGTACTTTGCGCCAGAGCATGGGGCATGGTCTGGAGCAGCATCAGGGCGAGGAAGGTGACGATCAGTCCTTTTTGGCGAAGAGGGGGTGAAAACGGGAGCAGCTTGGTCATCGAAGCCTCCACAAAAGAACAAAAGGCTACAGCATAAGGGTCGGGATCATAGCACATTTTGCGGGCCTCGTCCCCTTTCATGAAGGCGTCCCCACATCCTTCAGCAGGATGGATGATCAAAAAGCCAGTGCGATGCGTATGGGATAGGCAGGGTTCAATAAAGGCAGAGGATGCATGCGGATTTTTTATGGATGTTTGGCGCTGGCCATGAGCCTGATCGTTCTGGCGGCTCTGTGGGCTGATCCATTTTTTGCCCATACGGGCGGCTTTCTCGCTACATGGTGGGGGGCCACCTTATTCGCCGATGTGATCGTGGGGTTCATCGTTTTTGGCGGAGTGATCTGGCTTTTCGAGCCGCGCAAGAGCCGGGCGTTTTTGTGGATCGCCGCTCTTTGTATTCTCGGCAATCTGGTGGCGGCCCTTTGGATCGCCCTTAATTGGCAGGGTTTATCCCGCCATTTGAGGGGGCAAAGCTCATCCGGCGCTTGAATACATTGATATCGGCGCGGCGAGCAAACAGCTCCAGCGCCCGCGTTCCGGCCAAAGAATTGCCTGCCGCATTAAGGGGCGGCGACCAGGCGCATAAGCTGCCCACACCGGGGATGATGCACAAAATGCCGCCACCCACGCCCGATTTTCCCGGCAGCCCGACCCGAAAGGCGAAATCGCCCGACATGTCATAATGGCCGCAGGTCATCATCAGGGCATTGATCCGGGTGGCCCGTTCGGCCCGGGTGATTTTTTCATCGCTGTGGGGCAGTTTTCCGGCATTGGCCAGATACAGTCCGGCGCGGGATAATTCGGTGGCCGTTGTCTCTAGTGCGCATTGGCAGAAATAGGTGTTGAGCACCTGATCCACATCATTTTCAATCACCCCGAAGCTTTTCATGAAATGCGCAAGGCTGGTATTGCGATGCCCCCATTGGCGTTCGCTTTGCGCCACATCGGGATTGATGCGCACCCGATCCGATTGGCTGGCCCGTCGCACCAAAGTCAGCAGATCATCAAGGGCACCACGTTCGCCCGCCTTGGAAATCACGGCATCGGTCACCGCCAGCGCCCCGGCATTGATAAAGGGATTGCGCGGCACGCCCTGTTCATATTCCAACTGGGCAATGGAATTGAACGATGATCCCGAAGGTTCCCGGCCCACCCGTTTCCACAGTCGCCCGCCCCAGGCTTCCAGGGCGAGGGTCAGCATGAAAACTTTCGAGATGGATTGGCTTGAAAAGGGGATATCGGCCTGGCCCGTGGCATAGCTTTTGCCATCCAGCGTGGTGAGCACCAAAGCAAAATATTTGGGATCAACAGTGGCCAAAGCAGGGATATAGCTCGCCACCTTGCCCTTGCCCAGAATGGGTTCCACCTCTCGGTGTACCGCTTTTATGATCCGATCCCATCGCATGGCCGCACAGTAACGGGGCCGATCAAGGGCGGCCATGCTTTTCTGTGTCTTTCGCGGCTTTTTTGGCAGGGAGGCGGGAACGGCAGGGGCAATGGCTCTAAGGGGGGTGAAAATGTTCCGTAAAAGCCTTGTTTTTATATCATGCCAATATATTATAGTTCTCAATATACTGAGGGGGCGGCGCATCTCGCCGCTTCATCTTTGTGGGGAGATTAAAGTGATCATCATCAAATCAATGGCCATGGCTCTGCTGTGCACTCTTGCGCTTTTCTCGATGGAGCCATCCGCCTTTGTCCAAACTGCCTTGGCCCAAACCGGGGATTCAGCGCCCCCTCAGCGCCCGGCTGAGGCTGATGGTCCTTTGGCGCAGGCCATTGCCCATGCGGCGGATAACAAGCCTGAGCGCAGCCAGTACAGCTATCAGCATCATCTGGTGATGGTGGCTAAAGACAAAAAGACCGACCGGCGCACCCGCTTTGATCCGCGCCAGCCCGATGGAGCCCATTGGGAATTGCTGGCGGTGGATGGGGCGGCGCCCTCAGCCGAGGATCTGGCGGATTATAAGCAGCCTGATCTGGGGTCTGGCAAGAGTTCGGATAGCTTTGCTTTATATGGCGAGATGATTGCAAAGCTGGATTGGCAGGATGCGACCCTCGTCTCGATCAATGATCGAGAAGCGCATTACCGCATAGAGGGACAGTTGGATCAATGGCTCGATGCGGAGAGCGCCGCATTTGCCGAGCATTTGAAAAGCGATCTGGTTGTTGATCTTTCGAGCGATGCACCTTTTGTCTCATCCATGCGGATTTTTGCCCCGGCCCCTTTTTCAAAGCCGATGGTCGCGAAAATCAAGGCCTTTGAAACTCTGTTCACCTTCAACCGTCATGCAAAAAGCGGCGATATTCTGCCCCAATCCATCGAGATCGGTGTTTCTTTAAAGGCATTGATGTTTTTTTCGGTCGATAGCCAAACCGATATCAGTTTCAGTGATTTCGTTTATTTGGGCAGCGAAATTTTGTAAAAATACGTTATCAGCGGGCGCTGATTAAAAAGGAGAAACGCCATGGGCGTGTTTGAGATGGTTGTTCTGATCGTGCTGATTGCCACTATTGGTGAGGTGCTGAAAAATCGCAACAAGACCAAAAACAGGATGCAGGATCTGGAAAGCCGACTGAAAGAGCTGGGGGTGGCCGATCAATTGCAGCGCATCGATCAATTGGAAGAACGTGTGCGCACATTGGAGCGGATTGCCACCGATAAAGGCGCCCGCTTGAGCGCCGCCATCGATGGGCTGTGATCATTCCCCGGCACGGCTGAGCAGATCAGGCGAAGCACTGGCCAGTTCATCCTGGCTGCTCTGGCTTTTCCGCCCCAGCATCAGCTTGAAGGCGGCGGGCGCAAAATAAAATGAGACGATCATGGTGAAAAGCGCACCGCCCGCAATGGCCACGGCAAAGGGGGGCCAAAAGCTGCTGGGCGACAGGATCAGGGGCATGAACCCGCCCACGGTGGTGAGGGTGGTGGAAATGATATGCCGCCCGGTGGACATCACCGCATGGATGATCGCCTCATCATCGCCATCCATCGCGGCGGGATCATTTTTCAGCTCCGATAAAATAACGATAGAGGCATTGATGGCCAGCCCGATCAGCCCCATCAGGCCCACGATCACCACAAAGCCCAAAGGATAGCCAAAAACCCATAGCGACAAAAGCCCAAGCCCTGCCGCCTGAATGGCCGATGCAAAGGTGATGGCAGCCAGGCGAAAGCTATTGAAGGTGAGGACGATGGCAATCACCCCCAGCACCCCCAGCACGCCTGCTTGTGCCATCAATTTGCCCACGGCTTCATTGCGCTCTTCGCTTTCCCCGCCATAATCGATGCTATAGCCCGGCGGGACCGAGAAATTGGCGGCGTCAAGGCGTCTGTTTATCTCGGCAAAGGCCGTTTCGGGCAGAATATCGGGGGGAATAAAGCCCTGCACCGTGTTGATCCGCTCGCCATTGCGTCGGGGGATCGATCCCACCGAGGGCTTGATTTCGAGCCGGGCCAAAGCGGTGAGCGGCACGCTGGAAAAGCTGCCATCGGCTTCGCGATTGCTGATGCCGGGGACCAGATCCAAAGCCCGCAGCCCTTCAAGGCTGGTGCGGCCTTCATTGCTGGTTCTGATCCGCACCGGCACATCTTCGGTTTCTTCGATGATCGAGCCGCCCGATACCCCATCCACCGCCGCCCGGATCTGATCGGCAATCATCCGAAGATCGATGCCAAGGGTGGCTGCGGCGCGCTCATTGGGAACGATGGTGATTTCCGGCCGCCCCACTTCAAGGCTGGTGCTGCTGTGGATGATGTTGGGAACCGATGCCATCACCCCGCGCACCTGTTCGCCCAATTCACGCAGGGTTTCGATATCCGGCCCATGGATGCGGATTTCCACCGGGGCATTATAGGGCGGGCCCTGTTCCAGCTTGCGCACCAGCGTTTGCACATGGGGATAGGCGCGATCAAGGCGATCCTGATAGCGATCGATCATGCGATCCGCCGCTGCGGGGCTTTTGGCCGTGATCATGGCCTGGGCATAATTGGCCGCGCCATCACGATTGGTCAGCAGATTATAATAAAATTTGGCAGCGCTTTGGCCGATATACCAATGCGCCGACAAAAGATCGGGATCTTCGGCCAGCCGGGCATGGACATCTTCGACCAACTGGCGAGTTTCTTCGATGCTGGCTTGGGCCGGCAGGGTCATTTCAATATGAAATTGATCGCGATCAGCCGGCGGGAAAAATTGTTCATCGAGGGTGCTGGCCAGCAGCAGGCCGGTGAGGGGCAGGGCGCTGGCCACAAGCAATGAGGCGCGGGGATGGTTCATCGACCAGTGCAGCGAGCGGCGAAATGCCAGCCGAATGGGCTTTGCATCCACCCCATCGCGCCACCATGTGCGGCTGTGATGCTTGCCTTGGGTGGCATCCTGCACCGGATCGGATCGGGTGAGCACGCGCCCGGCCATCGCAGCGATGATGGTGAAGCTGATGATATAGCTGGTGATCAGGGCGGCGATGACACTGGCCGAAATGCCGCCCACAAATTCACCGGCATTGCCGGGCATCAGGATGATCGGCATGAAGGCGATCACCGTGGTGATGGTGGAGCCCATCAAAGGCAGCCATAATTTGCGGATGGTACGGGCCACGGCCTGGGATCGCCGCTCGCCCCGCAAAAGGCGGCCCTGCACCTCATCGGTGACGACGATGGCATTATCAACCATGATGCCAAGGGCGACGATCATCCCGGTGACCACCATCTGTTCGATCTGAAAACCCAGCAGATTGAGCACCGCCAATGATGCAAGGGCGGCGAGCGGCAGAATCGATCCGGCAATGAATGACGCTTTCCAGCCCAAAGTGATCAAAAGCACGATGATCACGATAAAGGCGCTGTAGATCAGATTTTGCATCAGATCCGATAGCCTTTGATGGGTATATTGCGCCTGATCGAAAATAATATCGGCGGTGATATTTTCCGGCAGGGTGGCCTGATAGCTATCGAGCATCGATTGCACTTTTTCCATCCAGCCATCGATACGATTGTCTTCCAGCATCCGGGCGGCCACCACCACCCCATAATCGCCGGAAAGATAGGCAAGGCTATCGGGAGGATCGCGGTGCGTGCGCTCGATCTTTGCCACATCGCCCAAAGTGGCGATGCCGGTATCGGCATTGGTGGAAATGGGAATGGTGCGGATGCGCTCTAAGCTGTCAAAGGCCCCATCCACCGAAATCACATAGCGATTATCTTCGCCCGATAATGTGCCGGCGCTGTTTTTGCTATCGGCAGCAAAGACGCGATTGGCCACATCCAATGCCGACATGCCCATGGCCGCCAGCATATCATCATCGATGGTCACCGCGATTTCTTCGCTGGGCAGCCCGAAGGTGCGCACAAAATCGGTGCCGGGAATATTGCTCAGGCGGGTATCAAGCTCGCGCGCATGGCGGCCCAGAATGGCATAATTGGGGGCGCTTTCCCCGTGCCAGACAAGGCCGATGATGGCGGTAAAGGAATAAAGCCGATCATCATCATAAACGGGATCGCCAGCCCCCTCGGGCAGATCGGTCAGTTCGCCGAGCTTGTCGCGCAAAAGGGCGGACACGCGATCCACATCATCCACTTCGTCTTTCATTTCGATGGTGATGAACGACAATCCCACCCGCGAACTTGATGAAATATCATCAACCTCGGCCACTTCGCGCAGCTTGCGTTCGATTTTTTCGGTCACCAGCGCCTCAACCCGGGCGGCACTGGCGCCGGGGAAACGGGTGATCACGAAAGCCACCCGATTTTCCATATGGGGATCTTCCAGGCGCGGCATGGTGGTGATGGCGGCACTGCCTGCCACCATGATCAAAAGCAGCAAAAGAATGATCAGGCGCGGATAGCGATAAAGACTGCCCATCATCCTAGCCTTTTTGTTTGGTTTGGGGGGATTGGGCTTTTGATGGATCGGCTTTTCCGCCATCGAAATGGCTGGTTTTCACCACCTCCACCCGCTTGCCGGGGGCAATGCGGGCAACCCCGCCATCAATCAGCCGATCCCCATCCGATACCGTGCCCGAAACAAAGGCGCGATCATCGGTGCTATGCAGAATCTGGACATTTTCAAAAACGATCCGTTCATCGCCCGCATCGGTCTCGATCACCTTATAAACCCGCCACAGGCCGCGCACATCGGCGGTCAGCGCCCGCAGGGGAACCCAAAAGCCCGGGGTTTCCACCGGCTCTTCTATTTCGGCGGTCACCAGCGATCCATCGGCGATCAGATTGGCAACATCGCCGCTGATATCAAGGGTGACAAGGGCCGTGCGGGTGGACCCCCGCACCAAAGGCACCACGCTTTTCACTCTGGAAAAAACCAGATGGCCATCCTGCGTTTTCAAGGGCACATGATCGCCCGGTTGCAAGCGATGGGAAAAATCGAGGGGCATCCCCACTTCGGCTTCAAGGCTGCCCCCCTCGATCAGATTGAGAACCGGCGTGCCCGCCGCGATGATGCTGCCCTCATCGCGCAGACGGCGGGAAATGATCCCATCGAACGGGGCAAACAACACCGCTTTTTGCAGATCGACCTCGATGGAATTGAGCGCGGCGGCGGCGCTGGTTTTCCGGGCCAGAGCCATATCCGTATCGGCGATGGCATCATCCAGCCTTTGTTCGGTCACATGGCCTTGTTTGAACAGCGCGCGGATGCGCTCCACGGTTTTGCGGCTGAGCAAAAGATTGGCTTCGGCTTCGGCGAGGCTCGCTGCCAATTCCGATTTGCGGGCCATCAGCCGATCCGTATCGAGAAAAGCCAGCGCCTGCCCTTTTTCGATGCGCGCCCCATTATCCACGGTGATCTGATTGATGATGCCGCCATTATCAAAGGCCAGATCCACTGCCCGGCGCGAAACCACCCGCCCGGTAAAGCCCCGGGCGATTTCATAATGCGCTTTCATCTCAACCACCAGAACGGAAACCGGCATGGCCCGTTCTTCCGCCCCTTGATCACCAGAGCCGGCCAAGGGCGATAGCCCCTTGCCCATGCCATCGAGAATGATGAGAAAAGCAAGCCCGATCAGCGCCAAAAGCCCGGCGGCCATCGCCAGCCTTTTCCATATAGAAGGGGAAAATCTGTGCCAAAATGGTGAAGAAGAATCGGTCATGCCGTCGCTATCCAAAAGAGGGGCCTATCAGCCACAGGGTCAGCCTATCCATCGTGCTCGGAAAGAGCCTGTGATCAGAAACGAGACGATCCATCATTTGAGGATTGCACTCTTCCAGGGTCTTGCTCTTCCAACAGTCTCGCTTTATAACAAAACTGGACTTTATAGTCCAATAAATAAATTTTGAGGGTTTTGTCTGGATGAAACAGCAGCCGGAAAAAGCGAAAGGCCGTTGTTTGGCGGTGCGCGGGCGGCCGCGCAGCACGGATAAGCATCAGGCCATATTGGATGCCGCCGGGGATTTGTTTTTGGAAATGGGGTTTGATCGGGCGGCGATGGATCAGATTGCCCAGCGGGCGGGCGTTTCAAAACAAACGGTCTATAGCCATTTTACCAATAAGGAAGGGCTTTTTCGGGCGGTGATCAAGCAACGGGTTTCGGAATTTTTTCCTGATGATCCGGTGGCGGGGGCGGCCCCGCGATCTTTGGAAGATCGGCTGTGCGAGATTGGGCGGCGTTATGTGACCTTGGTGGTGTCTGAAGATGCAGTGGCTTTGTTCCGGCTTTTGGCAGTGAATTGCGAAAGCCATCCAAAGCTTGTGGAGATGTTTTTTGAAGAAGGCCCCGGGCGGCTGGCGGCGGGCATTGAAAAAGTGCTGGCCCATGCGGCGGCGCAGGGGGCTTTTACGTGCGAGGACAGGGCCGAGGCGACCCGGCTTTTTGGAACCCTGATGCGCGGCGACCTGCATCTGCGGCGCACTTTGGGGATCGAACCACCCCTTTCGGCCAGGGCCATCGATGATCATGTGGCCCGGGCGGTGCGGATTTTTCTGGATTGTTATCGCCGGGATAAAGGCCGATCATGAAGGCCGATCGGGGGCCTTATTGCGGGGCGGCTTCAGGGATGGGATGAAGCGCGGGCTGGGCATCGCTGGTGCGCATATGGCGGCTGTTGTCGCGATCACCGGGCAGGCCATCGGGAAATTGCTTTTTGATGCTTTGGCTGTCTGGCCCCATGGGCATATTGGAAAAGATCGGGTCCACTTCCTTGCTGGAAAACCAGCTGCACCCGGCCAGCATCACAGATAGGACGGCAATGCCCAAAAGCCGGATCGCTTTACCCGACATATTTTTATGCGCCTGCGTCATATCGCCAATTCCCTAAAAGATCAAAACAGGGGGGAATTTGCCTCATCTGCTCTGCTGGCGCAAGGCCGCTTTGAGAGCATGGCGATCCCTGGACAGGCGATCCGATGATTTTCGGGACATGGACGGGCGATTGATCTTGATCTCTTTGGCTTTATGGCTCATCTGAGAGGCGCGCCAGATGGCCGGACGGCCGCGCGATCCGCTTAGCGGATTTCGAGGAAAGTCCGGGCTCCACAAAGACACGGTGCCGGGTAACGCCCGGCGAAGGTGACTTCAGGGACAGTGCCACAGAAAGCAAACCGCCCGGCCCCCTGCCTTGCAGGACCATGGTGCCGGGTAAGGGTGAAAGGGTGCGGTAAGAGCGCACCGCCGCGCTGGTAACAGGGCGGGCATGGTAAACCCCACCGGGAGCAAGATCGAATAGGGACGGCATATGGCCTTGTCTTTGGGCCGTCGTCCGGGTTGATCGCTTGAGGCTGTCGGCAACGGCAGCCCTAGAGGAATGGTCGTCGCCCTGTTTGGTTGCGATCAAACAGGGGCACAGAACCCGGCTTACAGGCCATCTGGCGCATTATTCCCAAATATTGATGAATGCATCTGAAGATGTCGGATCGTGTCATCTTCATCAGGGCTGCCGACTCGGTGGCCAGCCGCGCTTTGGCGGCACTTTTTCCAAAATATCACAAGATGTTTCGATAAAGCGCATAATCAGGATGTGATATAGAACATAGAAAGAACGAATACCAAAAAAGGCTTTGATCCCGATGGTTTCGGGCAAGTCTTTGCCATGGTTTCATTTCTTTCAATTTAGCCTGATTTGTCTGCACTCTTAAGACATTGCTGTGAAAGACCGGCCCAAAGCCCTCAAAAGCACTGCAAAAAGGGCTTCATCCCATTGCGAACCATATTGTGGCATGGTATCCCATATAAACCCAAAAAAATCAGGGGCAACAGCAATCACGCATCTTTGGGCTCAGCTTTCGAGATGCACAAACAGGGATGGCAGCGGGGCATGCGCTTCACAGCCAATTACAGCAATAAGGTGGATGCCAAGGGGCGGGTTTCCGTTCCTGCGCGCTATCGTGCCTTGCTGGAACGCAGTGAATTCAGCGGCATCGTCGTTTATGAAAGCTTCAAGCTGCCCTGTCTGGAAGCCAGCTCCCGCGAATATATGGATGAATTGTCCCAAAGGCTGGCCGAAGATTTCGGCGCTTTTGAAGATGAAAAAGAAGCCCTGGCCGCAACGATTCTGGGGGCCGCTTTCGATCTGCCTTTTGATGGCGGCGGGCGGATTTTGCTGCCGCAATCCCTGATGCAGTTTGCCTCGATCACCGATATGGCGGTGTTTGTGGGGGTGGGCGAAAAGATCCTGATCTGGGAGCCTGCGGCCTGGGAAGCCTATCGCGATGCCCAGCGCGAAAAGGCCCGGGCCGCCGCCATGCGCCTTGGGGCCATGCGCCCCCGTGCCCCCAGCACCGGCGGAGACGGGTCATGAGCAAAGCTGCCCGCAAAATTCCGGGCCGTGCCAAGCCCCATCATGGCCATGTGCCGGTGATGTGCGATGCCGTGATCGATGCCCTGGTCCCCACACATCAGCCCTTGCCCGCCCATGCCCGTTTCGTTGATGGAACATTTGGTGCCGGGGGCTATAGCCGGGCTTTGCTCGATCGATCACCCCAGATCACGGTGTATGCCATTGATCGTGATCCCGAGGCGATTGCCCGTGGGGCCGAGATGCTGCGCGCCTATGAAGGGCGGTTCCGTCTTCTGGAGGGTCGCTTTTCCGAGATGGAAGCCCTGTTGCGCGATCTTGATGTGCACAAGCTGGCGGGCATCACCCTCGATATCGGGGTTTCATCCTATCAGCTTGAAACCGCCGCCCGGGGCTTTTCCTTTCAGCTTGATGGGCCTTTGGATATGCGTATGGGGGGTGAGGGGCCATCGGCGGCGGATCTGGTGAATGGCAAAAGCGAGGAAGAGCTTGCCGACATCATCTATCATCTGGGCGAAGACCCCCGCGCCCGGAAAATCGCCCGCGCCCTTGTGGCGGCACGAGCCGAAACGCCGATCACCACCACTTTGCAGCTTGCCGAGATCATTGCGGCTACCGTGGGCCATGGCCCCCATGGCAAAAAGAAAATCCACCCCGCCACCCGCAGTTTTCAGGCTTTGCGCATTGCCGTCAATGATGAGCTGGGCGAGCTTTCCCGCGTGCTGTGTGCTGCCGAGCGGCTTTTGGCGCCGGAGGGGCGGCTTGCCATCGTTGCCTTTCATTCCCTTGAAGATCGGATCGTCAAAGCCTTTCTGGCCGAGCGCGCAGGGCGCCTGCCTGCCGGATCTCGGCATCGCCCGGCTGTACCCGATGATCATCCGGCCCCCAGTTTTTATCTGCCCAAAAAGGGGGCGATCAAACCCACAGCGCAGGAAATCTCGAGCAATCCCCGGGCGCGTTCGGCGCGTTTGCGGGTGGCTGTTCGCACCGATGCGCCCGCTTGGAAGGATGCCGCATGAGACAATTTCTGATCATTCTGGCCCTTTCATTCGTGATTCTTGCGGCGGGTGGCCTTTATAAGGTGAAGCACAGCGTGGAAAACCGTCGCGCGCATCTGGCGGCTTTGGAGCAGCAGATTCTGGACGATTCCGAAGCCGTGCGGGTGCTGGAAGCAGAATGGGCCTATCTCGCCAGCCCGCAGGCGCTTCAGGATGTGTCGGTACGGACCTTGAGCCTGCGCCCGGTCACCCCTGATCAGGTGCTCGCTTCCCTCACGTCCCTGCCTTATCGCATGGAAGGGCGGCTTTTGGCCCAAGTCACGCCTGATAAAAGGGTGGGTGATGATGTTTTCCATGTGCCTTCGCCCCGGCATAAACCTGTGGCCCCCGCTTTGCCCCAACCGGAAGCGCCACAAGTTGAAACGCCGGATCGCTATGCCGCCGCCGATCATCGGCTGATGGCGGCCGATCTGCAGGCCGCCGTCAACAGGGCGGCTTTCAAGGTCCGGGCCCCATCGCCCGCCGAGGTGGAGACGAAACGTGATCCGGTTGATTTTGCCGCGCGAATCCAAAGATCCCTCGATCAAATCGGGGGGCAAAGATGATGTCTTTGCGCGTCAGTTTGGATGGCGCGCGGGCAACAGCCATCGAAAAGGCGCGGCAGCGTCTTGTGGTGGTGGCTGTGATGTTTGGCGTGGTTTTTTCGGTGATGGCCCTGCGGATCGTTGATCTGGGCTTGTTTCAGGCCGTTTCCGAAACCCGCTACGCCGCCCAAAGTTTTTTGACCCCAACGGCCTTGCGGGCGGATATTGTGGATCGCCATGGGGTGGTTTTGGCCACCAATCTCAAGACCGCATCGCTTTATGCCGATCCCATGCGCATTTTGGAACCAGAGGAGGTGGCGGCGAAGCTGTCGCGCCTGTTTCCCGATCTGGTGGAAGCGCAGCTTCTTTTAAAGCTGCAGGGCAATGGCCGCTTTGTGTGGCTGAAGCGCAAGCTCACCCCTAAACAGATGTGGCAGGTGAATGCTTTGGGCTTGCCCGGCCTTGCTTTTCAAGAGGAAGAAGAACGGATTTATCCCCAAGGTCGGCTGGCCGCCCATGTGCTGGGCTTTACCGATCCCGATGGCCGGGGGCTGGCCGGGAT
This sequence comes from Iodidimonas sp. MBR-22, assembly GCF_029946565.1. NCBI lineage: Bacteria > Pseudomonadati > Pseudomonadota > Alphaproteobacteria > Iodidimonadales > Iodidimonadaceae > Iodidimonas > Iodidimonas sp. MBR-22. Next base: position 34,166 of record NZ_JARKVQ010000003.1, read on the forward strand.
CGAGCATTTTTTCGATGCCCGCTTATCGGATATGGATAAGGTGGATGAGCCTTTGGTCCTGTCGGTGGATGTGCGGGTACAGCATGCCCTGATGGATGAGGTTCAGCGCAGCGTTGATCGTTTTTCGGCCATTGGTGGCGCCGGATTGGTGATGGATGTGCGCACGGGGGAATTGCTGGCCATGGCCTCGGTCCCGGATTTCGATCCCAATGAACCGGCGGCATCGCCCAAGGAAGCTTTTTTCAATCGGGCGAGCCAGGGGGTGTATGAACTTGGTTCCACCTTCAAGGCCTTTACCCTTGCCATGGCTTTGGAGGCGGGCACGGCGACGATTGCCAGCCATTATGATGCCAGTGAGCCGATCAAGGTCAGCCGGTTCACCATTCGCGACGATCATCCCCAGAACCGGGTGCTGAGCCTTCCCGAGATTTTTGTTCATTCCTCGAATATCGGGGCGGCCAAAATGGCGCTGGAGGTGGGCACCGAGGCCCAACAGGATTTTTTATCCCGTTTAGGGCTTTTGCGCCCGGCCAGCCTTGAATTGGCGGAAGTGGGGCATCCTTTGGTGCCGGATCGCTGGCGCGATATTGCCACCATGACCATCGCCTATGGCCATGGCATTGCGGTGAGCCCGGTGCAATTGGCCAGTGGCCTGTCGGCCATGGTCAATGGCGGCGATCTTCATCCTGCCACCTTGTTGGTTAAATCTGCCGATCAAAAGATAAAGGGCAGATCGGTGATTTCAGAAAAAACCAGCGCCACCTTGCGCACCCTGATGCGGCTGGTGGTGCAAAAAGGCACGGCCCAGCAGGCCGATGTGCCGGGCTATCGGGTGGGCGGCAAAACCGGCACGGCGGAAAAAGCCGTGGGCGGCGGCTATGCGCGGAAAGCGCTGCTCTCGTCTTTTGCCGGGATTTTTCCCATGGATGATCCGCGCTATCTGGTTTTCGTGATGATCGATGAGCCGCAGGGCATCAAATCCACCTGGAATTATGCCGGTGGCGGGTGGACGGCAGCGCCCACGGTTGCGGATGTGATTTTGCGGATCGCCCCGCTTTTGGGGGTGAGGCCCCATGAAGAAGACAATGGTCCTTTCCAGCAGGCGGCGTTCGTCATCGAAGATTCAAGGAAAAAACCATGAGCGGCGGGCATCCCATTTCCCGCCCGCTGGCCGCCCTTTTGGGGGTGCGGGGCGATGCCGGACACGTCATTACCGGCCTCACCGCCGATAGCCGCAAAGTGCGCCCGGGCGATCTTTTTGCGGCTTTGCCCGGCAGCCGCACCGATGGCCGCCAGTTCATTGATGAAGCGATTGCCCGGGGTGCGGTGGCGATTTTGGCCCCCGCAGAGGATCAGGCAAGCGATCATCAAGCCGGGGCGGCTGTAAGCTTTTTGTTCTCATCCCGGCCCCAGCGTTGCTTTGCCGAGATGGCGGCAGCTTTTTATGGCTCCCAGCCGCAAAATATCGTGTGCATCACCGGCACCAATGGCAAAAGCTCGGTCGCCAGCTTCTGTCGCCAGCTTTGGTGCGCCCTTGATCTGCGCGGGGCCAGCATCGGCACTTTGGGGGTGGAAAGCGAGAGCCTGAACCGCCCCGGTGGTCTGACCAGCCCCGATCCCGTGAGCCTGCATGAAACGCTCTATGATCTGGCGGCCCATGGCATCACCCATGTGGCGTGCGAGGCATCGAGCCATGGACTGGCGCAATATCGGCTGGATGGCGTGCAGCCCAAAGTGGCGGCTTTTACCAATCTCAGCCGGGATCATCTTGATTATCACCATAATATGGAAGCCTATTTCCATGCGAAAGCCCGGCTTTTCAGCGAAGTGCTGGTGGCTGATGGCGTGGCGGTGATCTGGGCCGATAGTCCGGCGGGCCAGCGGATGATCGATCTGGCCAAAGGCCGCGATCTGGCCGTGATCACAGTGGGCCGGGGTGCGGATTGCGATCTGCATGTGCGGGCCATCGATCCCACCGCCGAAGGTCAGCGCCTTTCCATCCGCTATCGAGATCAGGACCATCAGATCGATCTGCCGCTTTTTGGCGGGTTTCAGGCCGAAAATGCCCTGCTGGCAGCGGCCATCCTTTGCGCGCTTTCGGCGTCTCCGGCATTGGTTTTCAAGGCTATGGAAGGTCTGAAGCCGGTTTTGGGGCGGCTGCAATGGGCTGGGGATAAAGCGGGCGGCGGCAGGGTTTTCATTGATTATGCCCATACGCCGGGCGGCCTTGAAACGGTTCTGTCGGCCCTGCGCCCCCATTGCAGCGGGGCTTTATCCGTGGTGTTTGGCGCGGGGGGTGATCGGGATCGCGGCAAGCGGCCAGCCATGGGGGCGGTGGCCCATCGCTATGCGGATCGGGTGATCATCACCGATGATAATCCCCGCACCGAAGATCCAGCCGCGATCCGCAAGGCGATTGTGGAAAGCTGCCCTGATGCTATCGAGATCGCTGATCGCGCCCGGGCAATTTTTGATGCCATCGCCAAGCTCAGGCCCGGCGATATTCTGGTGATTGCGGGCAAGGGTCATGAAAATGGCCAGATCATCGGCGATCACATCCTGCCCTTTTCCGATCTGGAACAGGTGCAAAAAGCCCTATCACAAAGGACCGGCCCATGATCAGGCAGCCTTTATGGACAGCGCAGGAAATTCTGACGGTCACCGGGGGCCGCTGCCATGGCCATGATCAGGGCGGCGCGGCGGGGCGCTGGTTTGTGGATGGCGTGGCGATCGATAGCCGCGAGATCATCCCCGGCGATCTGTTCATCGCCTTGGGTGGAACGCGATCCGATGGCCATGAGCATGTGGCGGCAGCTTTCGAGGCGGGGGCGGTGGCGGCTTTGGTCAGCCGACCGGTAGCCGAACTGGCTCCCAATGATCCACGGCTGGTTTATGTGGATGATGGCCTGGCCGCTCTTGATCGTCTGGCCCGGGCAGCGCGCAAACGCATGGTGGGGCGGGTCTGCGCGGTGACGGGCAGTGCCGGCAAAACCAGCGTGAAAGATATGCTGAGCAAGGCTTTGGGCCGCGACAGGCTGACCCATGCCAGCTTCAAAAGCTTTAATAATCGGGTGGGTGTGCCTTTGTCATTGGCGCGGATGCCCCGGGAAACCGCCTTTGCCGTTTTTGAATTGGGGATGAATGCCCCCGGTGAAATCGCCCCCCTCTCGCGCCTTGTGGCCCCGGATCTGGCGATCATCACCACCATCGGGCTTGCCCATGCCGCCGGGTTTGAGGCGGGCGATGAACACAGCTTTGAATGTGCGGATGACCAGACGATCAGGGCCAAAAGCCTTGATGCCATTGCCGCTGAAAAAGCCGCTATTTTTGCGGGCCTGAAGCCGGGCGGGCAGGCGATTTTGGCCATTGATCACAGCCATGCCGCTTTTTTGATCAAGGCAGCCAAAGCGGCCAAAGCCGCGATCACGACCGTTTCCTTTGATGATCCCGCTGCCGATGTGCATGTGCACCGCCTTCATGAAGATGAAAGGATGAGTTGCCTCACCGCCAATCTTGATGATCTGCGGCTGAGTTTTCGGCTGAACATGCCCGGCCGGCATTGGGTTTTGAATGCCCTGATGGTTCTGGCCGCCGTGCGGGCGCTTGGTGGCGATCTGGGGATGGCGGCTTTGGGGCTGGCGGATTTTCGCCCCGGGCGGGGGCGCGGGCGGGCGCTTTTCATGGATCTGGGCGATGGTCCTTTTTGCCTCATCGATGATGCCTATAATGCCAATCCGGTCTCTTTGGGGGCAAGCCTTGGGGTGCTGGCCCGGCGGCCTGCGGAAAAAGGCGCGCGCCGGATCGCGGTGCTGGCGGATATGGCCGAATTGGGGGGCACCGCCGCCGCCAGTCATCAGGCGCTGATCCCCGATCTGAAGGCGGCCCGCCTCGATGCCGTGATCGCCCTTGGCCCTTTGATGCAGGATGCCGCCCGCAAGGCCGATCTGGCGGTGCAGCGAGCCGATAGCCCCGAACAGGCCCTCAATCTTCTTTTGCCGCTGATTGGCAAGGGCGATGTGGTTTTGGTGAAGGGGTCTCGTGCGGCGGGCCTCGATCGCCTTGTTTCCGGCCTTTTGGCGGTGGCCCAGCAGGTGCACAACCAGCAGATGGAGGATCGCAGATTGCAGGCGAGTCGGCCCGGCGCAGGCCCCCGGATCGCGCCAATGGCCTTTGATCCGGCCGGTTATGGTGGCGGAAAAAGGAACGACATTCATGCTTTATAATCTGTTGCTGCCATTGGCCGATGATTTTGCCCTGTTCAATCTGGTGCGCTATCTCACCTTCAGAACCGGGGCGGCGGTGCTGACAGCGATGCTGATTGCTCTGGTCATCGGGCCGGGCTTCATCCGTTGGCTGAAGAAGAAGCAGAAAAAAGGCCAGCCCATCCGCAGCGATGGCCCGGCGGGCCATATTCTCACCAAAGCGGGCACCCCCACCATGGGGGGGCTGCTCATTCTGATCGGTCTGGTGTTCAGCACGCTTTTATGGGCGGATTTATCGAATCCTTATGTTTGGGCCTGCCTGGCGGTGACCGTTTGTTTCGGGGTGATCGGCTTTCTTGATGATTTTCTCAAAGTCACCAAGGCCAATCCGAAAGGGGTATCGGGGCGGCTGAAATTCATCATTGAAAGCGCCATTGCGATTGCCGTCAGCCTGTGGGTGGCCAGCATCGGTTCGCCGGGGCTGATGCTGCCCTTCATGAAGGATGTGATGATCAATCTGGGGTGGTTTTATCCCATTTTCGGGGTCATGGTCATTGTGGGCGCGGGCAATGCGGTCAATCTCACCGATGGTCTGGATGGTTTGGCGATCATGCCGGTGATCATTGCGGCTTCGGCCTTTGGGCTGATTGCTTATCTGGTGGGGAATGTCATTTATGCCGATTATCTGCAGATCAGCTATATTCGCGGTTCGGGCGAACTGGCTGTTTTTTGCGGGGCGATGATCGGCGCGGGTCTGGGCTTTTTATGGTTCAATGCCCCGCCTGCGATGGTTTTCATGGGCGATACCGGCAGTTTGTCCTTGGGGGGGGCTTTGGGGTCCGTTGCTTTGGTGACCAAGCATGAACTGGTGCTCGTGATCATTGGCGGGCTGTTTGTATTGGAAACCATATCGGTGATCGTGCAGGTGGCGAGCTTCAAGCTGACCGGTCGGCGGGTTTTCCGCATGGCCCCCCTGCATCATCATTTCGAGCATAAAGGCTGGTCGGAGCCGACCATCGTCATCCGCTTCTGGATCATTGCGCTCATTCTGGCCCTGATCGGGCTTGCCACCTTGAAGCTGAGATGAGCCGATGATCCCATTGCGCACATATGAAGGTAAAACCATCGGGGTTTTTGGATTGGCCCGCACCGGGCTTGCGGCGCTATCGGCGCTTTTCGCATCCAAAGCCCGGGTTTTGGCCTATGATGATGCGCTGGCGCACAATCCCGGTGATCTTCGGATGAAAAGCCTGCCGGTGCCCCTCAATAATCTTTATGAGGCGGATTTCAGCCAACTCGATGCCCTGATGCTGGCCCCCGGTGTGCCGCTCACCCATCCGGCCCCGCATCCGCTGGTTTTAAAGGCCCGTGCGGCCCATGTGCCGGTGATCGGCGATATCGAAATCTTTGCCAAAGCCCAAAGCGATCTGCCGCCCCATGGGCTGATCGCGGTCACCGGCACGAATGGCAAATCCACCACCGCCGCGCTTTTGTCGCACATGTTTGCCGCCTGTGGCCGCGATGTGGCCTTGGCGGGCAATATCGGCATCCCGGTTCTGGGCTTAGAGGCTTTGGATGCGGGCGGTGTTTATGTTTTCGAGATGTCATCCTTCCAGATCGATCTCACCCACAGCCTTGATGCCGATGTGGCGATCCTTTTGAATATCAGCCCCGATCATCTGGATCGCCATGGGGATATGGCGGGCTATGTGGCGGCGAAAGCGCGGTTGTTTATGATGCAGGGGCCGCAGCATCTGGCGGTGATTTCGGTGGATGATCCCTGGAGCGCAGAGCTTGCCCGGCGCCTGCCCCAAAGAACAGTGCCGATCTCGGTGCGCCAGCCCCTTGATGATGGGGTTTATGTGACGGATGGGGGCGATCTGATCGATGCCCGCTCCTTAGCCGAAGGGGCAAGGCTCATCGGCTCCTTGGGCGATCTTCCCACCTTGCGCGGGCGGCATAATTGGCAGAATGCGGCAGCGGCTTATGTGGCGGGGCTGGAATTGGGGCTGGATGCTGCCGGGATCATGGCATCTTTTGCCAGCTTTCCCGGCCTTGCCCATCGCTGCGAGCGGGTGGGCGTGGCCGATGATGTGGTTTATATCAATGATTCCAAAGCCACCAATATCGATGCCGCCGCCACGGCTCTGGCTGCTTTTGATCAGATCCGCTGGATTGCCGGGGGGCGGGCGAAATCCACCGATCTGGCGCCCTTGGAACCCTTTTTCGGCAGGATCAAAAAAGCCTATCTGCTGGGGGAAGCCGCCCCGGATTTTGCCAAAGCCCTTGATGGCAAGCTTGATCATGTGGTGTGCGGCACGATGGCGGCGGCGGTAGCAGCGGCCATTCATGATGCCCGCCCCGGCGAAACCGTGCTGCTGTCGCCGGCTTGTGCAAGCTTTGATCATTATCGCGATTTTGAAGCCCGGGGCGATGATTTTCGAGCCATCGTGCGGCGGCTTTTGCCTCATGTTACCGGCCCTGACGAGGTGCGGTCATGACCCTCCTTTCGCGCGCCGATGAAAGCCTGCTGGCCCGCTGGTGGTGGACCGTGGATCGCAAGCTTTTATTGATCCTTTTGAGCCTGTTATCGGCGGGGCTGATCTTAAGCTTCGGGGCATCGACCCCGGTTGCCGAACGCCTTCATCTGCCGATTTTCTATTTTGCCAAGCGCCAGCTCGTTTTCCTGCTGGCGGGGATCGCGATCATGATCGGGGTGTCGTTATTATCGCCACGGATGATCCGGCGCACCGGGATCATCATGTTTTTCATCAGCCTTATTCTGGTGATGCTCACTTTGATCATGGGGGCCGAATATAATGGGGCGAAGCGCTGGATCAGCCTTGGCAGTTTCAGCTTGCAACCATCGGAATTTTTAAAGCCATCCTTCATCATCCTGTCGGCGTGGCTTTGTGCCGGGGCGATGAATGATCAAAGCTTTCCCGGTCGGCGGATCGCTTTGGGGCTGTTTATCCTCAGCGCCGGGCTTTTGGTGGCGCAGCCCGATATGGGGCAAACGGTTCTTTTGGGGCTGATCTGGTCGATGCAGCTTGTGCTTGCGGGATTGCCGCTTTTTTGGATCGGGCTTTTGATCCTTGGCGGTTGCGCCGGGCTCGCGCTGGCTTATCTGCTGATCCCCCATGTGACATCGCGCATCGACCGGTTTTTCAATCCCGCGAGCGGCGATACCTATCAGATCGATACGGCCCTCAATGCCTTTCGGGCGGGCGGGCTTTTTGGTCGCGGGCCGGGGGAAGGGGCGGTGAAAAAGGTGCTGCCCGATGCCCATACCGATTATATTTTCGCGGTGGCGGGCGAAGAATTCGGCACCTTTGCCTGCCTGATTATTCTGGGGCTGTTCTCGGCCATCGTGCTGCGCAGCCTGATGCGCCTCACCGAAGAAGATGATCCCTTCACCATTCTGGCGGTGAGCGGGCTGATTGCCCTGTTCGGCTTGCAGGCGATGATCAATATCGGTGTCAATCTTGCCCTGCTGCCCGCCAAAGGCATGACCTTGCCGTTCATTTCCTATGGCGGATCATCGATGCTGGCCCTCACATGGGGGATGGGCATGGTGCTGGCCCTCACCCGGCAAAATCGGTTCGAGCGTCGCTCAAGCCTTGGTCCGGGGGTTTGGACATGAGCCCGGCCCGTTCATCATTGCGCAGAAAAGAGCCCTTGAAGGTGGCGATTGCCGCCGGGGGCACCGGGGGGCATATGATGCCCGCTTATGCCTTGGCTTTGGAACTGGCCAGACGCGGCCATGAAACAGTGCTTTTTTCCGATGCGCGGGGGGTGGATGTGCCCGGCATTTTCCGCAATCAGCAACCGGTTTTGCTGGAATGCGGGCGGATGACCGGGGGGATTATGATCCGCCTGCGGGCACTTTATCGGGTTATCGCCAATATCGGGGCGGCGCGGCGGGCCTTGCGCCATCATGCCCCGGATCTGGTGATCGGCTTTGGCGGCTATCCCGCTTTGTCGGCCCTGTTGGCGGCGCGCAGCCTTGGCATTGCTTTATGCCTCCATGAACAAAATGCCATTATGGGGCGGGTCAATCGGCTGATGGCGCGCTTTGCCTGTGTTGTTGCCTTGTCTTATGAACCCACGAAAAGGCTCAAGGCAGCAGGGCGCAAAAAGGCGGTGCTGACCGGCAATCCGGTCCGCGATCAGGTGGCGGCTTTGGCGCAAAAGCCTTTTCCGCCCCTTGATACCGATCATATGCTGCGGCTTTTGGTGGTGGGGGGCAGCCAGGGCGCGCGGGTTTTATCAGATAGGGTGCCTGATGCCCTGTCGCTTTTGCCGCCGCATTTAAAAAACAGATTGCAGGTGACCCAGCAATGCCGGGCTGAAGATATCGAACGGGTGCGCGGCCGCTATCAGGAGGCAGGCATTGCCGCCGAACTGGCCAGCTTCATCGAAGATCTGCCCGAGCGTTTATTCTGGTGCCATCTGGTCATTAGCCGGGCCGGGGCCACCACTTTGGCGGAATTAACGGCAGCCGGGCGACCGGCGATATTGGTGCCTTTGCCCGGGGCCACCGATGATCATCAAACCGCCAATGCCCATCATCTGGTGGAGGCAGGGGGCGCGTGGCTGATGCCGGAATCCGCATTGAGCGCCAAGGCGCTGGCCCGGCAGATCCAGAAGCTGGCCCTTGATCCCCCTTCCTTACGCAAAGCCGCCGCCGCTGCCAAAAGTCAGGGCGTGCCGGATGCCGCCCTGCGGCTTGCCGATCTGATCGAAACCACTGCTGCTCAAAAGGGAGAGCCTCATGAATAAGAACATTCCCTTTGATATCGGGCTCATCCATTTCATCGGCATTGGCGGGATCGGCATGTCGGGCATTGCCGAGGTGATGCATAATCTGGGCTATCAGGTGCAGGGCAGCGATATTGCCAGCAATGCCAATGTGGATCGCCTGCGCGCCTTTGGTATTGCCATTTTCATCGGCCATGATGCCGATCATCTGGGCGAGGCCGGTGTGGTTGTGGTGTCATCGGCAATCCGGGCCGATAATCCTGAATTGCGCGAAGCCCGCGAACGCCAGATCCCGGTGGTGCGGCGGGCGGAAATGCTGGCCGAACTGATGCGCCTTAAATGGTGCGTTTCGGTGGCGGGCACCCATGGCAAAACCACCACCACATCGCTTTGTGCGGCGGTACTGGATGCGGGCGGCTTTGATCCCACGGTGATCAATGGCGGGATCATCAATGCCTATGGCACCAATGCCCGTTTGGGTGAAGGCGATTGGATGGTGGTGGAAGCCGATGAATCCGATGGCACCTTTGTGAAGCTTCCGGCCACCTTGGCGGTTGTTACCAATATCGATCCGGAACATCTTGATTTCTATGGTGATTTCGATACCGAGCGGGCGGCTTTCCGCACCTTTGCCGAGAATATCCCCTTTTATGGTGCGGCGATCTTGTGCATCGATCATCCCGAGGTGCAATCCCTGATGGCGGCCATCAATGATCGGCGGATCATCACCTATGGCTTTTCAAAACAGGCGGATGTGCGGGCTATCGAGCTGAATTTCAGCGCGGGCGGGGCGGATTTCGCCGTGGAAATTGCTGATCGCCACAATGAAACGACACGCCGCATCCCGGATCTGCGCCTGCCGATGCCGGGGCATCATAATGTGCAAAATGCTTTGGCGGCGATTGCGGTGGGCCTTGAAATGGGGCTTGATGATGCCAGCCTGCGCCGGGCGCTGTCAGATTTTCGCGGGGTAAAGCGCCGCTTCAGTCTGATCGATGCGGTGGATGGCATCACCATCGTTGATGATTATGGCCATCATCCGGTTGAAATCGCCGCTGTCTTGGGCGCGGCCCGGCAGGCCTATGCCGGACGGATCGTGGCGGTGGTGCAGCCCCATCGCTATTCCCGGCTGCATAATCTGTTCGATGATTTCTGCACCTGTTTCAATCAGGCGGATCATGTGCTGGTCACCCCGGTTTATGAAGCCGGAGAAACCCCGATCGAGGGGGCCCATGCCGAAGATCTGGTGCGTGGATTGAAGGCGCATGGCCATCGTTCGGTGATGGCGGTGGCCGATGAGGCGGCCTTGGCGCCGATGCTGGCCGATCTTTTCGCCGATCAGCCCGCGCTATCGGGCCATCGCGATGAAGATCGGGAGGATGTGGTGATCTGCTTAGGCGCCGGATCGATCACCCGCTGGGCCCATGCGCTTCCCCAAAGCCTGCGGGCGGCTTTGGCTGATCGCCGGAGGACCAGCCCATGATGACCGCGCCGCAGGGGGATTTGATGGATCGCCTGCCGCAGGTTAGGGGCAGGTTGCAAAGCCATGTTTCTTTGGCCCGCTATAGCTGGTTTCGCACGGGCGGCCCGGCGGAGGTTTTTTATGAACCCGCCGATGAGGTCGATCTGTGCGCATTTCTGAAGGGCTTGCCCTCCGATGTGCCGCTGACCGTGTTGGGTTTGGGATCGAATATTCTGATCCGCGATGGCGGTATCGATGGGGTGGTGATCCGTTTGGGCAAATCCCTTGGGGATATCCGCTGCGATGGCGTGGATCTGGTGGCGGGCGCGGGGGCTTCTGATTTTGCGGTGGCCAATCTGGCCCGGGATCAGGGCGTGGCTGGCCTTGAATTTTTGCGTGGGGTGCCCGGCTCCATCGGTGGTTCGGTGCGGATGAATGCCGGGGCTTATGGCCGCAATATGGCCGATGTGCTGGTGGCGGCGCGGATCGCGGATCGCTTTGGCACGGTGCGGCAGGTTTTGGCCGCAGACCTGGGTTTCTCCTATCGCCATAGCGCTTTGCACGCGGGGGAAATCGTTTTATCCGCCCATCTGCGCGGGGTGCCCGGTGCCCCCGATGCGATAGCCCGGCGCATGGCCGAAATCTCTGCTGAACGCGATCTGGCCCAGCCCCTGCGCACCCGCACGGGCGGATCGAGTTTTAAAAATCCGCCGGGGGAAAAGGCATGGCGCCTGATCGATCAGGCCGGCTGCCGGGGTTTGACATTGGGCGGCGCGCAGATTTCTGAAAAACACACCAATTTCCTGATCAATACTGGAACGGCCAGTGCCGATGATCTGGAAAAGCTGGGGGAAGCGGTGCGCGCCCGGGTGAAAGCCATGTGCGGCATCGATCTGGAGTGGGAAATCCGCATCATCGGCAAAGCGGCAGGGGGGATGCGATGAGCCTGTCGCGCCCCATTTCGGCCCGCGTGAAGGCGATCGTCATGATCGGCTTGGGGCTGGCTGTTTTTCTGGCCTTGCACAGCTATGGCCCCCAATTGCAGAGCCAGATGATGCAGAATTTTGTGCGACTGCAAAATGATATGGGGCTGGTCATCAGATCGGTGGATGTGGAAGGCGCGGTTCATACCCCCGATAGCGCCCTGCAGGAAGCCTTGCGCGATGTGCATGGTCAAACCTTTGATGCCGTTTCTTTGGGTGCCTTGAAGGCCCGGCTGGAAGCCATCAGTTGGGTGCGTCGGGCCATGGTGGAACGCCGCCTGCCGGATCGGCTGGTTATTCATCTTGATGAGCGGGTGCCCTTCGCCCTGTGGCAGAAAGATCGCATTCTGGGGCTGGTGGATCGGGATGGCGTTGTTTTGAGTCATGATGATCTCGCCCGCTGGCGCGATCTGCCCCTGATCGTGGGGGACGGAGCCCCCCGTGCTGCCGGAGAGATTCTTGAGATCATCGCCCACACGCCCGAACTGGCCCGCCGGGTTGCGGCCCTTATCCGGGTGGGGGATCGCCGCTGGGATATCAAGATGAGCGATGGCATCCTGCTGCGCCTGCCCGCCGAACCGGGGCCTGATGATCGTCAGAATGGCTGGACGCCGGAACAGGCATGGCTGCGCTTTGCGGTGCTGGAAAAGCAATATGATCTGCTGAAGCGGGCGATCAGCCTTGTGGATTTGCGCCTCGAGGATCGTTTGGCGGTGCGGCTCGATGCCGAAGGCAGGCTTTTGGGTTTGGCCGAGGGGGAAAGCCTATGAGCGCCGACCGGCAGGGGCTGATCGCCGCCCTTGATGTGGGCAGCAGCAAGGTGGGGTGTTTCATCGCCCGGATGGACCCCCAACAGGGGCTTACGATTCTGGGGGTTGGCCATCGTTTATGTGTGGGGGTGAAGGGCGGTGCGGTCGTCGATATCATCGAAGCCGAGCGCGCCATCCGCGCCGCCGTGCAGCAGGCCGAGACGCTGGCCGGGGAAACGGTGGAATCGGTGATCGTGAGTTTCAGCGCCGGGCAATTGCACAGTCAGGTGATCGAAGTGGATGTGGCCATCGATGGCCATCGGGTGGAAGAGGCCGATATCGCCCGGGTGCTGGCCGAAGCCCGGGCCGCCATTGATCCCGGTGATCGGGTGGTGATCCATGCCTTTCCGGCCTGTTTTGGTATTGATGGCTCTTATGGCGTGCGGGCGCCGGTGGGGATGTATGGGGATCGTCTGGCGGTGACCATGCATGTGGTGTCGGCGGCGGCGGGGCCGGTGCGCAATCTGGAAAGCGCCATTCAGAAAGCGCATCTCACGGTCTCGCGCTTTGTGGCCGGGCCTTATGCATCGGGGCTTGCCACCCTTGTAGAGGATGAGCGCGATCTGGGCGCTGCGGTGGTGGATCTGGGGGCGGGGTCCACACAGATCGCGGTTTTTGCGGCGGGGGCGATGGTGCATCTGGATATCGTGCCTTTGGGTGCGGGCCATGTGACTCAGGATATCGCCCGGGGCCTCATCACCCCCCTTGATCATGCCGAGCGATTGAAAACCGTTCATGGCAATGCCATCCAATCGGCACAGGATGATCGTGAAGTGATCACGGTGCCGCAGATGGGCGAAACCGAATTCGATGAGGATGGGGCGAGCCAGATCAGCCGATCCGCCCTGACCGGGATCATTCAGCCCAGACTTGAGGAAATTCTTGAATTTGTGCGGGATCGTCTGGTGGCTTCGGGCTTTGAAGGCACCGGCGCGCGACGGGTGGTGCTGACGGGGGGCGGCGCACAGATGCCGGGCATCAGGGATCTGGCCCAAACCATTCTGGATAAGCAGGTGCGGATCGGCAAGCCGGTGCGGATTGCCGGATCGCCCGATGCCACATCCGGCCCGGCCTTTGCCACCTGCACAGGGCTGCTGTTGTTTTCAACACTGGCGCCAAGGGAAGCTTTGGAGATGCGAGCAGACCAAAGCCGGGCAGAGCCGCAGGGGCCATGGGCCCGCATGGGACGATGGTTGAAAGATAATTTTTGAAATCAGCGCGACCGGGCAGGGCAGGCCGGCGCACAATGCCCCGAAAGGGGAGCCATAGCAGGAAAGGAGAAGCCCAATGTCGATCGAACTGACAATGCCGGAATTGACCGAGCTTCAGCCACGGATCACCGTCATGGGGGTGGGTGGCGCTGGCGGCAATGCCGTCAATAACATGATCCGATCCGATCTTCAGGGCGTGAGCTTTGTGGTCGCCAATACCGATGCGCAATCCTTGTCCAACAGCCAGTGTGAAGCGCGCATTCAGCTTGGCGTTGAAAGCACGCGCGGCCTTGGGGCCGGATCGAAACCCGAAGTGGGCGAACGGGCGGCGGAAGAAACCCTGTCGCAGATCGAGCAATATCTCGATGGTTGCCATATGCTGTTTTTGGCGGCAGGCATGGGGGGCGGCACCGGCACCGGGGCGACGCCGGTGATTGCCCGGGCGGCCCGTGAGCGCGGTATTCTCACGGTTGGGGTGGTCACCAAACCCTTCAGCTTTGAAGGCAATCGGCGAATGAAATCGGCCGAAGCAGGGATCGCCGAACTGCAAAAGCATGTGGATACGCTGATCGTTATCCCCAATCAGAATCTGTTTCGCATCGCCACCGAAAAAACCACCTTCCAGGATGCCTTTGGCATGGCGGATGAGGTGCTGAATTCCGGCGTGCGGGGGATCACCGATCTGATGGTTATGCCCGGCCTGATCAATCTGGATTTCGCCGATGTGCGCACGGTGATGAGCGAAATGGGCAAGGCGATGATGGGCACCGGCGAAGCCGATGGCGAGCGCCGGGCCATCGATGCCGCCGAGGCCGCCATTTCCAATCCCCTGCTCGATGAAGTCTCCCTTAAAGGCGCCAAGGGGGTGATCATCAATATCACCGGCGGCATGGATCTCACCTTGTTCGAGGTGGACGAAGCGGCCCGGCATATCCGCGAGCAGGTGGATGAGGATGCCAATATCATCGTTGGCTCGGCCTTCAATGAAGCCCTGAATGGGCAGATCCGCGTTTCGGTGGTGGCCACTGGGATCGAAAGCGATGCCGCTCAGTTGGCCGTTGCTACGCCAGCTTCGGCGCATGTGGTTAATTTCTCGCGCCCGCAGCGCCAAGGGGGCGCGATGGGCACCGCCGCCTCAACCCAGCTTCGCCATGAAGGGGCGGCGGCCCGGGCCATCGAAGATCAAAACACCCCCCATGAAGACGAGGCGGTCCTGTTGGCGGCGGAAGAGATGGCGGCCGATGAAAGCCGGTCGCAGGTCGCCGATGATGCGCTGGTGTCCGAGCCGGAAATGGCAGCAAATGCCATGGATTGCGCGGAAGATCAGGCAGTCCTTAATGATGCCATGAATGCCTCGGAACCCGCGCCATTGGATGAGGATGTGTTTATCGCTCCGCCGCCACAGGTGCCTCATTCCCTGTCGGAACCCCATGGCACGCCCGATGTGTTCGCCCAGGCGGCTTTTGAAAATGGGGCACGGGAAAAGGCGCGGGATATCCCGGCCGAAGCGCCGCAATCCGATGAACCGCGCATGGAACGCGGGCGCGGGCTGTTTCGTCGGATGGCCGCCTTCGGCAGCCGTCAGCCTTCAGCCGATCAGGCGGATGGTGCGCCGGGCGGGGATGCTGGCGCTTTAAAGGATGGGGCAAAAGACGGAGAAAAAAGCCGCCTCGGCAGGCTTCAGCCCGAAGATCGCCCCGTGCCCAGCAAGCGCGGGGATGAACAGCTTGAAATCCCGGCTTTTTTGCGGCGTCAGATCAACTGATTCCGATCCGCTTTGATCCGTAAAGATCATAAAGGCCGCAGCCGTTTTTCATTGGCTGTGGCCTTTATCATGAACAGGCTTTTGGCCTAGAGCATTTTCCGATCAAAGTGGATCGGATAAAATGCTCTCAATATCTGTTTGACCGCGATTTCCTTGCCGCGTCGTGATCCCACTCCGCTCGAAATCGCTCTAACGCGGGCCATGGGGTTCGGTGCTGAGAATGCGCACCAATGAGCGGATGGAATTGCGCACCCGGGGATCGCGCAGGGCGTTGATCTCTTTCGCGGTTAGAACCACATCTTCCGATGTGATGGGCAGGGCCTGATGGCTTGTGGATTGATCGATGCTGGAGAAAAATTCTGCAACCTCAAGCCCCAGCGCCCGGGCCAGAATATAAAGGCGGCCAGCGGTGATTCGATTGGTGCCATTTTCATATTTCTGTACCTGCTGATAGGAAATGCCCAAAGCCTGCGCCAGTTCCTGCTGGGTTACCCCACGCTGCTGGCGCTTTGTCTTGATACAAAGCCCCACCTGATGATCAACACGATTGGCAAGGCTGGTCAGGTTGTTTTTATCCGATGGATCATCGTTTTTGTTCGCATGTCTCATGATCATGTCGTCCTCATACGCATAGAGCGGCTTTACAAGTTTATGGGGCCCCGGCCTTTTGTGCTTTGCGTAAAAAGCGCCCCGATGTTATGGCTATTTCAATTAAACATTTGCCCCGCGCTACGGTGCGATATGTTATAAGCGGGTGCACATAGCTGCCTGCGGGATGTTTAATATTACCAATGGTAGTGCAGCCAAGGTTATGACAACTCGGTGGATATGTATAGATGAGATTTTCAGGAAAAGACATTCAGCCAAAAAGTGTAGCCTTATGGATGCCCATGGCGCGTGCCTCCCGGCTTTCTCCCCCTCTGTTTCTGGTGGCGGGTTTGCTGCTGCTATTTGGGCTATCGGCTTGTTCCAGCAAAGATAAAGATACCTATGTCGCGCGCGATGTGGAAACGCTGTATAATCTTGGCTATATGAGCCTTGAGAAAAAGCGCTGGAAGTTAGCGGCGGGCGCTTTCGACGAGGTGGAACGCCAACACCCCTATTCCGTGTGGGCGCGCCAATCCCAGCTTATGGGTGCTTATGCGCTTTATATGGATGATGAATATGACAGCGCCATTCTGGCGGCTGAGCGGTTCCTCTCCTTGCATCCCGGTAATAGCCATGCCGCTTATGCCCATTATCTGATTGGCATCAGCTATTATGAGCAGATTTCCGATGTTTATCGCGATCAGCGGATCACCGAACAGGCGGCTCAGGCGCTCACCGAAGTGGTGCGGCGCTATCCTGAAAGCGAATATGCCCGCGATGCGGCTTTAAAGCTTGATCTGGTTTATGATCAATTGGCGGCCAAGGATATGGATGTGGGTCGCTTTTATCTGAAGCAGGAACAATATCTGGCGGCGATGGGTCGTTTTCAGCATGTGCTCGATGCCTTTGGCACCACCAGCCATGTGCCCGAAGCGCTGCACCGGATGGTGGAATGCTTTACCGCTTTGGGTGTAACCACAGAAGCTCAGAAATATGCTGCGGTGCTGGGCCATAATGCTCCCAATAGCCAATGGTACAAGCGTTCTTATGCCATGGTTACCGGCGAAGATCCCAATGTGCCTACAGAAAACCGCAGCTTTTTTGCCCGCATTTTCGGTAATTGAGCATGTTCCCCGGCCTTTGTTTCCTGTTGTCACCGGCCTGGAAATGGGCGCGTTAAGGGGCTGGGGTCATGCTGCTCAGCCTTGTCATTCGCGATATCGTGCTTATCGAGCACTTGGAGCTTGGTTTTAATGAAGGTTTGACCGTGCTGACCGGTGAAACCGGCGCGGGCAAATCGATCCTCCTTGATTCCTTAGGGCTGGCCATCGGTGCCCGGGCGGAAACGTCTTTGGTGCGCCAGGGCGCCAAACGCGGATCGGTCACCGCCAGCTTTGCGGTGCACGCATCCCATCCGGCCCGGCGTTATCTGGATGATCAGGATTTCATTCTTGAAGATGATCTATTGATCCTGCGCCGGGTGATCAATGCCGATGGCGGCAGCCGGGCTTTTGTCAATGATCAGCCCACTTCGGTGGCGGTATTGCGGGCTTTGGGCGATCTGCTGATCGAAGTGCATGGCCAGCATGATGATCGGGGCCTGCTTGATGCCGCCGGTCATCGCGATCTGCTCGATGCTTTTGGCGGCCATGGGGCGGTGTTGAAGGCTGTGGCGGCGTCTTATGATGCTTTGAGCCGGGCTGAAGCGGCCTTGTCGGATGCCGAAGCCCAACATGCCGCCTTGCGCGCGGATGAAGATTTTATGCGCCATGCCTTGGCCGAATTGCAAGCCTTGGCCCCCGAGCCGGGCGAGGAAGAGCGGCTGGCCATGGCCCGGGCACAGATGATGCAGGGCGAAAAGCTTGCGGTTTTATTGGCTGAAATCCGTGAAGAGCTATCAGCCGACAGTGGCTTTGAAGCCCAATTGCGCGGGGCCTTGCGGCGGCTGGAACGTCTTGATGTTGAGGCGCAGGCCCTATTGGAGCCGGTGCTGGCCCCCCTTAATCGGGCTGCTTTGGAAGCTGCCGAGGGCATGGCCGCCCTTGGTCGGGTTGAGGCGGATCTCGATTTTGATCCCCATTGGCTTGAACAAACCGAAGAGCGGCTGTTTGCTCTGCGGGCAGCGGGGCGCAAGCATAAATGCCCGCCCGATGATCTGCCCGATCTGCAAAACCGATTGGCGGCTGCAATCGCATCTCTTGATGATAATGCGCATGATCTGGCGGATCGCCGCCGGGCGCGGGATGCGGCCCGGGCCGATTTTGCTGATCAGGTGGCCGCCCTTCATGCTGCCCGCCGCGAAGCCGCTGCCCGGCTTGATCAGGCGGTGATGGCGGAATTGCCGCCCTTAAAGCTTGAAAAGGCCCGATTTCAAACCGAAATCACCGCGCTGGCCCCGGATCATTGGGCGCGCCATGGCGGCGATCATGTGGCCTTTGCCATTTCCACCAATCCCGGCGCGCCTTTCGGGCCTTTGATCAAGATCGCCTCCGGGGGCGAATTGGCACGCTTCATTCTGGCTTTGAAGGTGGCTTTGGCCAGCCGGATGAGCGCCGATAGCCTTGTTTTTGATGAGGTGGATCGTGGTATTGGCGGGGCCACCGCCGATGCCGTGGGCGAACGGCTGGCCCGGCTGGCGGCCCGGGCACAGGTGCTGGTGGTGACCCATTCCCCGCAGGTGGCGGCGCGGGGCGATACCCATTTCCAGATCAGCAAATCCGAGATCAGGGAATCTTTAGCGGGCACGGCGGACGACGGTCAGATGCGGACCGATGTGCGCGCCCTTGACCCCGAGAGCCGGCGCGAGGAAATCGCCCGGATGCTGTCTGGCGCGGCCATCACCGATGAGGCGCGGGCCGCCGCCAGCAGCCTGATGAAACGATCCGCCTGAAGAGATGCCCATCACATGACTGAAGACACCTACGCCCATATCCCGGTTGAAAAGCTGGATGAAAACCAGGCCCGGCATGAACTGGCGCGTCTGGCGGATGAGATCGCGCGCCATGATGTGCTTTATCACGAACATAGACCTGAGATAATAGATGCTGACTATGATGAGTTACGGAAGCGTAATGAAAAGATCGAGGCCCGCTTTCCCGATCTGATCCGCGATGATAGCCCCTCAAAGCGGGTTGGGGCGGCGCCATCAGATGCCTTTTCCAAAGTCATCCATGCCGTGCCCATGTTGTCATTGGCCAATGCCTTTGACAGCGGCGACATTGAGGATTTCATCGCCCGGATCCGCCGTTTTCTGATGTTCGATGCGGGCGATGCGCTGGTTTTTACCGGCGAGCCGAAGATCGATGGCTTATCGGCCAGCCTGCGCTATGAAGCTGGCGTTCTGGTGCAGGGGGCTACCCGGGGCGATGGCGCTGTGGGTGAGGATATTACCCGCAATGTTCATGAAATCACGGCCATCCCCAAAAAACTGCTAGGCGATCACATCCCTGAGATCCTTGAGATCCGGGGCGAAATCTATATGGGCAAGGCAGATTTTCTGGCCCTGAACGACCGGCAGATCAAAGAGGGGAAGCCCGCCTTTGCCAATCCGCGCAATGCGGCGGCGGGCTCCGTGCGGCAATTGGACCCGAGCGTGACCAAAGCCCGGCCTTTGGGCTTTTTCGCCTATGGCTGGGGCGAACTCTCCGATCGGCCCTTTGCCACCCAATCCGAGGCTTTGACGCAGTTTAAGGCCTGGGGCTTTGCGGTGTGCGAACAGAGCGAAACCCTGCCCGATCTCCAGGCGATCATGGCCCATTATGGGCGATTGGCGGCCCTGCGCGCCGATCTTGATTATGATATCGATGGCGTTGTCTATAAGGTGGATCGCCTTGATCTGCAAAGCCGTTTGGGCTTTATCAGCCGCAGCCCGCGCTGGGCGATTGCCTATAAATTCCCGGCGGAAGAAGCGCAAACCATCCTTTTGGCGGTGGAATGGCAGGTGGGGCGCACCGGGGCGCTGACCCCGGTGGCAAAGCTGCAACCGGTGACGGTGGGCGGTGTGATGGTCCGCAATGCCAGCCTTCATAATAGCGATGAAATCCAAAGATTGGGCCTGCGGATCGGGGATCGGGTCACGATCCAAAGGGCGGGGGATGTGATCCCCAAAGTCATCGCCGTGGTGGAGGGCGGCCCCCGCGATGAAACGCAGGCCATCCCCATCCCCACATATTGCCCGATCTGCCATGCCGAAGCCCGGCGCGAAGGCGATGATGTGGTGATCCGCTGCACCGGCGGATTGACCTGCCCCGCCCAAAGGGTGGAGCGATTGCGCCATTTCGTTTCCCGCGATGCGATGGATATCGAAGGCTTGGGAAAAAAGCAGATCAAGGCCTTTTTCGATGGGGGATTGATCGAAACCCCGGCGGATATTTATACGCTGGAAACCCGCAATGTAACCTTGAAGATCGAAGCCATGCCGGGCTGGGGCGCGCAATCGGCGGCCAATCTGTTTGCTGCCATCAAGGCGCGGCGCACGGTTGTTCTGGATCGCTTCATCTATGCCTTGGGCATTCATCATGTGGGGCAGAGCACGGCCCGGCTGCTGGCCCGCCATTGGCCGGATTTTGGCGATATGCGCAGCCTTTTGGAAGGCGAGCGGGCATCGGCCATGGAAGCCCTCATGACACTTGATGGCGTGGGGGAGAAAATGGCGACGGCAATCATCGATTTTTTCCATGAAAAGCATAATCAGGAGGTGATCGATGCTCTGCTCGCTCAGATTACGCTAGAGCTCCTGAAGGAACAGGCGGGCCACAGCCCGCTCAAGGGAAAGCTGCTGGTGTTCACGGGATCGCTGACCCAAATGAGCCGGGCGGAATGCAAGGCCCGGGCAGAAAGCCTGGGTGCGAAGGTGGTGGAGTCTGTATCTAAAAATACCGATCTGGTGATCGCCGGAACGGCTGCGGGCTCGAAATTGAAAAAGGCCCAAAGCTTGGGCATTGACATCAAGGATGAACAGGGTTGGCTCGATCTTTTAGAGGCGATTGCGCCCTAAGCTTTATGCCCTCATCGGGATGATGCCCCCCATGACATATGCGTTAAACGCATAGCTGAAATGCTTTGAATTGACCTACTCAAGGCCGGGACAAAGGCACATATGTGCGGTGCAACATCACAGTTTCACCCGATGAAAGGACCGCACATGTTTAACACCGTTTCTGAAAATGTCCGCCTTGTGGTCAATGGCCTGTTTGGCCGTTCCTATGGTTTTTTTGATTATCTGATCGAAAATGGCCAGTTGAGCGCGACCCCTTCGGCCGACATTCATCTGTTCGCAAAGCCCGCCAAAGCCGCCGTGCCCGTAAGCCCGGTGGTGATCGAACAGCAGGCCGCCTAAGCCCTTAACGTCAAAATCTATCTTGATTTTCTGAGCAGCAGGCTCGGCCAGTCGGCGATTTGCAGGCGGCCCTCCAACCGAAAACCCCGGGCGCGATAGGCCGCCAAAACGGCTTTTTCCTGCGATTGCAACAATCCCGCTAAAATCAATCGCCCGTCGGGGGCGATCCCCGCACTGATGGCGGCGGCCATGCTGATCAGGGGGCCTGCCAGAATATTGGCGGTCACCAGATCAAAGGGCCCCGCCCGGCGCAGGCTGCGATGCTTCATTCCCGGCGCGGTGATGACCTGAAGCCCATGCCCGGCGCGGCGATGCCGGGTTTGGCGCAGGTGATTGATCGCGCCATTCTCTGCTGCGGTGCGGCTGGCGATGGGATCGATATCGCTGGCCATCACCCCTTTGCGCCAAAGCTGCGCCATGGCCATCGCCAGAACCCCCGATCCACAGCCCAGATCAAGCAGGGCGCGGGGGTGGCCCGCTTGATTTCGGCGGCTGCGGCGGGCCAGTTGATCCAGCATCAAAAGGCAGCCTTTGGTGGTGGCATGCTGACCGGTGCCGAACGCCTGACCCGCTTCGATCTGCAGATTGATGCCAAAGGCCCGGCGTTTGGCGCGATCATGGCTGCCATGCACCAAAACTCGCCCGGCAATCACCGGCGCCAGCAGTTTCTGGCTTTCGCTCACCCAATCCCGATCTTCCAAAGCCTCGAGTACCAAGGGGCCGAGCCCCAAGCCTTCATCCTCGGCCCATTGGTTGAGCGTGGCCTCCAAGGATGCCGGATCGGGCTTTTTTTGCAGGCAGGCTTCAATCTGCCACAGGCGATCTTCGGTGATTTCAAAGGTGGAAAGGGTCGCTTCTTCATCAAAGGGAATGAGGGCATCCTCAAAAAGCCCTTCAATCGCGGCCACGGCATGGGGCGGGGCGGTGATCCATACTCTCCAGCCGCTCATGATGATGTCACAAAACTGTCGAGCACATGCTTTACCCCGGAATGTTCAAAATCGATGTGCAGCTTGTGGCCCGAAATCTCGATGATCTCGCCATAGCCGAATTTTTCGTGAAACACCCGCTCGCCTATGGTGAAGGCGGGTGCGGCAGCCTGATCGGCTGATGGATGGCCGGATTTTCGCGAGTTTATGCCCTGCAAGCCCATGCCCTGCAAGCCATGGGCCCGGCGCGAGGATCGGCGCACCCGGTCGCCCCGGCCATCCACATTTTGGCGCGCGCCATGGGCCTGCGCCCGCGCCCAGCCCGGCCCCCGGGCGGGTTCGGTATCATAGCCCTGAAAGCCGCCCCAGGCCTTGCCCCCGTCCCAGCTTTGATCCCCCACCATGCGCGGGGATCGCGATTGGCCATAAAGCCCCTGTTGCAGATGCTCTTCGATATGCTGGGGGTCGAGATCTTCGATGAAGCGGGATGGCAGGCTCGATTGCCACTGGCCAAAAATCTGGCGATTGGCGGCAAAAAGGATGATCGCGCGCTTTTTGGCGCGGGTGATCCCCACATAGCCAAGGCGGCGTTCTTCCTCAAGGGCGCTCAGCCCGCCTTCATCCATGGCGCGTTGATTGGGAAAAACCCCTTCTTCCCAGCCGGGCAGGAACACGGTGTCAAATTCCAGCCCCTTGGCGGCATGAAGGGTCATGATCGTCAGCTTTTCAAGGCCTGAAGCCTCCTGATTGTCCATCACCAGGCTGATATGTTCCAAAAATCCGTTGAGGCTGTCGAATTCGCGCATCGCCCCCACCAGTTCGCGCAGGTTTTCAAGGCGGCCGCTGGCATCGGGGGATTTATCCTTCTGCCACATCTCCACAATGCCCGATTCCTCCAAGATTAGTTCGGTCAGGCCCGGATGATCAAGCTGATCGATCTGTTCGCGCCAGCGCTTGAAATCCTCAAGGAAATGCGCCAGCGCCCGCCGCGCCTGTGGCCGCAGATCCTCGCTGCCGATAAGCTGAGCGGCGGCCCGGCTCATCGATGTGCCCTCGGCCCGGGCCAGCCGGTTGATCATCTGCAAGGCTGCCGTGCCCAGCCCGCGTTTGGGCAGATTGATGATGCGTTCAAAAGCCAGATCATCATCGGGCTGCACCAAAAGGCGCAGATAGGCAAGGGCATCGCGAATTTCCGCCCGCTCATAAAAGCGCGGCCCGCCGATCACCCGATAAGGAATGCCAAGGGTGATCATCCGCTCTTCAAATTCGCGGGTTTGAAAACCGGCGCGCACCAGGATGGCCATCTCCGATAAAGGGTCGCCCTGCCTTTGCCGATCTTCCACCAGATCGCCCACCGTGCGGGCTTCTTCATTGGCATCCCACAGCCCGCGCAGGTCGATCTTTTCGCCCGCGCCCGCCTCGGTCCACAGGCTTTTGCCAAGGCGCGATGCATTGGCGGCGATCAGGGATGAAGCGGCCCCCAGAATATGCCCGGTGGAGCGGTAATTCTGTTCCAGACGGATCACCTTGGCCCCCGGAAAATCCTGATCAAAGCGCAAGATATTGCCCACTTCCGCGCCACGCCAGCCATAGATGGATTGATCGTCATCGCCCACACAGCAGATATGCCGGGGCTCAGTCTCCGGCCTTTGCGCCAAAAGCCGCAGCCACAGATATTGCGCCACATTGGTATCCTGATACTCATCCACCAGCAAAAAGCGCGCGCGTCGCTGGATACTGGCCAGAATATCCCGATGATTTTGCATCAGGGTGATCATATGAAGGATCAGATCGCCAAAATCGCAGGCATTGATCTGTAAAAGCCGCTCCTGATATTGCCGGTAAAGGCTGAGGCCCTTGCCCTCGGCAAAGCTCATGGCTTCGGCTCGGGGTACGGTTTGTGGGGTGAGCGCCCGGTTTTTCCAGCGATCGATCAGCCCCGCCAAAAGCCGCGCGGGCCAGCGTTTTTCGTCGATATCCTCGGCCCGGATCAGTTGTTTGAGCAGGCGGATCTGATCATCGCTATCAAGGATGGTGAAATTGGATTTGAGCCCGGCGCGTTCGGCATAATGGCGCAGCCAGCGGGCAGAGATGGAATGAAAGGTGCCCAAAGCCATGCCTGCGGCCGGGCGGCCCAAAAGATGCTCCACCCGCTCACGCATTTCCCGGGCGGCTTTGTTGGTAAAGGTGACAGCCAGAATTTCCCCGGGATGGGCATGGCCGGTGGCGATCAGATGGGCAATGCGGGTGGTGAGCACGCGGGTTTTCCCGGTGCCGGCGCCAGCGAGCACCAGAACCGGCCCCAAAAGGCTTAAAACGGCATCGCGCTGGGCCGGATTGAGCCCCGAAAGCCATGGCGGCTCGCCAGCAGGATTGGCCCCAGAAGCGGCCCCAGAAGCGGCCCCGGTTCCACCAGACGGCGCATCATCTTGAAAATCAAATGGATCAGAATTCATGGATGGCTTTGTAATCATTTGCGGGGCTTTTGACTAGAGCGCATCGGCCTTATCCTTGCGGACCTGCGCCTTAAACTCAACCTTGGCCATGGCTGTGGAGCAGAGCACGGGTATAGGCTTTCAAAACATCCTCATGATGCAAAAGCCCGATCAGGATGCGATCATTGGGATCAGACAGCACCGGCAGGATCGGCTCGCCCGTCCGCTCCAAAAGCCCAAGGCTTTGTTCCAAACTATCAAAGGCATAAACCACCGCCGGATTGGCGCGCACAATCTCGGCTGCGCGCACCAGATGATCAAGCTCGGGATCAAAGGCTTCATCAGGCAGATCAGAGAGGGAGATGATGCCCAAAAGCGCCCCAGCATCATCGGTCACCATCAGCTTGCCGCCGCCCTGAGCCATCAGAACATGGCGAACCTCGAATATGCTGGCCTGGGGTTTGACGGAAATCACCTCCGTGCGCATCACTTCCTTGGTGCCGGTGGATTTCAGAAGATAGGATGCCTTGCCCGCTTCCAAACTCAGCCCCCGGCGCAAAAGCTGCTTCAGGAAAAAAGAGGGCGCATAGGAAAAATGGGTAATCATCGATGAAATGGCAGCGGCGACCATCACCGCCAAAGTCACCTCATAATCGCCGGTCATCTCGAAAATGATCAGCATGGTTGACATCGGTGCCCCTAAAATGGCCGAAGCAAAAGCCCCCATGCCCACCACCGCATAAACCCCGGGATCAGAGACCAGACCGGGAAAAGCCTGCGCGAGGCCGAGGCCAAAAGCTCCCCCCAGCATGGCCCCGATGAACAGGGATGGGGAAAAAACCCCGGTGCCGAAACCGGCAGCAAAGCACAGGGCCGTGAGCAGGATTTTGCCCCCCAAAAGCACCAGCAGGATAGTGAGTTCATAGCTGCCTTTGAGCGCCAGATCGGCCCCTTCATAGCCCACGCCGATGATTTCGGGCAGCCAGATCGCCACCATCCCCACACAAAGCCCGGCCAAGGGCGGCAAGCTCCATTCGGGGAGGGTTTTCCGAGGGCGGGAAAGCAGCGCCTGCCGGGCATCGGTCATTTTAAAGATGAGAAACATGAAGAGGATGGCCACAAGCGCCGAGACGATCCCCAAAACCCCGAAGGCGGGAAATTCCCACAAAGACATGATCTGCAGATCGGGCAAGGTGAAGGCGGGGGTATTACCCAGATGGATGCGCGAGACCACGGTGCCCGCCACACCGGCCAGAACAATGGGCGCAAAGGCATGAAGGGCATAATGGCCGACCACCACTTCCAAAGCAAACAGCACGCCCGCAATCGGCGCATTGAACGAAGCCGCAACACCGCTGGCCACCCCACAGCCGATAAGGGTGCGGGTGATGGCCGGGGTGAGATGCAGGCGATCCCCAATGAATGCAGCCAAAGCCGCTGCCAGATGCACCACCGGGCCTTCGCGCCCCACCGATGCGCCAAAGCCCAAAGCCGTGGCATTGGAAAAGGCATTGGCAAGGGCGGATCGGATGGGCATCCGGCCATCGCGCAGGGCCACCGCTTCAATCACCTCCGCCACCCCCAGCGGGCGTTTTTCGGGCATCAGAAAGCGCAAAAGCCCGGCCACCAGAAACCCTCCGGCCACGGGGATCAGCATGATCTGCCACCATGGCATCAAGGCCAGCCCGCTGATCAGATGATCGCCATCGGCGCCATAAAGGGTAAGGCTCCAGCCATTGATCAAAAGCCGAAAGCCAATCGCCCCATAGCCTGCGAGAATACCGGTGAGCAAAGCGAGGAGAAACAGGATGGAATGATCAAAGCGCAGCCGTCCCAAAAGGCGCTTTGCGCCGCCGCGCAGCTTCAGGATCGATCGTTTTTGGGACCATTTCATCCGAAACCTCATGGATCGGCGGAAAGAAGCCGTTATTTGCAGCGACCAATCGAGCCTTCGGCGCAGCGGGTGGTGCCATCCACCCACAGGCTTTCGGAAAAATCGGTTTGATAAAGATCGGCCCCATCGAGCCGGGCCCCGCTCAAATCAGCCCCGCGCAGGATGGTTTGATAAAGGCGCGCCCCCCTGAGATCGGCCCCGCTTAAATCGGCTTTGCTCAGATCCGCCTTGGTGAAATCGGCATTGGCAAGGTTCGCCCCATCAAGCCGCACCCCCAGCATGATCGCGGAAACGAATTTGGCATTGCGGGCATCCACATCGCTCATCACCGCCCCGGTGAAATTGGAGCGCGTAAAGGTGCTTTCCCGCAGGATGGCATTTTTAATATCCACCTCCTGATATTGGCTGCCGGTCATGAAGCATCGGATCCATGAAGCCCCGGGCCGGGCGGCATCGGTGCATCCCGCATGAACCGGAGCGGCCAATAGCAGGAACAGGAGGACGATAAGATATTTGATGAAGGGCATAATCAATGCAGCTCTTTCCTGATAGCCTTTGGGGCATGGGATGTGCCATTGATCACTGATAGGCAGTGCGGGGCGCGGTTGCAAGTACGAGGCGACGAGGGATGCAGGAAGACGAGCAGCAAAAACCCCCTAAATCCAGCCTGAACAGTGTCTTTTGGCGCAGGGCGGGCTGGGCAATGCTTGGCCTTGTTCTCAGCCTGCTGGCGCTGGCGATGATCGCGCCATTGTTCATCGATTGGAATGCTTATCGCCCCCGGATGGAGGCAGCCCTTGCCGCGGCCACCGGGCGGGATGTGGTGATCGGCGGGGATTTATCTGTGCGCACCGTGCCTGCTTTGGCCCTGCGCGCGGGGGATGTGCGGATCGGCAATCATGAGGGAGGTGTGGCCGCCAATCTGGTGGCGATGGATCGCTTTGATGTGGTGATCGCGCTTTTCCCGCTTTTAAAGGGTGATCTGAAAATCCGCCGGATCGCGCTTCTTGCCCCCATCGTCGCTTTGGAGCGGAGCGCGGATGGCCGGGAGAATTGGCGGCTGCCGATCTTTATGTCGCCTGAAGCCGGAGAGCCTTCCGCAGTCGCAACGCCAAGCGGGACGGTGGGCGATCGCGATCGCTTCAGCCTTGATGATCTGCGAATCAAAAACGGCGTCGTGCGCTATCATGATGATCAATCGGACAGGACTTTCCATCTGAATGAGATCGATATCGCGCTTGAGGTGCAGGCTTTGGCGGGGCCTTATCGCCTTCAAATGGCGGCGCAATCAGGCGATATTCCCCTTGAACTGGAGCTGAAAGCGGATCGCTTTGCCCCGGATCGGCGCACGCCTTTATCGGTGCGGCTCGAAATTGATGAAGCGCGGCTCGGTCTTTCAGGTTGGATCAGGCAAAAGGCCGTCCCCCTATCCGATGCCGATCCTCTTTCATCCATGAAGGCTTTGCCCGATTTTTCGTTCAAGCTCGATGCAAAAACCGATGATCTGGGCCAATTTCTGGGGAATTTCGAGGCGGTGGCCCGCGCTTTTTTGCCCATCGCATGGCTTCAGGCGATCCAGAATCTGCCCCAAACCCCCGGGCTGGACAAAGCTTTTGATCTGAAGGCCCGCTTGCTGTCGGATGGATCGCTGACACTGGATGATCTGCGCGGCAAATTTGGCAAAACCGGATTTGATGGCCGGGGCCAATATGTGCCCGGCGCGGCCCCCCGGCTGGCCGTGGATTTTCATGCCGATCAGCTTGATCTCGATCCTTTTTTCGCCGCCTCCCCGGCAAAAACCGATGGCCGCACCGCGTTTAAACCTGATGTGGGGGATGAGACATCGCTTCTGCCCACTGATCTGGCGCTCGATCTTTCGGTGGCCATCGATGCCGCACGCTATCGCGATCAGGTGATCAGCCGCATCGGGCTCAAAGCCCATGCCGATGAAGGGGCTGTGGTGATTGATCAGGCATCAGCCAATCTGCCCGGCGCATCCGATCTGTCTTTCAAGGGGCGGATGGGCGGATCATGGGCCGTGCCAAAGCTTGCGGGCGAGATGGCTGCATCCTCAAGCAATCTGCGGGCTTTGCTCGGCTGGTTGGGGATCGAGCCCTTATCCGCATCCGATGGGCGGCAGGAGGTGCTCAACCGTTTTTCAGTCTCCGCCCATGTCGCTGCCGACCCCACAATGCTGGCGCTTGATGATCTGGCTTTGGTGCTCGATGCCAGCCGCATCAGCGGGCGTCTGGCCCTCAGCGGTTTTGATGGCCCTTTGGGATTGGCCGCCGATCTCGATCTTGATCGCCTTGATCTTGATGATTATCTCGGCCCCGCCCCGGCCGATGCTCCGCCTTTCAGCCTCAAATCCATGGCGGAAATGGCCAATGAGGGCTTAAGGCTGCTTGCGCCTTATGATCTGGATATGAAGCTCAAGGCCCGGCGATTGACCATCATGGGCCAAATCCTGCGCGCTATCAGCCTTGGTGCGCAAACGCTGAATGCGGGGGGCCAACAGGCGGCATTCACCATCGAATCCCTCGATCTCAAAGGCCCGGCAGACAGCAGCCTTGGCTTATCCGGCAGCTTTCGCGCGGGCGATGGGGGGCCTCAGATCGATGGCTTGATCCGGCTCGCGAGCCCCGATCCCGCCGCCCTTCTGGCGCAGTTGAAAGCGGGGGGGGCGGATATATCCGCGCTTGAACTGATCGCTGATCTGGGGCCTGTGGCGATTGAGGGGCGCATCACCGGGCCCTTGGCTGATACCGAGATGGACATGACCGCCCGGCTGGCCGGGGGGCGGATGACCCTGCGCGGCAAGCCCGGGCCTTTGGGTCTGGCCCCGGATGGCCCCATTGATCTTGCTCTTGGCTTTGATCATCCCTCCCATCGGGCGCTGGCCGAACGCTTTCATCTGCCCGCTTATGCCACGGGCGATGCCTTGCCCGTGCATCTGGATATGCGCTTGGGCGGCCTGCTTTCAGCGGCTGATTTTGCGGGCGAGGGGCGGTTGCTGGGCGGTCAGCTGGAATTTTCGGGGCATGTTTCCCGGGGGTTTTCGACGGATCGCCTGATCGATGTCACCCTTCGCGCCCGGCATCCTGCATTGGGGGCTTTCCTGCGGCAATTGATCCCCGATCATCAGCCCCCGGCCCGGGATTTGGGCGCTGTTGATCTGGCCTTGAAAGCCCGCCACAGTGGGGATGAAGGGCTGGCGATCAATCTGCAGCCATCGCATCTGGGGCAAACCACGCTTGCGGGCAGCTTGCACATCAAACCACAGGAAAAGCGGCCTTTCTGGCAGGTGGATCTGGAATTGGGGGATGTGGTAGCGGCGGATTTTGGGGGCGCTAAGGGGGCGGGGGCTCCATCCTCAAAAAGCCCCATGGAATGGTCCCATGTGCCTTTTGATGCATCGGCACTGGCGCAGATCGATGGCCGGTTTCAGATCCGGGCGAAAAGCCTGCGCCATGGCGCTTTTCTTTTAACGAACCCGGCCTTTGATGGCCGCCTTCAGGATGCAGTTTTAACCATCGAAAGCATCGATGCCGGGCTTTTTGGCGGTCATTTTCTGGCCACAGGGCAGGTGGATGCCACAGCCATGCCCGCGATTGCTTTTGATTTCGATGGGCAATCTTTGGCGATGGCTGAAGTGATGCAAAGCCTTTTTGGCTATCAAACCTTATCCGGGCAGGCGGCGATCAAGGGGAGCCTTTCGGCACAAGGGGCCTCGCCCTTTGATCTGGTTTCGGCCCTGAAGGGGCGGGCGCGGCTCGATATGGCCGATGGGGCGATCAGGGCTTTTGATCTGCCCGGATTGATCAGCCGCATTCAATCGGCCAAAAAACCGGCCGATCTGGCGGGTCTGGCGCAGCGATCCTTTGGCGGGGGGCGCACCGCTTTCAGCCATTTGGGGGCGGATTTAGTGGCCGACAAAGGCATGATCAGCAGCGATCAGATCAGGGCCGATCTGGCGGGCGGTGTGCTCGATGGTCGCGCCACCCTTGATCTGGCGGCCTGGGCCCTGTCGATGAAGGGCAAGGTGGCATTGGGTGCTTTCCCCAAAGCGCCGGCCATCGGCTTTGATCTGGGGGGATCGCTGGCGGGGCCACGGGCGGCTTTTGATACCGATCCCTTGCAGCGCTGGCTGGCGGGGCGCTTGGTTGATGATGTGTTCAGGCGGCTTCAACTGCCCGGCAAAGGGCAATTGCGGGCGCCCGAAATCGTGGGGGGGCCAGAAGATGGGCCGGAAAGTGTCAATGACAAGGATCGCGATCAACCCCCCGATGCATCTGCATCCTCTGTTCCCGATCCATCCGGGACCGATTGACGGGCTCGCGCCTTTAATTGATCGAGCACGAACAGGCGCAGGGCGCTGGATAGATTGCCGCGCCTTTCATGATCGATGTCGGTGATGAGCGCATTGATTGATTGATGGCGGATGGCGGCGAGATTTTTCAGTTCCGACCAGAAGGCAGGTTCCAGCGAAATGCTGGTCCGGTGCCCGCTGATCATTACCGAGCGCTTGATCGGGCCAATGTCATCGCCCTCATTCATCTTTTGCTCAGGCTTTGGGGTGAACCATATCCGCCGGGCGCACCGCCTGATCGAATTCCTCGGCGCTGACATAGCCAAGCTTCAAGGCCGCTTCTTTTAAAGTGGTGCCGTTTTTATGGGCATCTTTCGCCACCTTGGTGGCCTTGTCATAGCCAATGCTGGGGGCAAGGGCGGTGACCAGCATCAGCGATTCATTGAGCAGGGCATCAATGCGATCTTCATTGGCGGTGATCCCCTGAACGCAACGATCGGTGAAGGATCGCGCCCCATCGGCCAAAAGGCGGATCGATTGCAAAAGATTATAGATCATCACCGGCTTGAAAACATTCAGCTCCATATGGCCGTTCGATCCGGCGATGGTGATGGTCATGTGATTGCCCATCACCTGCGTGCAGACCATGGTCAGGGCTTCGCATTGGGTGGGGTTCACCTTGCCCGGCATGATCGATGAGCCGGGTTCATTTTCCGGCAGGCTCAATTCGCCAAGGCCACAGCGCGGGCCGGAGCCAAGCAAACGGATATCATTGGCGATCTTCATCAGGCTGGCGGCGATCACATTCATCGCGCCCGAGGCTTCGATGATCGCATCATGGGCGGCCAAAGCTTCAAATTTATTTTCGGCGGTGATGAAGGGAAGGCCGGTGCTTTGGGCGATTTCCTGCGCCACGCGCACGGCAAAATCGGGATGCGCATTGATGCCGGTGCCAACCGCCGTGCCGCCCTGGGCGAGCTGGTAAAGGGCGGGCAGCACATCTTTGGCCCGGCGCAGGGCATTTTTAAGCTGATGAGCATAGCCGGAAAATTCCTGGCCCAAAGTGAGGGGGGTGGCATCCTGCAGATGGGTGCGGCCGATCTTGATGATCCCCTCGAAAGCGGCGGATTTTTCGCTGAGCGCCGCCAGCAGATGCTCAAGAGACGGGATCAGGCGGTGGTGGATTTCCTCGACCGCAGCGATATGCATGGCGGTGGGGAAGGTATCGTTCGAGCTTTGCGAGCGATTGCAATGATCATTGGGATGCACCGGATCTTTCGAGCCGATGACCCCGCCGAGAATTTCGATGGCCCGGTTGGAGATCACCTCATTGCTGTTCATATTGCTTTGGGTGCCCGAGCCGGTTTGCCACACCACCAGCGGAAAATGATCATCAAGGGTGCCATCGATCACATCCTGCGCCGCCTGATCAATGGCCTTACCGATGGTCGGTTCCAGCATCCCCAGCGCCATATTGGCCCGGGCGGCGGCCTGTTTGATGATCCCCAAAGCCCGGATCAGGGGCACCGGCATGATTTCGCCGCCAATGGGAAAATTCATCAGGGATCGCTGGGTTTGCGCCCCCCAATATTTATCGGCAGGCACTTTCAATTCGCCAAAACTGTCGCTTTCAAGACGCACGGCATCGGATTTTTGGGAGCCAGTGGCGAGAGGATCAATCATGGCGTTATTCCTTTTTCGTTCAGCCGTTTTTTAAAACAGAAAGAGGCTGGATTTTGAAACGATCAGGTCGCCCGGGATCAGGCGACATCAAGGATGGTCTTGGGCAAAGAAACCGGGATCAGGGAAACCGGGATCAGGGTTTTTTGCGAAAAGCATCAAGGGTGACGACATTGTCGTCGCCGCCGCTTTTGCCCCCCGTTTCGTCTGTTTTGTTGGCACCGCTTTTGCTTTTGGCCGTGTTTTTATTGGGGGCGGCTTTGGGGCTTTTACTGCTTTTGCCCGGCTTGCGGCCCGGGGCTTTGGGATCGGCTTCATCTTCGTGATTGGCGGCGCTATCGGTGGATGTTACCGCGTCGAACGCCGGGAAATCGAGCATATCCCCCGCCCCATCATCATCATGGGCTTCATCCTCGCCAATGGGATCATCCTGAAATTGCAGGGCAAATTGCACCGAAGGATCGACAAAGCCAACCACCGCAGCAAAAGGAATTTCCAGCCGTTCGGGCTTGTGATTGAACGACAGCCCAATGACAAAATGATCATCATGAACCTCAAGCCCCCAGAAGCGATGCTGGACCACGATGGTCATATCATCGGGATAGCGTTCCTGCAGATGGCGGGGGATCATCACGCCGGGGGCGCGGGTGCGAAAGGCGATGTAGAAATGATGGGCGCCGGGCAGGCCATGGTCAACGACCTGCTGCAATATCTCGCGCACCACGCCGCGCAGGGCGTTTTGAACCATTTCATCGTAATTAAACAGGGATTGTGACATAGTTTCAACTTGTTCCGAGGTCTTGTGGTCTTTTTCACGGCTGCCCATGGCAACAGTTCGCAAAAAACATCGTGTTCGGGGCCCTTATAATCTTTCAGCCATAAGCTTACCAGACGCATTATCACAGTTGCACGGAAAAGTCGGCTTGATGGTATGATTTGCCGATCAACTTTGCCACAATGCGATTGATCATCCGCCGTTTTTATATCGTTTTTTTCATCAGAGAGTTCGTTCATGGTTTTGGCAAAATCGCCCCCTCTGTCTGTTTTCGCCGCTCCCTTTTCTTGTTTTTTCCTCGTTCTTTTTTTTGTTGTGGCGGGCCTTGGTGGCGCTGTTGTGCCGGGGGCGAGGGCGGGCGACGATCCTGCTTTCTCAGATGCCGAGGCGGCTTTCCCTCATGCGCTTAATCCTTTTGGATTAAAGCCCGATCCGGCGGTGCGCTGGGGGCGGCTTGATCATGGCCTGCGCTATGCCCTGATGCGCAATGAAACCCCGCGCGATCAGCTCAGCTTTTATCTGCGGGTGGATGTGGGATCATTGGATGAAGAACCCGATCAGGGGGGGATCGCCCATTTTCTGGAACATCTGGCTTTTCAAAAATCGCGCCGGCACCCTGATGAGGGCCTTTTTTCCGAATTGGAACGCATGGGCCTGCAATCGGGGGCCGATAGCAATGCCAGCACCGGATTGGAGGCGACCACCTATCATCTGACCCTGCCCGGCAGTGATTTTGCCCGCGCAGAGCAGCTTCTGGCCGTGCTGCGCGATATTGCCGATGGCCTGCTGATCACCCCCAAGGATGTGGCGCAGGAACGCGCTGTGGTGATCAGCGAACTCATCGCCCGCGATAGCACGGCGGCCAAGGCTTCGCGCGCTTTCATGCGCTTTCTGGCCCCCGATAGCACAGCCGCCGAACAATGGCCGGGGGGTACAAGGGAAAGCCTTGAAACCATTGATGCCGATGATCTCAAAGCTTTTTATCAGGCCCATTATCGGCCTGAGAAAATGATTCTGGTGGTGGTGGGCGATCAGGATGTGGAGAGGATGGAAGCGGCTATTGTGAAGCATTTTGCCGATTTTAAAGGCCGTGGCCCGGCGGCCCCCATGGCGGATGAAGCGGCCATTGCCGATCTGCCCGCCCCGCCGCGCGCTGCCAGCCATATCGCCCCCGGGCTGCGGCCCATGGTGGCGGTCAATTTCGAGCAGGATCGAACAGCCCTTTTGCGCCGATCCATCGCCTATAGCGGGCGCTATCGGCTGGAGCCAGCTGATGCGGATCGCCGGGACGAGATATTGCGCCAATCTTTTGCCTTGGATTTTGCATTGGCCGCCTTTCAGCGCCGGGTGCAGGATTTGATGTTTGGCGCGGATGCGGGCTTCAGCGCGGGCGGGGCCTCTTTCGATCATATTCCAAGGGCGGCCTATTTTTTCGGCTTCAGTTTCACCCCGGCGGGCGATGATTGGCAAAAGGCATTGGCCGTACTTCGGCGTGAAGCGGACCGCCTGCGCCTTTATGGGATCACAGAAGCCGAGCTTGATCTGATGCGGATCAGCCAGAAAAAAGCGCTGGAAACCGCTGCCGAACGGGCGGATACCCGGTCATCGGGGGCATTGGCGTCGCAGATCCTGTCGTCTGTCGCGTCGTCTTATGTGTTTCGCCATCCCCGCGATCAATTGGCGGATTTCGCGCGGGTGGCCGATGCCATCACGACTGATGATGTAAAAACGGCGGTGCGGGGCCTGTTTTACGCTGGTGATCATGGGGCGCTGCGCCAACCGCTGATTTTTGTGCGCCAGGGTGAAAGCGCGCCCGAGGATGCCGGGGGAAAGGATCTGGATGCGGCCGGGATCATGGCGGCGTGGGATCAAGCCGGGGATCAAAAGCCCCCGCCATGGGAAATGGCCGCCCGCAGTGATTTTGCCTATCAATCCTTTGGCCCCCCGGGCACGGTGATCCAAAGGGAAGAGATCGCGGATTTCGGGATTTTTCGCCTGCATTTTGCCAATCAGGCGGTGGCCCAGATCAAGGAAAGCGATCTGGAACAAAATCTTGTGCGCTTTTCGATCCGTGTGGGGAATGGCCTTTCCCTTTATCATCCCGATGAAGCCGGTTTGATCCTGAAAACCCGGCAATTGGCAGTTTTGGGCGGTTTGGGCGCGCATGATTTTCAGGCATTGGCGGCGATCATGGCCGATCAATCACTATCGGTTTCCCTGTCCATTGATCCTGAGGGCATCAGGATTTTGGGGGCGGCCATCGTGGAAGATTTACCCTTGGCCCTGAATTATGCCACGGCGATGCTCAGTGATCTGGCGTTTCGCGCCGAAGCCGAGCCCCTTTATGAACGGGGGGTGACCCAGCTTTATACCGGGCTGCGCTCCAGCCCGCAGGCGGTGATGCAGGTGGATGGCCTGCCCTTTGTTCTGGCAGGGGATCGCCGCAAAATCGGCCTGCCCGAAAGCCTTGAAAAAGCCCTGGCCCCGGATCGTGAGGCGATCATGGCGCGGATCAAGCCTTTCCTGCTCAGCGATTTTCTGGAAATATCGCTGGTGGGGGCGATCGGGCTGGCGGAAGCGGAAACCCTTTTGGCAAGCACCGTGGGGGCCTTGCCCGAACGCGCGGCACAGCCCGCCCAAAGCCTGCCCATCATCCCCAGCTATGCCGAAAATGGTGCCAGCGCCTCGTTCACTTATAGGGGCGAGGATGCGGGATCGCAAAATGTGCTGTTCTGGCCGGTGCGTGATGAAATCCCAAGGAAAAAGGCGCTGGCCCTGCATCTGCTGACCAGCGTGCTTTCGATCAAAGCGCGGGAGGATGTGCGGGAAATGGATGGCCTGTCTTATGCGCCCCGGGCTTCGTGGCAGCTTGCCTCAGGTTTAAGCTATCGCGGGTTGATCAGCCTGTCTGCCGATAGCGATGCCCTGCGTAGCGATGCGGTGATAAAGGCGTTAAAGGCTTTGCTCGATGATGTGGCGGATCATCCCATCAGTGATGATCTGCTGGATCGGGCACGATTGCCCGTTGTGGAACAATTGAGCCGCTGGCGCGATAGTAATGAAGGCTGGCTTTTCGGGGTTTTGGAAGGGTTGAGCCATGCCCCGGATCGCCTTGATCGCTATCGCACCGTGGCGGCCGATTATAGCGCGATCACCGCCCGGGATGTGCAGGAAGCCGCCCAATGGCTGCGGCAAACGGGGGCACCGATCAAGGTGATCGTGGAGCCCGATCAGAAATCATGAGGGTGTGAAGATATAGGGGGATGCAAAAATGCGTGGAGGGCTTCTGTTGCCCGGTGCCCTCCGAACCGCGGGAATGCTTCTGTTACCCGGCGCACCCCATAAACCGTGCTGATTGCTCTGTAACTTAAACCGCTAGGTTTTTGTTACGCTGCAACAGCAAATGCCTCATTATCATTGGCATTTGTGAATATGGCCCATCAACGGCGGAACCATCCCGGGCAGAAAGTATCGTCTTTCAGCACATGTCGAGCCTATTTCGCCCCCATCAGCAAGGATCGTACTTTTGATCAATTCATGGCCACAAAGCCATTTCATGAAGCCGATCCCTGATGGTGGAGGCGCCGGGTACCGCCCCCGGGTCCATAATGCCTATTTCACGCACCGTTTACTGCCATAGTCGGTTGCCCGACAGGATCTATATAGGCATGTTTTGGTTTCTGTTAAAGAGGCAAAGACGGCAAAATCGATGGGCCGATAAGGGGAAGATCAGGCAATGGATCAATTGACCGCTTTGCGGGTGTTTATCAAAATTGCTGAAAGCGGCAGCTTTTCAAAGGCGGCGCGCAAGCTGGGGATGTCGAAATCCGCGGTCTCGAAAGCGGTGTCATCTTTGGAAGATCATCTGGGCGCCCGGCTTTTATATCGCACCACAAGGCAGGTGAACCTGACCGAAGAAGGGCGGGCCTATCGGGATCGGGCACTGCGGATCATCGAGGATCTGGCCGATGCCGATACGGCGGTCTCAAGCCTCAATGCCGAACCGCGTGGCACATTGCGGGTGAGCAGTGCGCTCAGTTTCGGGATCAGGCATATCGCGCCCGCCTTGCCGGATTTTTTGCTTCGCCATCCTGATCTGACCGTGGATATGGATTTCAATGATCGATTCGTCGATCTGGTGGAAGAAGGCTATGATATTGCCATCCGCATCGGGGCGATGGCCGATTCAAGCCTGATCAGCCGCAAAATCGCCAGCGCCCGCATGGTGATCGCGGCTGGTACGGGTTATCTCGAACGCTTTGGCACTCCTCAAAAGCCCGAGGATCTGGCCCACCATGATTGCCTGATCTATCGCGGACGCCACAGCCCCGATGAGTGGATTTTCCATGATCGCGCGGGCACGCGTGCATCGGTCAAGGTATCGGGGCCGCTTTTTGCCAATAATGGCGAAGCCCTGAAGGAAGCGGCGCGCCATGATCTGGGGATCGTGGCCATCCCCAGTTTTTTACTGAACCCCGATCTGGAGCAGGAGGGGCTGGTGGAAATCCTTGCCCATTATTCGCAGGAAGATCTGCCGGTTCAGGCGGTTTATCCCCCCAATCGCCATTTGAGCACGAAAGTCAGGCGGTTCATCGATTTTCTGGCGGATCGCTTTGCCACGGCGCAGGGCTGGTCCAATCGCTGACCGCAAAGATTTTTAGAGGATCAGGCCGGTTTCGCGCTGTCATTGGTGATGGCGGTGAGGAATTGATTGATCTTGGTCGATAAGGTTTCCGTGAGGCCGAACACATCTTCGGCCAATTGCCGCACATCCGCCATTGAATGGCCGATATTGCCCGCCGCATCCGAAACTTCGGAAATATTGCCCGAAACATCCTGGCTGCGCTCTGAAGCCACGGTCACGGATCGGGTGATTTCCTCAATGGCCTGGGTCTGTTCATTGATCATCGCGCCGATTTCTTCCGAGATCGAGGTGACCCGTTCAATCGCCGAGCCAAGGCGCTGATTGGCATCCACGGCTTCCCGCGTGGCCGATTGCACCGATGAAACCTGGCTGGCGATTTCCTTGGTCGCCTGCGCGGTTTGCCCGGCCAACGCCTTCACCTCATTGGCCACCACCGCAAAGCCGCGCCCGGCTTCCCCGGCGCGGGCGGCCTCGATGGTGGCATTCAGGGCCAGAAGATTGGTTTGGCCGGCAATATCATCGATCAGCTTCACCACATGGCCGATTTTATTGGCATAGCCCGCCAGACTATCGATTACCGAACGGGCGGTGCTCGCCTCCACGGATGCCTCGCCAGAGGCCGAAGCGGATCGCTGGACATGCTCATTCATCGCATTCACCGATGCCGATAATTCTTCGGCGGCAGCGGCAGCGGTGCGCACATTATCGGCGCTGGAATCGGCGGCGTCCGAAACGGTGGCGCTGGTGGCGCTCATCTGTTCGATGGCGCTACTCACATCAACGGCATTGGTGCGCATGCTTTGGGCGGCGTCTGTCACCTGTTTCAGGGCGCTGACCACATCCTGTTCAAAACGGGTGCCATGCTGCTTTAAAAGCGCTTCGGCTTCTTCGCGCACCAGTTCATGATTGGTGGATGACATGATTTCGTTCATCAAAAAATTATGCCGGTTCAGCGCCACAATCGCCCGGGTGCGTTCGCCGCGATCCTCGATCCCTTCGATTGATGCTTTGATGAATCGATCATAAAGGGTGGCATAAGCGGGCAGATAAAAACGCGGCCCCAAACCAATGCGGTGCATATAGGCGCCGCGCTCGGAAATGACCTGCCCATAGCGGCGATCCATCCGCCCGGTAAACATGAATGACCAGAATTCCACCTGACGGGCCTTGATCCTGGGCAGCCGTGATGTATCGATGGCCTGGCGCGCTTCTTCATGCACTAAAAGCGTGTCGAAAAATGCGGTGAGATAGTCATCGATATGGGGGGCAATGATTGGCCAGATGGGGGCCAGATCATCAGACAGTCGTCCACCATTGGCAAAGCTATCGAGCCGGGGCTGCATTTCCAGCTTTGTGGTGATGTCGCTCACTTCATCCAGAATGCCGGTCGCCGTGGAGATCGTATGTGGTTGGTCGGTCATGATGCGGTCGTGCCCCTTCAGATTGCACCCTCAATCGACCCCGACTATCAGCGCTCAGGGTTAAAAGCCTGTTAAAAAACAATGAGATTAAAATTTTATCTTTTTTATCCGCCTCATCGGCAGCGGCTTTCGAGGGTTCCCTGGTCTGGCTCTTGCCTGCGGGGCATGAGTGGGTTATTTCGACATGTGCTTGTGGTATGAAGCCCGGATGCGGCCGTGATGGCCGAGATAATCGAGATTGAAATCATGCAGCAATATCTGGATCTTTTGCGCAAAATCCGCACCGAAGGGGCGGAGAAAGAAGATCGCACCGGCACCGGCACGCTGTCGATTTTCGGGCATCAGATGCGCTTTGATCTGGCCGAAGGCTTCCCCCTGCTCACCACCAAAAAGCTGCATCTGCGGTCGATCATCTATGAATTGCTGTGGTTTTTGCGCGGCGATACCAATATCGGCTGGCTACAGGATCATGGGGTGGGCATCTGGGATGAATGGGCCGATGCCAAAGGCGATCTGGGGCCGGTTTATGGCAAGCAATGGCGATCATGGGAGGCTGCCGATGGCCGGGTGATTGATCAGATCAGCGCGGTTGTGGATGCGATCAAAAGCAATCCCGATAGCCGCCGATTGATTGTCAGCGCCTGGAACCCTGCCGATGTCGATCAGATGGCCTTGCCGCCCTGCCATTGCCTGTTTCAATTTTATGTCGCCGATGGGCGCTTGTC
Organism: Iodidimonas sp. MBR-22; assembly: GCF_029946565.1. Lineage (NCBI taxonomy): Bacteria > Pseudomonadati > Pseudomonadota > Alphaproteobacteria > Iodidimonadales > Iodidimonadaceae > Iodidimonas > Iodidimonas sp. MBR-22. The sequence goes on from NZ_JARKVQ010000003.1 coordinate 74,098, forward strand.
GTGCCAGCTTTATCAGCGCTCTGCCGATGTGTTTTTGGGCGTGCCGTTCAATATCGCCTCTTATGCCCTCATCACCATGATGATCGCTCAGGTCAGTGGCCTTGAGCCGGGGGATTTCGTGCATAGCCTGGGCGATGCGCATCTTTATAAAAATCACCTGAAACAGGCCGACGAGCAGCTTTTGCGCCTCCCGCGCCCCTTGCCCCGGATGGAGATCAATAAGGCGCGCACATCCCTGTTTGATTTTTGCTATGAGGATTTCAAACTCAAGGATTATGACCCCCATCCCCATATCAAGGCACCGGTTGCGGTGTGAAAAACGTCTCGGATTTTCCCGAAGATGAGAACTTTTGCCGCTGCCCCGGCGTTCATAAGGCATCGGATCATGATGAAGGGAAAGGGGCACGCCATGGCACCGAATGTCTATTATGAAAAGCTGAAGGCAAGCCTGGATGAATGGGAAGCCGAATTGGATAAATTGCAGGCCAAAGCCAGAAAATTTCAGGCAGGCCAGCAGGAAGATTTCAAGCGGCAGGTGGATGAGGTGCGCCGCCAGCGCGACAAGGCCCATGATCTGATCAAAGGCTTGGAAAGCTCCAGCGAAAGCGCCTTCAACGAGATGCGCAAAGGGGCGGAAAAGGCCCTTGATGATATGAATGAAGCCCTCAAAAAGGCCCGCAGCCACTATCAATGAATGATGGGTTTTTTGATCGTTCCTCAGGATGAGGAAGCCGCCAGCGTTTCATAAAAGCGCAGGATCAGCGCATGGCCGCGCGGCTCGAAAAGATCCCAGCCATGGCCCGCGCCATCGATCACATGGCGGGTGATATTGTCATTCCCCGCAGCGGCAAGCCTGACCGATTGATGGGCGGGCACGGTTTGATCATCGCTGCCGTGCAAGATCAGCACCGGTTCCGTTACATCCTTGATATGGCCGATGGAATCGAAGCGATCCGTGAGCAGGGCATCAACAAACCAGCGGGGAAACTGATCATAGCCCATTTCAGCGATCGAGGCGAAGGGGGCGGCCAGAACTACCGAGGCCACATCGCGCTTTGCCGCCAAAGGCACCGCCACCCCGGTTCCCAAAGAATAGCCATAAACATGCACATCCGCTGAGGCGATGCCCCGGGCCTCCAGCCAATCAAGGGCGCTTTGGGCATCGATGAGGAAGCCATCATCGGATAAAGCCCCCGGATTGCCGCCATAGCCGCGATATTCCAGCATCAAAACGCCATAGCCCGCCGCCACCAGGGGGGCTGTGCCCCGCAGATAGCTGCCGATGCTCTTGGAATTTCCATGCAGATATAAAATGCTGGCCATGCCATCGCGGGGCGGGCTCCACCAGGATTGCAAATCCAGCCCATCGGCGGTTTTGATGGTGATCACCTCAACAGGAAAAGGTGATTTTTCGACATCGGCGCGATCAGGGGATGGATTGAAAATGCGATCCTTGTAATAAAGATGCAAACCATAGCCCGAGGCTCCACTCAGGAAAAACAGGGCCACAAAAGCAATGAGCAGTCGTTTGAGCATGGAAAATCCTGATGGAGCGGGGTTATCGATGAAAACTGAAGGCCCTAAGAAAAGCAGGAAGCGCGCCCCTTGGCAAGATTATCACTGATTGTAGCCGCCGCCGAAAATGGCGTGATTGGCGATCAAGGCCGGATGCCATGGCACCTGCCGGCGGATTTGCGCCATTTTCGCAAGCTGACCATGGGAAAGCCGGTGATCATGGGCCGCAAAACCTACGAATCGATTGGCAAGCCCTTAGCGGGGCGCAAAAATATCGTGATCACCCGGCAAATAATGGCCGATGTTCATCCCGATATCATGCTGGCCCATAGCCCTGATGCAGCCCTTGAGCTTGCGCAAGCCTCGCTTGTCGATCCCTGTGATGAGGTGATGATCATCGGCGGTGCTGAAATTTATCGCGCCTTTCTGGATCAGGCGGATCGTATCTACCTCACCCGCGTGCATGGGGTTTATGGAGGCGATGCGGTTTTTCCCGCTTTATCGCCCGCACATTGGCGCGAGATCGGGCGCGAGGATCATCCCGCCAGCGATGGCCAACCGGCTTATTCTTTTATCGAACTGGAAAGAGCCTGATTGTGTGAATCACAGGGCAGGGAGCCGATCATTGGTCCCAAGCTGCTGATCAAGATCAAGAATGGCATCGAGCATGATCTCTTTGGCGTTCCAAGGCAGGAAATGGTCGCCTTCATCGATTCGCACCAGCTTGAAGGGCAGCGCCGGATCGATCATGCGGCGCAGGAAGGCCACATTGGCATAAGGCACCAGATCATCATCGGTGCCATGGACCATGATGGTGGGGGTGGTGAGTTGGGGCAGGCCCAAAGCCAATTCCTTTAATTCGGCCTTGAGGGCGATCAATTCGCGATTGGCATTTTTAAGGGCCCGGGGCAAAGCCCATGACAGCAGAAAACTATCGCCAAGATATTGGATCGCATACACTTTTTCGAGATCGGGATCAAAGGCCCCGGCGGCGAGCACCAGCCCCCCCACCGCATCGGGATAATCAAGCCCGGCCCGTGCCGCCACCGGCCCGCCCAGACTATGGCCTAAAATGATCGGCTTTTGGCCATTTTCGGCAACCAAAAGCGGGGCGAGAGCGGCGGCCTGATCCTTGAGCGAGACCATGGCCCCCTTGGGCTCGCTCTCTCCAAAGCCGGGGCGATCAATGGTGATGAAGCGCAGATTTTGAGCCCGGGGCTGATCCTCGGCATATTGGATGAAGTCTTTCCAAACCTTGGCCGAGCCCGGTGTGCCATGCACCAATATCACCGCGCGTCCATCATTCGGGCCAGCAGCATAGCCGTTGATCCTGATGGTTTGGGGGGTTTCACCGCCAATTTCGACACTATATCCCAAAGGGATGGCATCCCATGCCACGCGCGCAGATGAAATCCCCGGTGGTGAGGCGCAGGCATAAACGCCGCCCAGTATACCTATAATGCCAGCGATCAGCAGGGCGATTTTTCCGGCGCTGCGCCAGCCTCGGCTCCGGGCGGATCGGGTCATGATGCCAGCGGGCTTGAAACAGCCGCCTGCTGGCCCCGAAGCCGATCAAGGGTTCCGGGATCGATCAGCCCGCGCGCCGCCAGATAATCCAGATGCGCCTGCACCGATTGCGCTGCCGCCTGTTCCAGCCTTGGCGACAGACCTTCATAAATATCTGCAACAATCGCATTCGGCGTGGTGCAGCCCCTGGCAAGGCAGGTGATGATCTGCTGTTCGCGATGATGGCGATGCCGGATCAAATCCTGCACATAGGAATGCGGATCATCGATCTGCGGCCCGTGGCTTGGCAGATAGAGCCGATCATCGCGGCCCAGCAGGCGATCAAGGGAGGCCAGATAATGTTCCAGATTGCCAAGGGGCGGCGAGATGACGGTAGTGGACCAGCCCATCACCTGATCGCCGGAAAAAAGAATGCGATTATCATCAAGGGCATAGCATAAATGATTGGGGAAATGCCCGGGCGTGTGAACGGCCCGGATGATCCGCCCATCCACCGCGATTTCATCGCCATCGCCAAGAGCGCGATCGGGGGAAAATTCCAGATCCACATCTTCTTCGGTGAGGGCGGCAATGGCCGGATCAAGGGGGCGATGGCCCATGATCGGGGCACCGCATCGTTCGCTTAAAATCTGCGCCGCCGGGGAATGATCGGCATGGCTGTGGGTGACCAGAATGGCGCACACCGGGCGTTCGTCAATGGCTTTGATCAGCGCTTCAATATGGCTTTCGAGCAGCGGACCGGGATCGATGATCGCCAGTTCCTGTCTGCCGATCAGAAAGCTGTTGGTTCCTTTGAAGGTATAATCCTTGGGATTATTGGCGAGAACACGGCTGATGCCGGGCGCAATATCGATGGCGATGCCATAGGGGATGTCAAAATCACGATTGAATCTGGGAGGCACTGACTTTTGACTCTTCCGGTTTTTTACTGTTCCACCCGATTGCTTCGGGCTTCGGGCTCCTTGTGCCTTGCCATCAGGCGCAGGCACAAGATCTTGGTTTCAAACTGCATATAAGGCATCTTGTTCAGAAGTGAAATCGCCTGTGCACAGATAAGCCCAAATCAGGGGTTCACAAAGTTGTCAGGGGCAGCGTATCAAGGCTGTCTATATAATCTTGATAATCTTTGGGGCGGGATCATTGATAAACCGTAAAAGCGATGATGATCCCCATGCATTCGGGAGCACAAAATGAAGCAGATTCTTTTGCTGGGGGCGGGCAAGATCGGTGAAATGATCGCCACCATGCTGGCGGAAAGCGGCGATTATCAGGTGCGTGTGGCCGATCGCGATGCGGCGGCCCTGGCGCGCATTCTGCCTTCGGGGCGGATCACCACCCAATGCGTGGATTGCACCGATCCCAAGGATCTGGCGGCGGCCATGGCGGGCTGCTTTGCGGTGATGTCGGCGATGCCCTATCATCTCAATCCCCTGATTGGCGAGGTGGCAAAGCAATCGGGATGCCATTATCTTGATCTTACCGAAGATGTGGCCAGCACCCGGGCGATCAAGGCTTTGGCTGAAGGGGCTGCCACCGCCTTCATCCCCCAATGCGGCCTGGCTCCGGGCTTTATTTCCATCGTGGCCCATGATCTGGCGCGGCGGTTTGATAGCCTCCACAGCGTGCAGATGCGGGTGGGGGCCTTGCCGAAATATCCCACCAATGCCTTGCAATATAATCTTACATGGTCAACCGATGGCCTGATCAATGAATATTGCAATCCTTGCGAAGCGGTGGTGAATGGTGCAATGCGCGAGGTGCCGCCTTTAGAGGAAATCGAGCATTTTTCTCTGGATGGGGTGAATTACGAAGCCTTCAACACATCGGGCGGGCTGGGCACTTTGGCCGAAACACTGGCCGGCAAGGTGCAGTATCTCAATTATCGCACGGTCCGCTATCCCGGCCATCGGGATCTGGTGAAAATGCTGTTGCAGGATTTGCGGCTGGCAGAAAATCAGGGGCTTTTAAAGCAGATTTTTGAACATGCGATCCCGGTGACGATGCAGGATGTGGTGCTGATTTTCGTTACCGTTTCGGGGCAAAGGGATGGCCGTTTCATGCAGGAAAGCCATGCCCAAAAGATTTATGCCCATGCCTTGGGCGGACGGGTGTGGAGCGGGATTCAGATCACCACGGCGGCGGGCATCTGCGCGGTTCTCGATCTTTTGGCGCAGGGAAAAATTGCTCAAAAGGGCTTTGTGAAACAGGAAGATATCGGCCTCGATCAGTTCCTTGCCAATCGATTTGGCTGCCATTATGCCCTTGATCAGCCTAATGTTGCCGATGCCCATGCCGGGGCGGCGGTGGCCTGAAGGGGCAAAATTCCATGACATCGAACCCTGATGATAGCATGACCACGGGGGCGCGCCTGCTGGTCGATGCCCTGATCCATCGGGGCGCGCGCATGGCTTTTGGCGTACCCGGCGAAAGCTATCTGGCCGTACTCGATGCCCTTTATGATCAGCAGGATCGTCTGCGCTTCATCACCTGTCGCCATGAAGCGGCCGCCGCCAATATGGCTGAAGCCTATGGCAAGCTGACGGGGCAGCCCGGCCTTGCCTTTGTCACCCGGGGTCCGGGGGCGACCCATGCCAGCATTGGCCTTCACACCGCTTTTCAGGATTCCACCCCGATGATGCTGTTCATCGGGCAGGTGGCGCGGCAGATGATCGACCGCGAAGCCTTTCAGGAAATCGATTATCGCCGGTTCCTGTCGGAAGTCACGAAATGGACCGGCGAGGTGGGTGAGCCCTCCCGCATGACCGAATATGTGGGCCGCGCGTGGTCAACCGCCCTTGCCGGGCGTCAGGGGCCGGTGGCTTTGGCCCTGCCCGAAGATGTGCTGAGCGCCGAATGCGGGGCTGATCCTCATGAGGCTCGCGTTCAAGCATCCCGGCCCGCCCATAAAGCGGTGCAGGCCTCCCCCCATTCTGATGATGTGAGGGCTGTGGCCGAACTCATTTCGCAGGCGAAACGACCATTTATTTTAGCGGGTGGCGGGCCTTGGACAGAACAAGAAGCCAAACAATTGCGGCAGTTTGCGGAAAAGGCGGGGATTCCGCTGGCGGTGTCTTTTCGCGCCCAGTCGCTTGTTGATAATCGCTCCAGCGCTTATGCCGGGCATCTGGGGATCGGGGCTGATCCTGGCCTTGTGGCGCATGTGCAAAAGGCTGATCTGCTGCTGGTTCTCGGCCCCCGTTTGGGGGAGATGACCACCGATGGCTATCGCCGGTTGAAGCCGCCTTATCCGGCGCAAAAAATGGTGCATGTTCATGCCGGGGCCGAAGAATTGGGCCGGGTTTATCAGCCCGATCTGGCGATTAATGCCGCACCCGGGCTGTTTATCGATGCCCTGGCCAATGAAGGCGTGCCAAGGGATGTGGCAGGGCGTTGGGCGGATTGGGGGGCATTGAATGTGGCGCAGGAACGCGCCTGGCGGGCCCCCGTTTCCAATCCGGGCGGGGTGCAGTTGGCCGCCCTTTATGCGCATTTGCGGGCTGCTTTGCCCGATGAGGCGATCATCACCAATGGGGCGGGTAATTATGCCGCTTTTTTGCATCGTTTTTTTGAATATCGCGGCTTTCGCACCCAGCTTGCCCCCACATCCGGGGCCATGGGCTATGCGGTGCCAGCGGGTATCGCCGCCGCCCTTGTGCATCGGGATCGCCCGGTGATATCGGTGGCGGGCGATGGCTGCTTTTTGATGAGCGGCAATGAATTGGCCACAGCGGTGCGCTATCAGGCAAAGCTGGTGTTTTTAGTGCTCAATAATGGCTTTTATGGCACCATCCGGATGCATCAGGAACGCCATTATCCCGGGCGGGTGAGCGGCACCGATCTCAGCAATCCCGATTTCGTGGCCTATGCCCGATCTTTTGGGATGGAGGGATTTCTGGTGGAACACAGCGATGATTTTGCCCCCGCTTTGGCCCGCGCCCGGGCAACGGATGGCCCGGCTTTGATCGAAATCAGGGTGGACAGGGAAGCGATCAGCCCTACCGCCCGGCTTGGAAACCTTGGCCGCGCCTGACATTTTTCACCGCCACAGCGGCGCAGAACAAAACCATTAAACGGAGACAATCCCCATGACGATCAAAGAGCTTTTTTCATCCCTGCATCTGGGGCCATTTGATCATGCTGGCGATCAGGCCGGTGATCAGGCCGGAACTTTGGCGGTTACCAGCCCCATCGATGGAAGCCTGATTGGTCATGTGGAGATGGATAGCCCCCAATCCGTGGCCGAGAAAGTGGGGAAGGCGGTGGAAGCCTTTGCCATCTGGCGGCAGGTGCCGGGGCCCCAGCGGGGTGAACTGGTGCGGCTTTTGGGCGAAGAATTGCGCGCCCACAAGGATGCGCTGGGGCGGCTGGTGAGCGTGGAAAACGGCAAGATCCTTGAAGAAGGCAAGGGCGAAGTGCAGGAAATGATCGATATCTGCGATTTTGCCGTGGGCCTGTCGCGCCAGCTTTATGGCTTGACCATCGCCTCCGAGCGGCCCGGCCATGCCATGCGCGAAAATTGGCAGCCTTTGGGCCCCGTGGGGGTGATTTCCGCCTTTAATTTCCCGGTCGCCGTCTGGTCATGGAATACGGCTTTGGCGCTGGTTTGCGGCGACCCGGTTTTATGGAAACCATCCGAGAAAACGCCTTTCACTGCTTTGGCCTGCCAAGCCCTGTTTTTGCGTGCTGCCGCTAAATTCGGGGCGGCCCCCGATGGCTTGTCGCAGATTGTGATCGGGGCGGCCGATATTGGCGAAGCTTTGGTGGATGATCCCCGGGTGCCGTTGATTTCAGCCACCGGCTCCTGTGCCATGGGGCGCAAGGTGGCACCAAGGGTGGCCAGCCGTTTTGGCCGCTGCCTTTTGGAACTGGGCGGCAATAATGCGATCATCGTCGCCCCGTCGGCGGATCTCGATCTGGCGGTGCGGGCGATTGTGTTCGGGGCCGTGGGCACGGCGGGCCAGCGCTGCACATCCACCCGCAGGCTGATCATTCATCGCAGCATCTATGATGATCTGATGCCCCGGCTGAAGGCGGCTTTCGAGCGGGTGACGGTGGGCAATCCCCTGGAAGGCGCGCTGGTGGGGCCGCTGATCGATGGGGCGGCGCTTGGTGCCATGGACAAAGCCCTTGAGCGCGCCCGGGCCGAAGGCGGCGTGGTTGAGGGCGGGGGGCGTGTGCTGGCCGATCGCTATCCCGATGCCTTTTATGCGCGCCCGGCGATTGTTGAAATGCCCGCCCAAAAAGGGGTGATGATGGATGAAACCTTCGCCCCCATTTTATATGCCGTGAAATATGATGATTTCGATGCGGCGATTGCCTTGCAAAATGCGGTGTCGCAGGGTTTATCATCGGCTTTGTTCAGCAATGATGTGCGCGAGGCCGAGCTTTATCTGTCGGCCACCGGATCGGATTGCGGGATTGCCAATATCAATATCGGCACCTCGGGCGCTGAAATCGGCGGGGCTTTTGGCGGCGAGAAAGAGACCGGCGGGGGCCGCGAATCCGGCTCTGATGCGTGGCGGGTTTATATGCGCAGGCAAACCTCCACGGTGAATTATTCCACCCAGTTGCCTTTGGCCCAAGGCATCAGCTTCGAGCTTTGAGCGGGCATCAAGGCTGCCGCCGCTTCTCAATGGGGTGATCGAACACGCCAAACTCTTGTTTCAAGGCCAAAGCATCATAGCTTTAGGATGTGAAGGCGAACAGGGAGGGCTATGATGATCAGGCAATGTGGCGTATTAGGACGCTTGGAGGGTCGCGCTGTTTTTTATGGCGCGGCTTTGTCTTTCGGTCTTTTGGTCTCAAGCATGCATGGCTGGGCGCAAGAGACGGCGAAAGAGCCAGAAAGTGCACAAGAGCAAAGCGACAAGGACGAAAGCGAGCAGGCCCCGCAGGATCGCTATCCTGCGATGAAAGGCTATGTCCCGAGGGGTGAGAGCGAGAATTGCATCCGGCTCAGGCAGATCAGGCAAAGCCATGTTTTGTCGGATCGTGAGATTTTTTTTGAAATGCTGGGTGGGGGCGGCTATCTCAGCACGCTTTCCCATCGCTGCCCGCAACTGGGTTTTTATGAAAGCTTTTCCTATTCCACCAGCACTGGGCGGCTTTGCAATACCGATCTGATCACGGTGATCAATCACAGCCCGGTTGCGGGCACGACCTGCGGCCTTGGCCTGTTTCAAGCTTATGAAAAAGCCGAACAGCCGCAGGATTGAGCGGCGGATCAGGTATCGAGGAAGCTTCTGAGCTTTCTGGATCGGCTGGGATGTTTCAGCTTGCGCAGGGCCTTGGCTTCGATCTGGCGGATGCGTTCGCGGGTCACCGAAAATTGCTGGCCCACTTCTTCCAGAGTGTGATCGGTGTTCATGCCGATCCCAAAGCGCATCCGCAAAACCCGCTCTTCACGTGGGGTGAGGGAGGCCAGCACCCGGGTCGTGGTTTCGCGTAAGTTCGATTGGATCGCCGCATCCACGGGCAGAATGGCGTTTTTGTCTTCGATGAAATCGCCCAGATGGCTATCTTCTTCATCGCCGATGGGGGTTTCAAGGCTGATCGGTTCCTTGGCGATTTTCATCACCTTGCGCACCTTATCCAGCGGCATCGACAGGCGCTCGGCCAGTTCTTCGGGGGTTGCTTCCCGGCCGATTTCATGGAGCATCTGGCGGCCCGTGCGGACCAGCTTATTGATGGTTTCGATCATATGCACAGGAATGCGGATGGTGCGCGCCTGATCGGCAATGGAGCGGGTGATCGCCTGCCGGATCCACCATGTGGCATAGGTCGAAAATTTATAGCCCCGGCGATATTCAAATTTATCCACCGCCTTCATCAGCCCGATATTGCCTTCCTGAATGAGATCGAGGAATTGCAGGCCGCGATTGGTGTATTTCTTGGCGATGGAGATGACCAGCCGCAGATTGGCTTCGACCATTTCCTTTTTGGCGATCCGGGCTTCTTTTTCGCCTTTTTGCACGGTGTGCACGATGCGCCGGAATTCCGCGACCTGCAAACCGGTTTCATTGGAAATTTCGGCGACCTGATCGCGGATATTGGCCACGGCCGTGGCTTCGGCTGCGGCGAATTTGGCCCATTTCTTGTCTTTGGTGGAGACCCGGTCGAGCCAGTTTTCTTCGAGTTCCTGGCCCATATATTCATTGAGAAAATCGGAACGCGGGATTTTATAGGTTTCCGCCATGCGCAAAACCCGACCCCCCAAAGCCAGAAGCCGCTTGTTCAGGGAATATAATTGATCCACCAGTTCTTCGATGCGCAGATTATTGAACCGCACGGATCGCAACAGCGCCACCAGTTCGGCATGCAATTTCGTGTATTTGCGTTCACTGGCGGTGGTCAGTTCCTCGCCTGCGGCGGCGGCTTCAAGCCGGGCATCCTGCAGGCGATAAAGCTTTTTATAGGTGGCGGTGATGGCCTCGAATTTTTCCAGTGTTTCCGGCTTTAAATGCTCTTCCATGGCGGCCAGCGACATATTCGATTCGTCGTCGTCATCATCATCATCGGTATCGCCGATGCGGGCTGCGGGCTGCTCGTCCTCAGGGCCGCCCTCATCAGCCGATGCGGGTGCATTTTTGGCCGTGGCGGCGCTCGCCCCTTCTTCATCAGCGGCCTTTGGAGCGGCCGTCGGATCGTTTAAAGCATCGTCATCCGCGCTTTGCGGGGCATTATCTGCGCTGGCAGCCGCTACAGCGGCGTCCGGCCCGCCGCCCATGGTGGCATCAAGATCGATGATATCGCGTAAAAGCATCCGGCCTTCATTCAAAGCCTGCGACCAGGACACCAAAGCCTGAAAGGTGAGGGGGCTTTCGCACAGGCCCTGAATCATCGTTTCGCGGCCGGCTTCGATCCGCTTGGCAATGGCGATTTCGCCTTCGCGTGATAACAGCTCCACCGATCCCATTTCGCGCAGATACATGCGCACCGGATCATCTGTGCGATCGCTTTCGGATTTCACTTCCGAAACTTTGAAGGCCTCTTCCTCATCGCCCTCATCATCGTCTTCGTCGTCATCATCAGCCTCGGCGGCGGGGGTGCGGCTGCCGGGGGTTTTCTTTTTGGTGGTGAGGATGGGTTCCTGATCGCTGTCGCTGTCTTCTTCAGGCTCGTCGCCTTCGATCACATTGATCCCCATTTCAGAGAGAAGGCTCATGATGTCTTCGATCTTTTCAGATGAAATTTCATCGCTGGGCAGGGCTTTATTGATCTCGTCATAAGAGATATATCCGCGCTCGCGCGCACGGCTGATCATCTTTTTGACAGAGGCCTCGCTCATATCAAGGATCGGGCTATCACCGTCTTCGCGGGCGTCGATGGCGTCATGTGCGTCGGGGCTGGATGCCATTATTTGTGTCTCTTGTTTTCAAAAACGTCAAAAGTCGTCACGTCCATCTTTCATCCTCGATGCGCCATGAGGCCCATACCCTCATTTGCCACATCATTGCCGAAAGACATAGCCTTCCAATTCGGCCTCGGTCCCTTCGGTCCGGTCATATTCCTGCTTCAAATGAATAAGCTGTCGCAGCGTTTCATCGCTTCCATGATCCCTATAGGCTGCTTCTGCGGCAGCAATCTCATCGCTCAAAGCCAGCCGCCGCAACCGCGCCATCACATGATGCCAGCCGATGGCGGCTTCTTCAGCCGTGGCTTCGGGCCAAGCCGACCATGCCGGTCTCAGCAGTGGCGAACTCATAAGCTGCGCAACAATCCCCTTGAAACCGTTCTTTGCCAAATGGTCCTTCAGTGCGCCTTGATCAAGACCTTTCCCTGAACTCAGGGTGACTAGGATTTCCTGACGCAATTTGTCAAGCGCGCTGTCGGTGAAATCGACCAGAGCCAAAGCCTCGGCATGGCTTTCCGCCAGCAAAGGATGGTTAATGGCATAAAGACAGAGCAATTGTTCAAAAAGAATACGGTCCGGCCCGGTGCTATTGCGACCCAGACGACTCGCTTTCAACTGCGGTGATGCGGGGCCGGGAGCCATGCCCTGATGGCGAAAACGGCTCACAGAGTTGCCCAAAGACTGAGTTTGAAACCGGTTTTGGAAAGCCCCCCTGCCCGAGGCCCGGCCCGATGCAGCGGGGCGCCCTAGCCGATAGAAACGATCCCGGAAATCGCGGATATAAAAGCCCCGGATTTTGTCATCGGCGATATTTGAAAGCATGTTGAAAACCGTTTGCTCCAAACCGGCGCGGCGTTCGGGCGTTGCAATATCTTTGCCGGTGATCAGGCTGCGCCAGAGCAGTTCGGACAGGGGTTCGGCGGCATCCAGCACGGCCTGAAGGGCCTTGGGGCCATCCCGGCGCAGCAGATCATCGGGATCAAGCCCTTCGGGCAGGATCGCAAAGCGCAGGGATTTTCCCGGTTTGAGCAGGGGCAGGCAGCGTTCGGCGGCACGCAGAGCGGCCCGCTGGCCGGCCTGATCGCCATCAAAGCACAGGATCGGTTCGGCGCTCATCGTCCATAGCAGGGCGATCTGCTCAGGCGTCAGCGCGGTACCCAAAGGGGCGACGGCATGATCGATCCCGGCTTGAGCCAGCGCGATCACATCCATATAGCCTTCCACCGCTACCACGCTGCCCGCCTGATGGGCGGGTTTGCGGGCATCGGCCAGATTATAAAGGCTGTGGCCCTTGTGAAACAGCTCGGTTTCAGGGCTATTGAGATATTTGGCCGGATTATCCGGTTCCATCGATCGCCCGCCAAAGGCGATCACCCGGCCCTGACGATCGCTGATGGGAAAGATGATCCGGTTTCTGAACCATGAATAGGGCGCGCCGCCCTTCTCCGATGGTTTCAAAAGGCCCGCGTCGATAAGCTGGGGCACGTGCAGCCCCTGTGCCACCAGGGCATCTTTCAGGGCTTCATAGGAATCGGGGGCAAAGCCCAGCCGAAAACGGCGCATGATTTCGGTATCAAGGCCGCGATCAAGCAGATAGCGCCGGGCCGCGCGCCCCGATGCACCGCCCAATTCTTGCTGAAACCAATGGGTCGCCGCCTCTAAAACTTCAAAAAGGCTGGCCGATTTTTCCGCCTTCTGGCGGGCTTGGGGGTCGGGTTTGGGCAGGGCCACGCCCGCAATCTGCGCCAGTTGCTCCACCGCTTCGGGAAAGCTCAGCCCTTCACTTTCCATCAACCAGCTTATGGCATCGCCATGGGCCCCACAGCCAAAGCAATGATAGAAATTCTTGTCTTCCACCACATGAAAAGACGGCGTTTTCTCGCTATGAAAAGGGCACAGGCCCTTCAGATCGCGCCCCGCCCGGTTGAGCTTGACCTTGCGATTGACCAGATCGCCAAGGGGCACCCGATCGCGCAATTCATCCATGAAGCGGGGCGGAAAACGCATCTTTGAGTTCATCCATCGCGATGGGGAGCCAAAACAGCCCCAAGGCAGAGGCCAAAGACTAAGCGACCCGGCATTGGGGAGGCAAGATCATCGGGTCTTCATATCTTCAGGCCAGTTAATCACGCGCGTTCTTCAGGCTGACAGGATGGCCTTCACCTTTTGGCTGGCTTTGGCGAAATCCATTTGCCCGGCATGGCGTTCTTTGAGCACGGTCATGCAGCGGCCGATATCTTTGAGGGCCGTGGCCTCCAACTCATCAACCACCGCATGACAAGCGGTTTCGATTTCTTCGTCCCCCAATTGGCGGGGCAGAAACGCCGAGATGATGTCGATTTCCTCGCGTTCCTTTTCCGCCAGTTCAAGGCGACCGCCTTCTTCATAGGCTTTGATGCTGTCATGCCGTTGTTTGATCATGCGGGCCATGATTTCGCTGATGATCAGATCATCATCGCGTTCATCCGATTCTGTGCGGCGCACGATATCCCGATCCTTCACGGCAGCCAGAATCAGCCGCAGGGTGGAAAGTTTGCGCTGCTCTTTGGCGCGCATGGCATCCTTCACGGCGGCATTCAATCTTTCACGTAAAGTCATGGCTTTATTCCTGTCCCTGTTGGTCTTTTTTGGCGCTCGAAGTTCAGATCGTTTCCAAGTCCTGAGCGTTAATGGGATGGGTCTTCAAGGGGGCCCACTCCGTCTTGACCTTGGCCGCTGCATTCACTAAGGTCCGCGCCGGTTTGGCCCATCCTTGTTGCGCAGTCAGGATGGGACTCCCTAAACCTATCTGCCCGTGGCTGCAACATTCCAGTGCGGTTCTCTACCTCCCGAGCGATACCAAACCCATAAACCGGAAGTTCTGACATGGATGATCACCCGACGCCAGACCTCTCCAGCCGCCCAAAAACAGCCGTTCTGGTTCTGGCGGATGGCAGTGTTTATCATGGCGAAGGCATAGGGGCTACCGGCGAGGCGGTTGGGGAAATCTGCTTCAATACGGCGATGACAGGCTATCAGGAAATTCTCACCGATCCATCTTATGCCGGGCAGATCATCACCTTTACCTTTCCCCATATCGGCAATGTGGGGACCAATCACGAAGATATGGAAAGCGCCAAACCCGCAGCCCGTGGTTTTGTGGTGCGCGAGCCGATGCCCGCGCCATCAAGCTGGCGATCCGAACACAGCCTTGAAGATTGGGCCAAAGATCAGGGCCTGATCGGCATCAGCGGTGTGGATACAAGGCGGCTGACCCGGCATATCCGCGCCCATGGGGCCCCCAATGGGGTGATTGCCCATGATCGGGCAGGCCAATTCGATTTGCCGGCGCTTGTGGAAAAGGCCCGGGCATGGCCCGGTTTGCAGGGGATGGAACTGGCGCGCGATGTCAGCACATCCGATCCCTATCCCTGGCAGGAAACCCTGTGGCAACGCCAAGGCGGCTATGGCCAGCTTGATCAGGCGCGGGCCCATATCGTGGCCGTGGATTTCGGGATCAAGCGCAATATTCTGCGCAATCTGGCCTCGGCGGGGGCGCGGGTGACGGTGGTGCCTGCCGAGACCTCATTCGACGCCATCATGGCGCTGGCGCCCGATGCGGTGTTTTTATCGAATGGACCGGGCGACCCGGCGGCAACGGCGGTCTATGCCCTGCCGATGATCAAGGATCTGATCGCATCCGGCCTGCCGGTTTTTGGCATCTGCCTTGGCCATCAGATATTGGGATTGGCGCTGGGCGGGCACACGGTGAAGATGCAGCAGGGGCATCGCGGGGCTAATCATCCGGTGCGCGATCTTGAAAGCGGGCGGGTTTCGATCACCGCGATGAACCATGGCTTTGCGGTCGCCAAAGACAATCTGGCCGAACAGGGTGTGGAGATCACCCAGCTTTCCCTGTTCGATGGTACGATCTGCGCCCTGAAAGCCAAGGATGGCCGCATCTTTTCGGTGCAGCAGCATCCCGAAGCTTCGCCCGGGCCGCAGGATAATTTCGATCTGTTCAGCCAGTTTGTGGATCAGGCCGCCTCGGCCTCCCAAACATAGCCTTTGCGTTATTCGCTCAAGGAAAAGAAATGCCCAAGCGCACTGATATATCCTCGATCCTGATCATAGGGGCCGGGCCGATCATCATCGGGCAGGCCTGTGAATTCGATTATTCCGGCACGCAGGCGGTGAAGGCTTTGCGTGCGGAAGGCTATCGCATCATTTTAGTGAATTCCAATCCCGCCACGATCATGACCGATCCTGAATTGGCCGATGCCACCTATGTGGAGCCGATCACGCCTGAAATCGTTGAAAAGATCATCGCCAAGGAACGCCCCGATGCTTTATTGCCCACAATGGGCGGGCAAACCGCGCTCAATACGGCGCTGGCGCTGTCGAAAAGCGGGGTGTTAAAGCGCTATGGCGTGACCATGATCGGGGCCAATGAAGAGGCGATCAACAAGGCGGAAGATCGCCTTTTGTTTCGTCAGGCCATGGATAAAATCGGCCTTGAAAGCCCAAAATCGGCAGTGGCCCACAGCCTGGCCGAAGCGCAGGACATCCTGCTTGAAACCGGCTTGCCAGCGATCATCCGGCCTTCGTTCACCATGGGCGGCACCGGCGGCGGGATCGCTTATAACAGGCAGGAATTCGAGGCGATCGTGAAATCCGGGATCGATGCCTCGCCGGTGAATGAGATCCTGGTCGAAGAATCGGTTCTGGGCTGGAAAGAATATGAGATGGAAGTGGTGCGGGATCGCGCCGATAATTGCATCATCATCTGTGCCATCGAAAATCTTGATCCCATGGGGGTTCATACCGGCGATTCGATCACCGTGGCCCCGGCGCTGACCCTGACCGACAAGGAATATCAGGTGATGCGCAATGCATCGATTGCGGTGCTGCGCGAAATCGGCGTGGAAACCGGCGGATCGAATGTGCAATTTGCGGTCAATCCCAAAGATGGGCGGCTGGTGGTCATCGAAATGAATCCACGGGTATCGCGCTCATCGGCTCTGGCTTCGAAAGCTACCGGCTTTCCGATTGCGAAAATCGCCGCCAAGCTGGCGGTGGGCTATACCCTTGATGAATTGGATAATGACATCACCGGCGTCACCCCGGCATCTTTTGAGCCGACCATTGATTATGTGGTGACCAAAATCCCGCGCTTTACCTTTGAAAAATTCCCCCATACCAACAATACCCTTACCACTTCGATGAAATCGGTGGGCGAATCGATGGCGATTGGCCGCTCTTTTCCTGAAAGCCTGCAAAAAGCTCTGCGCTCGATGGAAACCGGGCTCACCGGGCTCGATGATGTGGAGATCGAAGGCTATGATCCCGAAGCCCCCGATCTGGATACCATTCGGGCGGCTTTGGTGCAGCCGGTGCCTGAACGCCTGTTGCGGATCGCCCAGGCCTTTCGTTTGGGGATGGATGTGGCCGATGTGGCCGCCATCACCCATTATGATCCCTGGGTTCTGGGCCAGATCAAGCGCATCACCGATGCCGAGGAAACTGTGCGCCGCCATGGCCTGCCTCAGGATGCCCGGGGGCTCCTGGAATTAAAGATGCTCGGCTTTTCCGATGAGCGTTTGGCGCATCTGGGCAGCCTGATGGAAGCCGATGTGCGCAGCCTGCGTCATCGCCTTGGGGTGACCCCGGTTTATAAGCGCATCGATAGCTGTGCGGCGGAATTCGATGCCCAAACCCCTTATCTTTATTCCACCTATGAAACCGGTATCCTGAATGCCCTGACCGGCAAGATGATCCCCCCCGAAGACGAAGCCGATGTCAGTGATCGCAGCAAGGTGATGATTTTGGGTGGTGGGCCCAATCGGATCGGGCAGGGTATCGAATTCGATTATTGCTGCTGCCATGCCTGTTTTTCTTTGTCTGAGGCTGGCTATGAAACCATCATGGTGAATTGCAACCCGGAAACCGTCTCCACCGATTATGATACATCGGATCGCCTGTATTTCGAGCCGCTGACCCATGAAACCGTGCTTGATATCGTCCGCGCCGAACAGCGCCGGGGCACGCTGGCCGGGGTTGTGGTGCAATTTGGCGGGCAAACGCCTTTGAAGCTCGCCAAGGGGCTGGAACAGGCGGGCGTCCCCATTCTGGGTACCAGCACCGATGCCATTGATCGCGCCGAAGATCGGGATCGCTTTGCCACCATGCTGAAAACTCTGGGCCTGAAACAGCCGCCCAATGGCATGGCGCGGTCCGCTGCCGAAGCGATCACCATTGCCGAACGCATCGGCTTTCCGGTTTTATTGCGGCCCTCTTATGTTTTGGGCGGGCGGGCGATGGAAATCGTCAATGATCATGCCCAGCTCGAACGCTATATCCGGGAAGCGGTGAAGGTATCGGGGGATAGCCCGGTGCTGGTGGATGGCTATTTGCGCGATGCCATCGAGGTGGATGTGGATGCCTTATGCGATGGTGAAGATGTGCATGTGGCCGGTATCATGGAACATATCGAGGAAGCGGGGATTCATTCCGGCGATAGTGCCTGTTCCCTGCCCCCTTATAGCCTCTCCGATGCCATCGTTGCCGCCATCGCAGACCAGACAAAAGCGCTGGCCTTGGAATTGGGCGTGCGTGGGCTGATGAATGTGCAATTTGCCGTGGTGGGCGAGGAGATTTATCTGATTGAGGTGAATCCCCGGGCCAGCCGCACGGTGCCTTTCGTGGCCAAGGCCACAGGGGTGCCCATTGCCAAGATCGCCGCCCGGCTGATGGCAGGGGCCCGGCTCGCCGATTTCGATCTCAGCCCCTTTCCCCGCCGCCATGTGGCGGTGAAGGAAGCGGTTTTCCCCTTTGCCCGCTTCCCCGGTGTGGATGTGATTTTGGGCCCGGAAATGCGCTCCACCGGCGAAGTGATGGGAATCGACAAGGATTTTGCCCGGGCCTTTTTGAAAAGCCAGATCGCGGCGGGCACCATTCTGCCCGAAAGCGGGCTGGTATTCGTTTCCGTGCGCGATTCCGATAAAGCCGCAATCATGCCGGTGGTGCGCGATCTGGTGGCTTTGGGGTTCGAGATCATCGCCACCCGCGGCACCGCCGGTTTCTTGGCCGAGCATGGGATCGAGGTGCGGGTGGTGAACAAGGTGGCGGAAGGGCGGCCTCATATCGTCGATCTTTTAAAGGATGGCGAAATCGATTTGATGTTCAACACCACATCGGGCAGTCAGTCCCTGTCGGATAGCTTTGAAATCCGGCGCAGTGCGCTGACCATGGGAACACCCTATTACACCACATTGGCCGGGGCGCGGGCTGCGGTGATGGCTTTATATGCCAGCCAGCGAGGAATGCTTGAAGTCGCGCCCTTACAATCATATTCTCAGGAATTGGGCGCAAAAGACATGAGCGCCGAGAAAACGGGTTGACTTGAAGGATCGTTTCAGGCGAAGACCCACAGCTTTGCCGGTCGCATAAGGGCAGGATGATCTGCTTTCGATGCGCCCGGCTTTTGATTTCCATCATTGCAACAATAAGAGCACGAGAGATGACCGAAAAAATCCCGATGCTGGTTTCTGGTTTTGAAAGCCTCAGGACGGAGCTTCACCGTTTGAAATCGGTGGATAGGCCCGCTGTGGTGCGTGCGATTGAAGAAGCGCGCGCCCATGGTGATCTGTCGGAAAATGCCGAATATCATGCCGCCAAAGAAAAACAGGGCCTGATCGAAGCCCGGGTGATGGAGCTGGAAGATCAGCTCAGCCGCGCTGAAGTGATCGATCCCACGACCTTGAAGGGCGATAAGGTTATGTTTGGTGCCACCATCACCTTGCTCGATGAAGATGATAAATCAACGATTTATCAGATTGTAGGGGTGGAAGAAGCCGATGTGAAACAGGGCCGGATTTCCTATAGCTCGCCGATTGGGCGGGCTTTGATCGGTCGCTCTGTGGGTGATGAGGTTGAAGTGACTACGCCATCGGGTGAGAAATATTTCGAGATCGAAAAGGTCGATTACCGCTAAGCGCCTCAGCTAAGTTCTTCAGCTAAGCTCTTCAGGGGCTGATGGGGGCGCGGGCCTGCCTGTGCGCATAATCCTGTGTCATCTTATCAAAGGCTGCCATCACGGCGGCCCGCCCATTGGGCGCAAAACCGGTTTGGCGATCAAGGGGATCGCCATTCACCGGCTGTAAAAGCCAGATCACGCCATCGGGGGCCGGGGTCAGCTCCAGCGCATAGCCATCGGCAAATCCGCCAGCCTGTGCTGTCGAATCAGGATCGCTGTGCCGGGGCCATAATAAAGCGATATGGCTTAGCCGCCAAAAGCGCGTGCGGGGCACAAGGGTGATTTCGCGGGCCAGATCATCGGCGGTGACGGGGGTGCCGTCTTCCAGCTTCCAGCCTTCCATGCTTTGCACTATTTGATGTGTCATGAAATTGACATATCACGCGGCGGGTAAAGCGAAAGCATGGATTTCGCGCTTTTTGGCCCACACATTTTTGTGAGGGGGTGGTTATCGCCGCCATAAACACCAGATTGTAGCATGACGCCGGTTCTGGCGCCTTTATGATCACCTCAGGCTTTATTGTCGAAGCTTTCCCAAACAGGAGGATGAGATGTCCGACTTCAAATTCCATGATGCCGCAAGTGCCCCGGAAGGATCGCGCCCGATTCTTGAAAAAGCCAAAGAAAAATATGGCTTCCTACCCAATATTCTGGGGGGTTTGGCAAATGCGCCTGCAGCTTTGGAAGGCTATGCCACCTTGGCCGGGATTTTTGATAAAACCAGCTTTTCACCGGTGGAACGCCAGGTGGTTCTGCTCACCGTGAGCCGCCGCAATGGCTGTGATTATTGCATGGCCGCCCATTCCGGTGCTGCCAAAATGGCAAAAATCGATGAGGATGTGCTGAGCGCCCTGCGCGGCGATAAAACGCTGCCGGATGAAAAGCTCGAAGCCCTGCGCCGCTTCACCGATGCCGTGGTTGAAAAGCGCGGCTATGCCGATGATGCGGATGTGAAGGCCTTCCTTGATGCCGGCTATAATCATCAGAATATTCTGGAAGTGGTGTTGGGCGTGGGTGTGAAAACCCTGTCGAATTACGCGAATCACATGATGGAGCCCAAGCTCGATGATCAGTTCAAGCCTTTGGAATGGACTGAACCCAAAAGCCACGCTGCCGAATAAGCCTCATCAGGCATAGAACAGAAAAAGCCGACCGGAGACACTCTCTGGTCGGCTTTTTTATGGGTCGGCTTTTTATAGGGTTGGCCATTTGTGAAGAGGCACAAAGCCCCCATGGAGACTGAATCCGTTCAGGCCCCTTAGGGGATTATTGATCCCTTATTGACCTTTGGGGGTAATCACCTGACGGCCGCGATACATGCCGGTTTTCAGATCCACATGATGGCGCAGAACATATTCGCCGGTGTGCGGATCTTCCTGATAGTTCACAGGTTCCAGTTTATCATGTGACCGACGGTTACCGCGGCGCATGGGGGACACTTTTCTTTTAGGTACAGCCATCTCGTCCTCGCTTGCTCGATGCCGCACCGTCTGTCGGCGCGAGCCAAATTCCATGGAAGTTCGGGGAACGGATTTCTGCCAAGGCAGCAATCCATATGCCGATAAGGCGCGGACAATAAGAGCGCTTTGCATGAAAATCAAGGTTGATCTTGTTTATCCCGGCGGTCTTTTATGATCAACGCTGCCAATAAGCATAACCAAGGCCCCGATAGCATTGCCTGACGGTTCAGATCAAGCTAGCAAGGGACAAGATAACAAGGCCGATCCCGGGAAAGACCGCATCATGTTCAAAAAGATCCTCATTGCCAATCGTGGCGAAATCGCCTGCCGAATCATCAAGACAGCCCGCAAGATGGGGATCACCACGATTGCCGTTTATTCCGAGGCGGATCGCGATGCCCTGCATGTGGAGATGGCGGACGAGCATGTGTTCATCGGCCCGGCGCCGGCAGCGCAAAGCTATCTTTTGGGGGATGTGCTGATCAAGGCGGCCCTTGATCATGGGGCGGAAGCGATCCATCCCGGCTTTGGGTTCCTGTCGGAAAACAAGGCTTTTGTCGAAGCCGTGGAGGCTGCCGGATTGGTGTTCATCGGGCCGCGCCCCCATGCCATTGCGGCCATGGGCGACAAGATCGAATCAAAGCGCCTGGCAAAGGCTGCCGGGGTTTCCACAGTGCCCGGCCATATCGGCGAGATAGCCGATGCCGATGAAGCCGCAAAAATCGCCGCCGATATCGGCTATCCCGTGATGATCAAAGCCTCGGCCGGGGGCGGGGGCAAGGGGATGCGCATTGCCTGGGATGATGCGGAATGTCGGGAAGGCTATGTTTCGGCCCGCTCGGAGGCAAGATCGAGCTTTTCCGATGATCGGGTGTTTATCGAGAAATATATCGTCGAGCCCCGCCATATCGAAATTCAGGTGCTGGGCGATAGTCATGGCAATCTGGTGTATTTGTGGGAGCGGGAATGTTCCATTCAGCGCCGCCATCAAAAGGTGATCGAAGAAGCGCCCTCGCCCTTTTTGGATGAAGACACCCGCAAAGCCATGGGGGCGCAGGCCGTAGCGCTGGCCCGGGCGGTGGATTATCAATCGGCGGGTACGGTTGAATTCATCGTCGATAAAGACCGCAATTTCTACTTCCTTGAAATGAACACCCGCTTGCAGGTGGAACATCCGGTGAGCGAAATGATCACCGGCCTCGATCTTGTGGAACAGATGATCGAGATCGCCGCCGGAAAGCCTTTGGGCTTTGCTCAGGATGATGTGCGCCTTCATGGCTGGGCGATGGAATGCCGGATTTATGCCGAAGATCCCTATCGCGGTTTTCTGCCCTCGATCGGTCGGCTCAAACGCTATCGCCCGCCCCATGAAAGCGACCGGGTGCGTAATGATACCGGCGTTTTTGAAGGGGCTGAAATTTCGATGTTTTACGATCCGATGATCGCCAAGCTCGCCACATGGGGGGAAACACGCGATGCCGCCATCATTGAAATGCAAGGGGCGCTGGATCGCTTTTATATTCGCGGCATTGCCCATAATGTACCCTTTCTGGCGGCGATGATGGCGCATCCCCGGTTTCGCGAAGGGCGATTGACCACCAATTTCATCGCCGAAGAGTATCCCGATGGCTTCAAAGGCGGGATGATGACCGATGCCATCAAAACCACCATGATGGCCGTTGCTGCCTATATCCATGGGCTGAGCACGGCCCGAGATGGCCGTATTTCGGGGCGGATTTCCAGTGTGCCGATGATGGATGCGGTGGATTGGATCATCCGGCTGGATGATGCGAAGGCCACCGCCAAAATCACCCCCACCACAGAAGGGGCGCGGATCGCGCTTGATGGCAAAGATCACGTGCTTGAAAGCGATTGGACCCCCGGCGCGCCGGTTTTTACGGGCACGCTTGATGGGCGCGCGATCACCCTGGAGGTTGATCGTCTGAAGTTGGGCTATGGCTTGTCCACGGCCGGGGTGCACCAGACTGTGGTGGTGGTGCCGCCGGTGATTGATGCTCTGATGGGGCATATGCCCGTGAAGGAAATCGCCGATACCTCAAAGCTGCTGTTGTGCCCGATGCCGGGGCTGATGGTTGCTTTGAATGTTGTGGTTGGCGAAGAGGTGCGGGCCGGTCAGGCGCTGGCCGTGGTGGAAGCCATGAAAATGGAAAATATCCTGCGCGCCGAACGTGATGGGGTGATCGAAAAAATTCATGCCCAAAAAGGCGATAGCCTTGCGGTAGATCAGGTGATTTTGGAATTTGCCTGAAAGTTGATTCTGAAGCCGATTTGGCGGGAATCGGCTGTTCGGGGTGAGTCTTATTGTGCGGCTTGGGCCAGCGCCTTTAAAAGTCCGGTCATTTTCTGGATCATCGGTTCGGGATCGGGCAGCCCATGGCGTTGGGCAAGGAAGCGGGGATCATTGAAAGCGATTTTGACCGCGCCCGTTTCATCCTCATAAACCAAAGCCTTGAGCGGCAGATCGATACCAAAGCTTTGCGCCGCCTGCATCAGGGGTGTGCCACCGGCGGGATTGCCAAAGATCAGCAATTGCGTGGGGCGGAGCACCTGATCGATGCTTTTGGCACCCGCCTGATGATCGATCCGGGCAAAAATTTTGAAGCCCCGAGCCGTGGCTGCCTGTTCGAGCTTATCCATGGTTACAGCAACACTGTCGCCACCTTCAAGGATCAGCAGGCCATTGGTCTGTTCATGAGGGTGGTCCTTGCCTTCGGATGTGCAGGAACCGAGCAGAAACACTATAAACGCGATGAGAATGAATACAGGACGCATGGTCTTGATCCTTGATCAATCAAAAGAAGAGCGATTATGGGGAGGCGCGGGTCATTTGTCCATGCCGCTCCTGCGCTCATTCGGCACTGAAAGTTCGGCACTGAAAGCGGGGCGCATAAAAAAACCGCGGAGCACGATGGCTCCGCGGGGTCTTGTCGGCTTGCAGCGATCCCCTGAAAGGATCGGTGAGGGCGGGGCTTAAAAGCCCATGCCGCCCATACCACCCATGCCGCCCATATCGGGCATGCCGCCGCCATGAGAATGACCGGAGTCTTTATCTTCCGGCGCATCGGCGATCAGCGCTTCGGTGGTGATCAACAGACCGGCGATAGAGGCCGCATCCTGCAGGGCGTGGCGCACGACCTTGGTGGGGTCGATGATGCCGCGTTCCACCAGATTGCAGTATTCTTCCTTTTGGGCATCGAAGCCGAAGGATGTGTCTGTTTGCTCCAAAAGCTTGCCGGCAATCACCGCGCCATCAAAACCGGCATTGCTGGCGATCTGGCGAACCGGGGCTTCAAGGGCCCGGCGCACGATGGCGATGCCTTTGGTTTCATCGTCATTCTGGCCTTTGAGATCGATCAGAACGCGGGTGGCATAAAGCAGAGCCGTGCCGCCACCGGCAACGATGCCTTCTTCCACCGCGGCGCGGGTGGCATGAAGCGCATCATCAACGCGATCCTTGCGTTCTTTCACTTCCGATTCGGTGACACCGCCAACCTTGATCACGGCCACACCGCCGGAAAGCTTGGCAAGACGTTCCTGCAGCTTTTCCTTGTCATAATCGGAATTGGTGTTTTCCACCTGTGCGCGGATCTGTTCGCAACGCGCTTTGATGTCGTCGCTATCGCCGGCGCCGCCCACGATGGTGGTGTCGTCTTTGGTGATGGTCACTTTCTTGGCGGTGCCCAGCATGTCGAGGGTGACATTTTCAAGCTTGATGCCCAGATCTTCGGAAACCACTTGGCCCTTGGACAGGATGGCGATATCTTCGAGCATGGCTTTCCTGCGATCGCCAAAGCCGGGGGCTTTGACCGCCGCAACCTTCAGGCCACCGCGCAGCTTGTTCACCACCAGCGTTGCCAAAGCTTCGCCTTCAACATCTTCGGCGATGATCAGCAAAGGGCGGCTGGATTGCACAACGGCTTCCAGAATGGGGAGCATCGCCTGCAGATTGGACAGCTTCTTTTCAAACAGCAGGATGTAAGGGTTTTCAAGCTCGGTCACCATCTTTTCGGAATTGGTGATGAAATAAGGCGAGAGATACCCGCGATCAAACTGCATGCCTTCAACGACATCAAGCTCGCTTTCAAGGCCTTTGGCTTCTTCGACGGTGATGACGCCTTCCTTGCCCACTTTATCCATGGCTTCCGAGATCATACGGCCGATCGCGGCTTCGCCATTGGCGGAAATGGTGCCAACCTGCTCGATTTCGCTGGAGGAAGAAATATCCTTCGAGCGGGATTTGATATCGGCAACGGCGGTGGAAACGGCCAGTTCGATGCCGCGCTTCAGATCCATCGGGTTCATCCCGGCGGCAACGGCTTTCGCGCCTTCCTGAACGATCGATTGGGTGAGCACGGTGGCGGTGGTGGTGCCATCGCCTGCCATATCATTGGTGCGCGAGGCGACTTCTTTCACCATCTGGGCGCCCATATTCTCGAACTTGTCTTTCAGTTCGATTTCCTTGGCAACAGTCACCCCATCCTTGGTGATGCGCGGGGCACCAAAGGATTTGTCGATGACGACATTGCGGCCCTTGGGGCCAAGGGTGACTTTAACGGCATTGGCCAGAGCATCCACCCCGCGAAGAATGCGGGCGCGGGCATCGGCGTGGTATTTGATTTCTTTAGCAGCCATGAACTGACTCCTTGATACGACATGAAATTAAATTATCGAAAGCGATCTCGGCATACAGGGTGATGGCGTTCAGCCAATGATCCCCAGAATGTCTGATTCTTTCATGATCAACAGGTCTTCCCCGTCAACCTTGACTTCGGTCCCGGACCATTTGCCAAACAGAACGCGATCACCGGCCTTGACATCGAGCGGGGTGATTTCACCCTTTTCGTTTTTGGCGCCAGAGCCAACGGCGACGATTTCGCCTTCTTGCGGCTTTTCTTTGGCGGTATCGGGGATGATGATACCACCCCGGGTTTTTTCTTCGCTTTCAACGCGACGGACCAAAACGCGGTCATGCAGCGGACGGAATGCCATGAAGTTTCCTCCTACAGGCTAAAAGGTGCGGAATGCCCCTTGAAATTATGTGTGCGGCCTATGCCGCGGATCATATTAGCACTCACCATTGATGAGTGCTAACGGGTGCCCTGTAATTACGCTGCCAAGGGCGGATGTCAAGGGCGGGAGAGAAGAAAATTTATAAAAGCCGCCAAGGGGCTGGCATTTTTTCGCCAGGGCTTTTGACGCTGTGCATGAAGACGCTTAATTCATAGCGCAGGATTTTGACGCGATCGTTACAAGCTGATGCGGATATGTGACCGGAATGGCCTTTTTTATGAAGATCAGGAGCCTCATCTATCATAAGAGGCTGACCTGCGCCACCATCGCGGGCATACAGCTGGAAATATATGGCCGGAAATATATGGTAAGCCAGAAACTTGGCCAGAAACTTGGTAAGGATGTGACATGATAAAGGCTATGACAGGATCGATGATCACCCCCCGGCAGGTCCGCCTGCTTTTTGCCAGTGCTTTGCTGGTCGGTCTTGCGGTTGTGCTCGCCCCCGTGCCGGGCTTTAGCCAAAATCTTGTGTCCCAATCATTCCAGGCATCATGGCCCGATATCGATCTGGCCAAAGAGGGGATCGACGGCACCGCCCTGCGGGTTTTGAGCGATGATGAAACGCCCCTCGCTTATGATGATCCGGCCCTGATCCCGGTGGCTATCGATGGCATAACGGGCAATCTGGAACCGGTCATCGCCGTTGAGATCAATGGGCAATTGCGGGCCTATCCCATGCGCATCGTGGCGGCGCATCGGATCGTTAATGATACATTGGGCGGCGTGCCGATTGCGGTGACCTATTGCCGGGTTTGTTCCTCGGCCATGGTGTTTCGCCGGGTGGTGGATGAGCAAAGCACGCATTTGCGGCTGACCGGGGCCTCTTATGATCAGAATATCATCCTTTATGATGAAGCGAGCCGCACATGGTGGCAGCAGATCAATGGTCTTGGCCTTGCTGGTCCCCATGCCGATGGGGCGCTGGATGTGGTGCCTTCGCATCTCATTTCTTTTGCATCCTTTCTAAAGCAGGCGGCCAAGCAGCCGGGCACCCTCATTCTTGCCGATTCCGATTATAGCCGTCAGCCCTTGAGCCTCAAACAAACCGTGGACTTGCCTCCCTTGCCCGGCATGGCCGCAGGGCTCAACAGCACGGATCGCGTAGTGATCGTGGGGAAAGAGGCATGGCCCCTGGAATTATTGCGCAAAAGCGGGCGGATCGAGCAGGATGATCTGCTGATCATCTGGGAGCCGGGGCGCATGGCGACCCCCGATTATTATGGCGCCGATCAGGGCCAGGATGTTGGCAATATCACCGCCTATAGCCGCCGGGGCGATGATCTTCTGGAGCGGGAAACGCGCATTCAGCTTCTGCATGCCTTTTTCCAGTTTTCGGATGGCGAAAAGCTTCATTTAAAGCGTGGTCAGGAACAAAATGAAGTGATCGATTGAGGGATCGATTGATAGCCAGCCCCCGTTTCTTGTGGTTTGATAAGGGATCAGGGGTTTGGGGCGATGGATATGATGAAAGAGCGGCAGATCGCCATCATCGGATCGGGGCCGGGTGGTTTCTATACCGCCCAGGCCTTATTGGATCAGACCGATAAAGCGCAAAGAGCCGATCCCGCAAGTCCGGGGATCAGGATCGATGTGATCGACAGCCTGCCCACCCCCTATGGCCTGATCCGGGCCGGGGTTGCCCCCGATCACCAATCCATCAAGCAGATCACCGGACGTTTTGATGAAACGGCCAAAGATGATCGGGTGCGCTTCATCGGCCATCTCTGTGTGGGGCGGGATATCAGCCTCGATCAATTACTGGCACTTTATGATGCGGTGGTGCTGGCCACCGGGGCGGGAAAGGATCGCCCTTTGGGCCTGCCCGGCGAAAATCTCAAAGGCGTTTATGGCTCGGCGGCCATTGTCGGCTGGTATAATGCGCATCCCGATTATGCCGATCTCGATCCTGTGGGCGAGGGCACTGCCATGGCGGTGATCGGCAATGGCAATGTGGCCATTGATATTGCCCGGATTTTTGCCAAGACGCGGGACGAACTGGCGCAATCCGATATCGCTCTGAAAGCCGAGCGAAGTCTGGCCGCCATGCCCATGCATGATATTCATATCCTTGGGCGCCGAGGCCCGGCCCAGGCCAAATTCACCATCAAGGAAGTGCGGGAACTGGGGGCGCTCAGCCATGCCATTCCGGTGGTCGATCCCGCCGATCTGCCCTCCCTTACAGAAGAACAGGCCCTGCCGCCGGGCCAGCGCAAGGTGCTGGCCACATTGCGGGAATTTTCCGAAATTGCTGAAGCCGATGCATTGGCGGCGGATGTGCGGGTGCATTTTCATTTTCATGCCCGGCCGGTGGAAATTCTGGGCAATGATCAGGGCCGGGTGCGGGCCTTGCGCCTTGAGCGCACCCGGATCGAGGCGGGCGCCGTGCGCGGCACGGGCCGGTTTTTCGAATTGCCTTGCGCCTTGGTGATCAGTTGTATCGGCTATCAAAGCAGCCCCATCAAGGGCGCGGTTTTTGATGCGCGCTCGGGCCGTTTCGTCAATGATGCGGGCCTTATCCGACCCGGTCTTTATGCCACGGGATGGGCCCGGCGCGGCCCTACGGGCACCATTGGCAGCAACAAGCCCGACGGAGCCGAGATCGCCGCTCGTATTCTTGCGGAAACAAGCCCCCGGGACAAACCGCAGCCTTCCGGTCCCGATCATCCGCCGACAAAAAGCGGGGGAGCCGCTTTGGATGCCTATATCGCGGCCCACGGGCTTCAGGTGGTGAGCTTTGAAGATTGGCTGAAAATCGATGCCCGGGAAAAAGAAGCGGCGAGGGGCGATCATCCGCGATTGAAATTTGCCCGCTTACAAGACATGCTGGATGCAATCGAGGCTGAAGATATCCCTCAGCCAAGCACCTAAATAGGGACCATGTTCATCTCATGAAAGCCATATTCCGTTTTATCTGGTCGGCCATTCGCGCGTTTAATACATTGGCGGCGCTGGTTTTTTTCATCCTGTTTTTGACCTTGATTATTTCCGTGAGCGGGATGATGGGCGATAAGCCCTCAGCTGAAATCGCCAAAGGCGGGGCGCTTTTGTTCAATCCTGAAGGCCGGATCGTTGAAGAAAAGGCAGCGCCCTCCTTCGATGACGTGCTGCGTGGTGAAAAGCCCGAAGAAATGGCTTTACGCACTGTTCTCGCAGGGCTTGATCGTGCGGCGAAAGATGATCGGATCGGCTTGATGGTCATGGATCTCGAACGCTTTAACGGGGCCGGCCCGGCGACCCTCCATAGCCTTGGGAAGGCGCTGGATGCCTTCAGGGACAGCGGCAAAAAAATTATCGCTTATGGCGATAGCTATACCCAATCCCAATATTATCTGGCCGCCCATGCTGATGAGATCTGGCTCAATCCGGCGGGCGGAATGACGATCACGGGCTATGGATCGTTCCAGCCCTATTTTGCCGAGGCGCTTTCAAAGCTGAAAGCCAATGTGCATGTTTTCCGTGTTGGCACCTTTAAATCGGCGGTGGAGCCCTATATCCGGGATTCGATGTCGGATGAAGCCAAAGAGGCCAATCGCGCGTTCCTCGATAGCCTGTGGCAGAGCTATGAAGCCGATATCACCCGCCTGCGCGGCCTTGATGATGGGGCTTTGTCGGGGCATCTGGCCAATATCGTTGAAGCCCAGGCGGCAGCGGGCGGCGATATGGCGCAAATGGCGGTGGATCTGAAATGGGTGGATGCCTTGAAAACCCGCCATGCAGCGCTTGCGGCCTTGCAGGATCTGGCCGGTAAGAAAGACGACGGCTATCGCCATATCGGCCTCAAGGCTTATTTGAAGCAGACAAAGCCCGCTACCTCCGAACAGAAAGAGGGACCGCTTCTGGCCGTGGTAACCTTGCGCGGCACCATCATCCCGGGCGAGGCGCCGGTGGGGGATATCGGCTCGGAAAGCGCCCTGAAGCTGATCCATGAAGCCCGCACCAATGATCGGGTGAAGGCGCTGGTCTTGCGTGTCGATAGCCCCGGCGGCAGCGCTTTTGCCTCGGAATTGATCCGCCAGGCGGTGCTTGAGGTGAAGGCGGCGGGCAAGCCGGTGGTGGCGTCTTTTGGCTCGGTGGCGGCATCGGGCGGTTATTGGATTTCCGCCAATGCCGATCAGATCTGGGCCATGCCGGAAACCATTACCGGTTCCATCGGCATTTTCGGTTTGGTGGCAACCTTTGAAGAGTCGCTGGCGTCATTGGGGGTGCATAGCGATGGTGTGGGCACCACCCAATTGGCCGGAGCTTTTGACATAACGCGGCCGCTATCGCCTGCAGTGGCGGCTTTGGTTCAGGGTTCCATCGAAGATGGCTATGAAAAATTCCTCTCTATCGTGGCTGAAGGCCGGGGAATGAGCATTGAGGCCGTGGATAAAGTGGCGCAGGGCCGGGTGTGGGCAGGCAGCACCGCTCGCGATCTGGGCCTGGTGGATGAATTGGGTGGGCTCGATGCGGCGATCAAGGCGGCAGCCAGCCTTGCCAGCCTTGAAGACGGGGCCTATCAAATCCGCCATATCACGGAAAAGCCCGATCCTTTTGAAGCCTTTTTGATGCAGCTGATGGCGGAAAGCGATGCGGCGGCTTTGTTGCCCCGATCTCTGCTGGCCAGCGGCAACAAGGGCGGGCTGATGCAGGCTGTGGCCGGGATTGAACAATCGATCCTGCGGCATCTGCAAAGCCTTGGCTGGATGCGCGATCCAAAAGGCGCCTATAGCCTGTGCTTTGCCTGCGAGGTGAGTGGCGGATGAGCAGGGATCAGCAGACTATCCCTGAGAGCGATTCCCAATGGCTGGCGCGATTGGGCGAAGAACGCTTTTATGTTTGTCGCCGCCATGGCACCGAGCCGCCTTTCAGCGGGGCCCTTTTGGGGGAAAAAAGGCCCGGTCGCTTTCATTGTGCGGGGTGCGATGCGATTTTATTCTCATCCGATGGCAAATATGACAGCGGATCGGGCTGGCCATCCTTTTTCGATGCCATCGAAGGGGCTGAGATCGATGAAATCCGCGATACCAGCCATGGCATGGTGCGGATAGAATTGCGCTGTGGGCAGTGCGGAAGCCATCTGGGGCATCTGTTCCCCGATGGCCCGCCGCCCACCGGCTTGCGCTATTGCGTCAATTCCCTGTCGCTGGTTTTTCACCCCGAAAACAATGCGCCCTCAAAGCAGCTTTAAGCCGCTTTGAGATGATCGCGATTATGGGGCTGCCCTAAATCCAGATCCGGGCCTTTGGGCACGATGCCGGTGGGATTGATGCTGCCATGGCTTTGATAATAATGCAGCTTGATATGATCGAAAACCACCGTATCGGCAATGCCGGGCATTTGATACAGCTCGCGCAGATAGGCTGAAAGATGCGGATAATCGGCGATTCGTTGTTTGTTGCATTTGAAATGCCCCACATAAACCGCATCAAAGCGCACCAGGGTGGTGAAAAACCGCCAATCGGCTTCGGTCAATCTGTCGCCCAATAAATAGCGCCGGGTGGCCAGCCGCTCATCCATCGCATCCAGTGTTTCAAACAAGGCATCAAAGGCCTCTTCATAAGCGCTTTGGGTGGTGGCAAATCCCGCTTTGTAAACGCCATTATTGATCGCATGATAGATGCGTTCATTGATGGCATCGATCTCCAATTGCAGATCTTTGGGATAATAATCGCGCTCGGGATGGCCGATCCCCGGTACTGTATCAAAAGCGCTATTCAAAATCCGGATGATTTCCGCCGATTCATTATTGACGATCCGGCTGGTTTTTTTGTCCCACAAAACCGGCACAGTTACCCGCCCGCTATAATGGGGATCGGACTTCGTATAAACCTGATGCAGGCGCTGAAAGCCATGGATATGATCGATGGTGGCGCCGGGGGTGCTGTCATCAAAGCGCCAGCCCTCATCATCCATATGCCAATGCACCACGGAAACGCTGATGATATCCTGCAATCCCTTTAAATGGCGCAGGATCATTGCCCGATTGGCCCAGGGGCAGGCATGGGCGATATAAAGATGATAGCGCCCTGCCTCGGCCGGGAAATCGCCACTGCCATCCGCGCTGATCCCATTGCGAAAGCGGGTATCGGGGCGCTTGAAGGCCCCGCCATTGGATTTGGTATCATACCAGGCATCCTGCCATTGTCCGTCAACCAAAAGACCCATTGTGCTTCTCCTTGATGAGATCGATCCCTGATCGGGTACATGGTTCCAAGATGGCGTCGTCCTTGGCTTTTGTCATGGGCTGTGAACGAAACGCAGTGTTGCGAAATGCCAAACAATGCCGCAAAAGGCGATCACACACTGTTATTTGGGGGGCATTTGAAAGGGGATGGCAAAAAGGTGATGCGACAGCTCGATCAGGAACATGCGGGCGATGCGCCCGCTATTGATGCTTTACTCGATGATCTTTTTGGGGCTGATCGTTTTGGGCGCACGGCCTATCGCTTTCGCGATCATTGTCCGCCTTTGCAGGATATGGGCTTTGTAATGCGCGAAGGGGATCGGCTGCTGGCCTCGGTGCGCTTTTGGCCGCTGCTGATCAGGGCTGTGGATTTTTGCCATGATGGCCTGCTTTTGGGGCCCTTGGCTGTGGCAAAGCATAGTGCAGGCACCGGGGCGGGTACTGCGCTCATGCGCCATGGCCTTGATCTGGCATCGGCCAAAGGCTTAGGCCCGGTTTTTCTGATCGGCGATCCCGGCTATTATGGCCGGGTGGGCTTTCGCCCGGTTCTGCCAAAAACATGCCATTTGCCCGGGCCGTTTGATGCCACCCGCCTGCTTTATCATCCGGCAGGCGGGCCTTTTGGCAACCTTGATGATCTGCCCGATCCTTTGGCGCTGGAGCCCGTGAAGCAATAAGCCTCAGGCGTTCAGCGGCTTTCGCGCCACCATGTGATCGCCAGCAGGCCGCCCAGCAGCAAAGCCCAGATTAAGGGCGGCAAAAGCGGCCTTTGGCTGAGCGCATCGGTGCGGCTGGCATTGCGCTTGGGCAATCCAATCCAATTCGCGCCAAAAGCGGTGGCCTTCTCAGATGGATGACGAATATCGGGCAGGCCATCCTGGAGCCAGAAAATTCCGCCGCCGGTTTTCTGCGCCAGATCCCGCACGATCTGATCGGTGGGCAGAATTTGCGACAATTCATGGCCGCCTGCAGGGCCGGTGCCCACCACCGCTTCGTCTTCATTGTCAAAAACCCGATAAAGCCCCGGATCGGGGGCGCTGATGGTGGCGCGGGCCAGCCCATCGGCATCAGGGGTGAGGGTCACGGTGCGGCGCGTGCCATCGGGGGCTTCAACCTTCACCTCGGTTTGTTCGGGCATCAGGCTGCGGCGTTCGATCCTGATCTCATCGCCATCGGCGGTGGCTTCAAGGGCGGTTTCTTCCAGATCGGGTTCTTTCATCAGCCAATGAACCGAGCGGCGCAATAATTCCTGATAGGGGCCGCCGCCTTCGATCCCCCGCGCCCATAGCCAGATATGATCCGACATCAATTGAGCGATACGCCCTTCGCCAGCATGGTTCAAAACCAGCAAAGGCATGGCATTGGGGCCTTCCAAAAGCACCTGTCCCTGATCCACATTGCTGTCGATCAGGCGAAACCAGCGCCCCCATTGGGCTTCATCCCCAATCGCCACGCTTGCGCCGGCTTCAAAGGATGCAAGGTTTTTGCTGACCGGATGGCGGCGGCCGATCATTGTGAGCGCGGGGCGATAGCCATTTTCGCTCACAAGGCCGGTGGGGCGGGCGGGCAGAACACTGGCCAGCGGGGTGTTATAAAGGCTCAGGCTTTCGGCATATTCCGGCCCATTGGCCACGAAAAGGGCACCGCCCTGTTCCACATAATCCAGCAGATTGGTGAAATAGCGGGGCTGCAATACCCCCCTCAAGGAATAGCGATCAAAAATCACCAGATCGAAATCATGAAGCTGTTCGGCAAAAAGCTGTTCGGTGGGAAAGGGGATCAAGGAAAGCTGGCTCACCGGCGTGGGATCTTGGGATGAGGGCAAGCGCAGGATGGTGAAATGAATGAGATCCACCGCCGGATCGGAATTGAGGGTATCGCGCCAGACCCGTTCCCCGGGATGGGGTTCGCCCGAAATCAGCAGTACCCGCAGGCGATCCCGCACCGCATTGATGGAAAAGAGCGCGCGATTATTGACAAGGATCGTTTCCCCCGCAGCGGGGGCGGCATCGACCTCCACCAGCATCTCGCCCCGCCGTTCGGGCATGAGGGTGATGGAAACCGGCTTGCCGGGCTCGACCATCCTTGTTTGCGCGGGTTTGCCATATTGCCGAATGGTCAGGGCCACCGGCTCGGTGCCGGCGGCGGGGTATTCTTCAACGCTCAATTCCAATGTCACCGGGCGATCCACCAGCCCGAATTCCGGGGCGCGAATGATCCTGATCCGCCGATCGATGGCGCTGCGATCCCCGGTGATCAGGCTGTGGATGGGGCGGTCGGCGGCGATCAGGCGGTGCGCTTCTTGTGCATCATCGATGCGGCCATCGCTGATGATCACAGCGGCTGAAAGCTGATCTTTGGGCACCGCCGATAAAGCTTCGGCCAAAGGCTCAAACAGCCGGGTGCGATCTTCATCGGGATTGCTCGTCACCACCCGCAATTCGCCGCCCTGTTCGCGTATATTTTGCGCCAGCGCTTCCAGCGCCCGGTCGGTTTCATCCTTGCGGCCATCCAGCCGATTGCTGGCACTGCGATCCACCATGGCCAGGGTGATATCGGGCAGGGCGGTTTGTTCTTTTTTGATCAATTGCGGGCCGGCAAGGGCCGCCAGCAGGACACTGATGAACAACAGCCGCACCCAGCGCCCGCGCGCCCGCCGGATCAGGGCATAAACACCGGCAAACCCGAGCAACAGCCCCAGAAGGATCAGGGCCCATTGGGGAAAGATGGGATCAAAGCTGAGCGATAAAGCGGTCATCACCGGATCATTCCCCCAGCCTGTCGATCAGGGCGGGCAGATGAAGCTGATCGGCTTTATAGGTGCCGGTCAGGGCATACATCACCAGATTGACCCCAAAGCGAAAGGCCAGTTCGCGTTGGCGCGCCCCTCCGGGCAGACGAGGCACGATGAAATGATCGAATTCATCGAGCGCCCAGGCCGAAGCCCAATCATGGCCGCCGATTAAAATCGGGCTGACAAGGGCATCCTTGCCAAAAGAGTCCCGGGTCGCCCATAAGGTGCGGCCAGCGAGCCGTCCGGGAAAATCATCGAGCAGATAAAAGCTGCGGGCCAGCACATGATCGGGGTCCACCGGCAATAATTGGGGCAGATCAAGCATCCCCACGGTGCGCTGCAGGGCCTCGCGGGCGGCTGGATTTTCAAGGCCCAAAGGATCGCTGGTGCTGTCATCGATGCCGGTATCCATTAAAACAATGCCGCCATTGCGCAAAAATCGGCTTAAATTATCAAGGGCTTTGGCGTCCAAAGCCGGGGCATCCGCCGTGATCGGCCAATAAACCAGCGGAAACAGCGCCAAAGGGTCGCGGGTGGGATCAAGGCCGATGGGCTTGCCCAGCTTGACCGCCGTGCGCAGGCCTAAAACACGCTGCAAACCATAAAGGGCGGCATGGCTGCGGGCATCGATTTCGGGATTGCCGGTGCGGATATAGGCAATGCGTGTGGATGTGGTGGCATCGATGGCGAATTGCTCATCCAGAATCGGGCGATCCTGCGCCTTCAATGGTGAAGACCATGATAAGCCCAGCATTAGGCCTATAACCGAAAGACCGATCACGGCCAGCACCCCCAGCCCGCGCCCGCTGAAGGCTTTGGATGCACCCCTTCTGGCCCGCCCAAAAGGCAGCAGCCCGCGCAGACCAAGGCTGATCAGCATATCGGCGATGATCAACAGGCTCATCAGGAAAAACAGCATCGGCGCAAGGGGGCGTTCCCCGCGCGCATCGCCACCAAAAAAGATCATGGGCCGGGTGCTTTCCTTGAAGCTGAAATCTGCATCCACCGGGCCATTCGCCGCCACAAGAGAGAGGGCGAGCGGAGCCTGTGCCTCCCCATAAAGGCCGGGGGGATGCTGGGGAGAGGCGGCGACATCACCAAAAGCATTGCTGGGGATAGGGGCAATGCCGGAGGCAGCCGGTTCCAATCGGCCAAAGCCATCGAGCAGAGCCTGATGGGCAAGACTGCGGTTTCCGCCGCTTTGAAAGACAGCATCAAGGCGGCCCTGAGCAAGGGGCAAAAGCCGTTCCAGCATATCCACAAACAGGCCCGATAAAACCAGAGATGACCAATCGGCATTGGCGGTGGTGTGGAAGAATACGATCCAGCCCCGGCCTTCGCGGGCGGCCGTTACAAGGGGTGTGCCATCGGCCAGCCGGGCCCATGTTTTTTCTGCCAGATCGATATTCGGGATGGCCAGCAACTGGCGGCTGACAGTGACATCACCGGGCGCGACCAGCCCATCAAAAGGCCCATCGGGATTAAAGCTGCCAAGGGACTGCGGTTTTTCCCATGAGAGCGCGCCACCCACCGCCCGATCCCCTGATCGCAAGGCAACAGGGATGAGCTGATTGCGGCTGGCCGCCATATGCGGACCGGCAAAGCGCAGCAAAAGCCCGCCATCCTCCACCCACAGCTTCAGGCTTTCGGCGGTCTGTGGCTCGATCTGGCCAATATCGGCAAGAATGATGGCCCCCGGCTTTTTCCGCAAGAGGGCGGCAGGCGGGCCTTCAGAAAGGTCGGCAAAGGGCTCAAGGGCGCGGCGCAGATAAAAAAGCGGTGATTGCAGGGGCTGAAGCGCTGATCCGCTTTCCCCGGAGAACAGCCCGATGGCGGGCCTGCCGGATCGCCCATCGAGCAGGATCGTCGCCCCGGCGCTTTGCTCATCGGCAATGTCGATGCGCGCCACCTGATTGCGGATTTCCCGGGGCAGATCAAATGTCGCCTCGGCAGTGGTTTCATTGGCGGCAAAAAGCGCCGATATTTGGGCCAGAAGGCGGCCATCAGCCCCCCGCGCTTCCAGAATGGCCCCGGCGGGCGTGGGGCGGGACGGACGCTTTATGGTGGTGGCCATCCCGCTGCCCGTTGATCTGAGGGGAGACAGCGCCAGCGGATAATCGGCAGGCTGATCGGTGAAAATGCGCAGCGGCCCCCTATCCTCGAGGCGTGATAAAAGCGCATCGCTGCCGGGATGATCCAGACCATCGCTGATCCAGATGCTTTGGGCAATCGGCCGGTCGATGCTTTCGAGAATACGGGCCAGATGGCGATGATCCGGGGCCCAGGGGCGGGGGGTGATGCCGGGCAAAGCGGCCCGCAGATCGCTGGCGGCCTGCGGTTCGATGCTGATGCTTTTGCCTTCTCCATCCCCATTCCCATCCTTATCTTGGGGCCAGCCATTGATCGGCGGGGCGGTCCGCAGCCAAAGAACCGGCCTTTGCTGCCGGGCGGCTGTGGCCAGCAGGCGATCCAGTTCAGCGATCCGAACGTCCCAGCGGCTCGCGGCCTGCCAGCCATCATCCAGCACAATCAAAAGGGCGGCTTCATCAGCCACGGCTGTTGGCGTGCTGCCATCCGCTTTCCCGGTGCTGGGGTTTAAGATCGGGCCACTGAAGGCCAGCACCAGAAGCGCTGCCAAAAGCAGCCGCATGATCAAAAGCCAGGGCGGGGTGCGGGCGGGGGGCGGGGCGCTGTGCGCCAGATCACCCAATAAAACGATGGGGGGGAAGTGATGGCGCTTGGGCTGGGGGGGCAAAGCCCGCACCAGATAATAAATCACCGGCAGGGCCAGCAGGCCCAGCAGCACCAAAGGCGCGGTAAATCCCAGCACACCAAGGGGGCCTAAACCAATCATCAGCCCCTCTTGCCGGTAAGGGCGATCAGGCCGAGCAAAGCCTGGGCCGGGCTGTGATCGGTGCGATGGATGCTATGGGTCCAGCCGGCGCGGCGGGCCATCGCCCCCAGATGATCGATCCAGGCCCGCATCCGGCTGCGATAGGCGGCGGCTTCCTGTTCGGCGCGTTCCATGATCAGGGGGGCCTCCTGTTCCATTCCCGAAAATCGGATGCGGCCTTCAAAGGGGAAATCGTCTTCGATGGGATCGATGATCTGTAAAAGATGGCCATTCACCCCCAAACCCACCAATTGGCGCAGGCGATTTTGGGTCGCATCGCTTTCCCCCAGAAAATCGCCGATCAAAATCAATTGGGCATGACGGGGCAAAGCGGTGGCGGTGGGAAATGGCGGATCATCATGCAGGCGATCTTTTTCAAGGCTTTCCAGCAGGCGCGACAGGCCAAAGCGCCCGCCCATGGCCTGATCATGCACCCCATAAAGCCCAACCCGTTCGCCCGCAGCTATGAGCAGGCGGGCGGTGGCCAGCCCTAAAAGGATCGCCCGATCCGCCTTGCTATCGGCCATGGGGCGCGATCCGAACTGCATGCTGGCGGAACGATCCATCCAGATCCAGATATTCTGGGCCGTTTCCCATTCCTGTTGGCGCACATAAAGGGTATCGGATCGCCCCGAACGCCGCCAATCGATCTGCGCTGCGTGCTCGCCTTGTTCATAGGGGCGAAACTGCCAGAAACTATCACCCGGCCCCGCCCGGCGGCGGCCATGCACCCCGCGGGCGGCGGCCCGCAGGCGCGGATCGGCGCGCACATTATGGGCGGGCAGGCGATCAGCCAGGCTTTGCGCCCTTTGCCACAGATCGCTGATCGGCACCGGATCCCGGCCGGAAGCCGCACCCAACCCATCAGCGCTTGCCGGTTGCAAGGCCGTGGCGGATAAAAAGGAGCGAAGCCATGCCATCATTTGCGGGGCCGGCTCAAAGTTTGGCCGCCAGATCGGCGATCACCTGATCATTGGTCAGGCCATCGGCGCGGGCCGGAAAGCTGAGCGCCATGCGATGGCGCAGGATCGGCACCGCCAGATCTTTTACATCATCCACCGATGGCACCTGCCGCCCATCGATGAGGGCGCGGGCCCGGCATCCCAGCATCAAAGCCTGTGCCGCCCGGGGGCCGGGGCCCCAGGTGATTTCAGGATGATCGGCGCCCGGGCGCGCCCCACGCACCAGATCGAGAATGGCATTGACCACGCTTTCGCCCACCGGCAGGGATCGCACCAGCCTTTGCAAATGCATCAGGCGCTGGCCATCGATGATCTGTTTGGGCGCATGGCTTTGGGTGCCGGTGGTGTGCAAAAGGATTGCCCGTTCCGCCTCGCGATCAGGATAATCCACATGAATTTGCATCAAAAAACGGTCGAGTTGGGCTTCGGGTAGGGGATAGGTGCCTTCCTGCTCGATGGGATTTTGGGTGGCCAGCACATGAAAGGGTTCGGGCAATTGATGGCGCACCCCGGCCACCGAAACCTGCTTTTCCTGCATTGCCTGTAAAAGCGCCGATTGGGTGCGCGGGCTTGCCCGATTGATTTCATCGGCCATCAGAAGCTGGCTGAAAACCGGCCCGGGCAGAAAGCGGAAATGGCGTTTGCCGCTTTCATCTTCTTCGAGCACTTCGCTCCCTAAAATGTCGGCGGGCAAAAGATCGGGGGTGAATTGCACCCGCTTTTCAGATAGCCCTAAAACCGTGCCATAGGTTTCAACGAGCAGGGTTTTGGCCAGCCCCGGCACCCCCACGATCAGGGCATGGCCGCCGCCGAGCAGGGTGGTCAGGGTTTCTTCGATCACCCGATCCTGACCAAAGATATGCTGCCCGATTTCGGATTTGATCTGCTGGATGGCGTGGATGGCGGCTTCAGCATCCCGCCCGCTATCGGGAAGGGGAGAGCGATGCGCGGGAGCGCTTGTTGCCTGGCTGACGTGCTCGTTCATAAAGGCGGGCCTTTTCATGGTCGGTCTGCGGAATGGCCATGCCATGAAAAACCCATGACAGTCCATTTGGTGACATGCTGTTCCCATACTATATAGAAAGGATAAGGCGCGACGAAAGGCGGAACTATGACGAGAAGCAAAATCAATCCCACAAAAGCGCCACAGGCGGAGGCCCCAAACCGGCTGAAGGATGTGTTCGAGGCGATTTCCAAGCAGCGCTATCCGCCGGTTCATCTGTGGGAGCCCGATCTGTGCGGTGAGATCGATATGCGCATCAAAAGCGATGGCACATGGCATTATATGGGCACGCCGATCAACCGGCCTGAAATGGTGCGGCTGTTTTCCAGCGTTTTGCGCCATGATGATGATGGCACTTATCTGGTGACCCCGGCGGAAAAATTGAAGAT
Source organism: Iodidimonas sp. MBR-22 (assembly GCF_029946565.1). Classification (NCBI taxonomy): domain Bacteria; kingdom Pseudomonadati; phylum Pseudomonadota; class Alphaproteobacteria; order Iodidimonadales; family Iodidimonadaceae; genus Iodidimonas; species Iodidimonas sp. MBR-22. Next base: position 114,268 of record NZ_JARKVQ010000003.1, read on the forward strand.
CACCGTCGAAGATGCCCCCTTTCTGGCCATATCTGTGGATGTGGAGCGGGAAGGCGATCAACAATTGCTGGTTTTTGAGACCCATGTGGGGGATCGGGTGATCGCCGATGATGAGCATCCCATCTGGATGAGCGCCGATGAAGAGGGCCATAAACGGCCCTATATCCTTGTTCGCAACCGGCTTGAGGCGCTGATCGCCCGCCCGGTTTATTATGAGCTTGTGGATTTCGCCGAAGCCCTCACAATAGATGGGAAAGAGATGCTGGGCCTGTGGAGCCGGGGATCTTTTTTCGTGCTCGACGAGATGACAAGGGACTAGGCCGTGCTTGAATTGATCCGCCAGCGATTGCAACAGGGGCCGCGCCGGGCCCTGCGCAGCGATTATGATCTTTATGAAGGCCCTGATGCCCCGATCAAACAAGGCGATGCGGTGCGCCGGGCGGCGGTTCTGGTGCCGATCATCCAAAGGGCCGAAGGGGCTACCATCCTGCTCACCCGGCGGGCCGAACATTTATCTCACCATGCGGGGCAGATCAGCTTTCCCGGGGGCCGCGCCGATGAGGGCGATGCCAATGCCATTGCCACGGCCCTGCGCGAAACCCACGAAGAAGTGGGGCTGACGCCGGATCGGATCGATATTTTGGGGCGGCTCGACAGCTATGAAACGGTCACGGGTTTTCGGATCGTGCCGGTGGTGGGGATGGTGGCCCCACCCTTTGATTTGAGGCTTGATGCCCGCGAGGTGGCAGATGCCTTTGAGGTGCCTTTGGATTTTATCCTCGATAGCACCAATCATCAGCGCCATAGCCGCATGTTTCGCGGGCAGCGGCGGCATTTTTATGCCATGCCTTATCAGGATTTCTATATCTGGGGGGCCACGGCCCATATGCTGGTCAATCTGGCCGAAGTGCTGGGCGATGAGCGGCCTTTAGAACAATCGGAACCAAAGCTATGAGCGCTTTATTGATCAGGCTGGGGCTGTTTTTACTGCCTTTCGTTTTTTTCTTTTTATGGCTTTTACTGGTGCGCCATCTCAAGCGCGCAGGGGGCAAAATCAACCCGAAGCTGGATTATGCCATCATGGGCGCGGGTTTGGGCTTTATCGGCCTTTATGGGGCGATTTTCTATCTTTATGCCCAATCCACGCCCCCGGCACAGGATGATCTGCGCTATGTTCCGGCCCGGATGGTGGATGGGGAAATGGTGCCCGGACATTTTGAAAAACGCGGCGCCGAGCCGCCCCAAAGCCCTGTGGCCCCACAAGAAAATTGATCGGGCATGGAGGTGATCACACGCCATGCGGATCGATTGAAGCGGGCCTTTGCCCATGATCGGGCGCTGGTGGCGGTGATCATGGCATTGGGGGCTGATCAGGCCCGGATTGTGGGCGGGGCGGTGCGCGATGCCCTTTTGGGCCGGGTTGTTTCAGATATCGATATTGCCACATCCCTCGATCCCCACATGGTGATGGAGAAGCTGGGGGCGGCGGGTTTGAAAACCGTTCCCACCGGGCTTGCCCATGGCACCATCACTGCGATCAGCGGTCATCGCCCGTTTGAAGTCACCAGCCTGCGCCATGATGTGGAAAGTTTTGGCCGTCATGCCCGGGTTCGCTTCACCGATGATTGGGCCGCCGATGCCGCGCGGCGGGATTTTACCATGAATGCCCTTTATGCCGATCTTGATGGCCGCCTTTATGATGAGGTGGGCGGCCTTGAGGATGCTCAAAAGGGGCGGGTGGTGTTCATTGGCGATCCGGTCCAGCGGATTGCCGAAGATGCCTTGCGGATTTTGCGGTTTTTTCGCTTTCACGCCCATTATGGCCGGGGCGAGCCGGATCGGAAAAGCTTGCAGGCTGCCATCGAACTGGCGGATCGGCTGGATATTTTATCGGTGGAGCGTATCCGCGCCGAAAGCTTGAAACTGCTGGCGGCTGCCGATCCCTGCCCGGTGATGATGCTGATGGATCGGGGCGGGATATTGGCGCATATCCTGCCCGAAAAGCGGCCCGATCCCGAATTTGGGGTTTTGCGCCGGTTGATCGCGCGGGAAACATCTTTAGGCATCGGCGATCCCCTGCGGCGTTTGGCGGCGGTGATCCGGGTTGGTGCGCGGGCGCAGGTGGGGGCGCGGCTCAAATGTTCGGGGGCAGAGCAAAAGCGCTTGGCGGCGATGGATGGGCCGGTTCCGGCGTTTGACCCCCCAGCGCTGGGCCGGGCGGCCTATGCATTGGGTGTTCCCACGGTTCTGGATCGTCTGCTGCTTGGGGATCAGGATATGAGCCTGTCGGCGCTGGCCGCAATCCGCGATCAGCTTGATGCCATTGCGGCCCGGCCCGCACCTCGGTTTCCTGTTTCGGGAGCGGATCTGGCGGCCTTGGGCGTGCCTGCCGGCCCGCAGATGGGGGAAATTCTGGGGTTGCTGCAAAAGCACTGGGTGGCGAGCGATTTCAGCCTGTCGAAAAACGCGCTTCTGGCTCTGGCAGAAAAACAGGCGGGCCTTAAATCTGAACAACCGAAGCCCGGAAAAAAAGCGGGAGACAGCTTTGATGCATAAAAAAGAGCCATGGGAATGGGCGATTTTAGGCGGGTTGGCTTTGGCCGGGCTGCTGATCCTTGGCTTTTTCACCCATGCTTATCTGAAATCCCAATGGGTCATTGAAATCGCCCTTGATCTGCCCGCCCCCCCTGAGGCTGCTTTTCATCTGCTGAGCGACCCTGAAAGTCGCGTGGCCTGGCAATTCGGGGTGACGGATATTGCCCCCCTCACCGGCGAAGGCCATGCCATTGGCGCCACCCGGATGATCTATCTGCGGGTGGATGGCAAGCCCCGACAGATCAGCGAAACCCAAAGGGTTTATGATCGGCCCCGCCTTTGGGCCGTGGTCCAAGAGGCTGCGGATGCCGAGATCGAGGTGCGGGCGCAGCTTCAGCCCGCCCCCCTTGGCAGCCATCTGATCTGGCGCGAAACATGGCGTTATCAAACCCCCATGGCCCGTTTTTTGGCCCCCTTTGAAACGGGCACCCGGAAAGCCCAGATCGAGCGCGCCCTTGATCGCTTGGCTGATAGAGCGGCCAAAACCGAGGGGCAGGGCGACTGATCCCATTTTTTCGTGGAAGATGGCTGGACAATGACGCCAATCGCGCTATCCTCCAGCCGCATTATCAGATGAATATGGTCTGATTTATGATCCCCGTTCATCATGGCTCAAGGAGAACCTCATGACACTGCAAAAAGGCGATAAAATTCCATCCGTAGAATTGGCCCATATGGGCGAAAAAGGGCCTGAGAAAATTGCCAGCGATGCCCTGTTTGCTGGTAAAACAGCCGTGGTTTTTGCCGTTCCGGGGGCGTTTACCCCTACCTGTTCGGCGCGCCATCTGCCGGGTTTTGTGGATCAGATCGATGCGTTGAAGGCAAAGGGCGTGGATCTGGTGGCCTGTCTTTCGGTCAATGATGTGTTTGTGATGAATGCCTGGGGTAAATCCGCCCATGTTGATGACAAAATCCTGATGCTGGCGGATGGGAATGGCGCCTTTGCCAAGGCCGCCGGGCTGGAAATGGATGGCACCGGCTTTGGCATGGGTATCCGCTCCAAGCGCTATGCGATGATCATCAAGGATGGGGTCGTCAGCGATATTTTCGTTGAAGAACCCGGCGCTTTCGAGGTGTCTTCCGCCGAATATGTGCTGAAGGCGCTTTAAGCTTCTGTTCGTAAAGAATGATCTGCTTCTGGCCGGTTTCTCACAAAGGGGCCGGCCAGAATTTTTGGCAGCAATATCCGCTCAGGCTTTGGCGGCTTGGGCCATATCCCTGATTCGTTCGAGCATGGAAAACAGCCCATTGGCCCGCATGGGCGATAGATGCTGGCGCAATCCCAAATCATCGAGAATGGCGCGGGCATCAATATCGAGAATGGCATCGGGGCTTTTGCCGGAAAAGATCAGCAGCATCAAAGCCACCAGCCCTTTGACGATATGGGCATCGCTGTCGCCTGCCAGATAAAGTCTTGGCCCGGTTTCATCTGCGGTTTGATCCGCACCATCCTCATCCAGCCGGGCGACCAGCCAAACTTGGCTGGTACAGCCGCGCACTTTATTCTCGTCGCGATAGGCATCCTCGGGCAATTTGGGAAGTTTGCGCCCTAAATCAATGATATAGCGATAGCGATCTTCCCAATCATCCATCAGATCAAAGCTATCGCGCACCATTTGCAGGTCCGTATCGCCAAGGGCGATGGAGGGGGATTGTGCATTTAGTGTTTGTGATTGGGTCATAGGCCTGTTCAACTTTGTTTCTCTTGAGGATTTGGCCCGCCTGAACGTCAATGTCAATGTGCGGGGGCATTTTCACTCACCGTCACTCGATCACAGGGACCAGAGGTCATAAGGAAAGGGACTGCCGCGTGACTATAAATTCGGATCATGACAGGCCAGAGGATGCCGCCGCTACAAGCGATAAAACACAGCCCATCCCCTATCCATCGCAGCCCGTTGCCTGGGGCATCGTGGCTTTGCTGCTTTTGATCTACACGGTTTCTTTCATCGATCGCCAGATATTGGCGCTTTTGGTGGGGCCGATCAAAAGCGATCTTGGGGTCAGCGATCTGGAATTCGGGTTGCTCACGGGCTTGTCTTTTGCCTTGTTCTATACATTTTTCGGTATTCCCTTTGCCCGCCTAGCCGATAGCAGAAGTCGCCGGGGTCTGATCGCCTTTGGCATTGCCTTCTGGAGTCTGGCCACCGCCGCCTGCGGCTTGGCCCGTAATTTCGGGATGCTCTTCATCGCCCGCATGGGGGTGGGCATTGGCGAGGCGACCCTTACCCCTGCGGCCAATTCGCTGATTTCCGATCTGTTTCCTCCGCATCTGCGGGGGCGGGCGATCAGCATCTATACGCTGGGCATCCCCCTTGGTTCGGCCCTTGCCTTTTTATTCGGGGGGGCGGTGATTGCGTGGGTGAGCGCCAGCCCCACCCAAAGCCTGCCTTTTTTTGGCGAGATTCGCGGCTGGCAGATGACATTCATCGTTGTTGGTCTGCCGGGGGTTTTGCTTTCGGTGGCGATGCTTTTGTTCGTTAAGGAACCCCCCCGCCGGGAAAGGCTGAACCAAAGCACCGAACCGGTCCCCATCAAAGACGTGGCCCGCTATTTTCTCGCCCGTTGGCGGGTTTATGGCTTGGGCTTCACCGGGATCGCTTTTTTGTCGGCTTTGGGCTATGGTACGATCTATTTCATCGGGGCTTTTTTTGGCCGGGTGCATGGCTTTAGCCCTGCCGAAATCGGCCTGACCTTTGGCCTTATCCTGCTGATTTTCGGCACCGCCGGGATTGTTTTTGCCGGGATTTTAGCGGATCGCTGGGTGGCACAGGGGCGCAGCGATGCCCATGTGCGGATTTTAATTCTGTCGATTGTGTTCGGCGCCCCTTTTGCGCTCAGCTTTCCCCTTGTCAGTTCGCCTGCGCTGGCGATTGCCCTGCTTTCGGGGGCGGTGTTTTTTTCCAATTGGGTGTGGGGCACGGCTTATGCCGGGGTGGCGGCGGCCAGCCCCAATGAATTGCGCGGGCAGGCGACGGCCATTTATCTGTTCGTCATCAATCTCATCGGGCTGGGTTTGGGGCCAACGCTGTTTGGCTTTCTCACCACCAAGGTTTTCGCCGATGATCAGATGATCGATTGGGCCTATGTGGTGGTGGCGCTGATTGCCATGCCCATAGCCTTTATCTGCCTGATGATCGCTCGCCCGGCTTTTGCCCGACAATTTGATGAGGTGAACAGGCTTTAGGATCTGATCCCAGCCTGGCACCCCATCATTTTACAGTCCGGCTCAGTCTTCAAGGCTTCGTAATTCGCGATCGAGCTTGAAGCGCTTTGAAGTGAGATAGGATTCCATCGATTGGATGCGCCGGTCGATGGATCGAAAGCGCTTTTTCAGATCCACGGCCATCACATCGGGATGGGTGCGGGCGGTGCGCCAGAAGCGCTCTTCTTCTTCATTGGCGTACAGATCTTTCGGTTTTTCATCGAGGACGAAATACAGCACGATATATCCGACCACGAGAGGGCCAAACCATCCAATGACACTGCCAATCACAAGGGCGGCGCGCAGGATATTGGCCTTGATCCCGCTATAATCGGCAAGACCGGCGCAAATACCCAGAATCTTGCCATTTTTCGGATCTTTATAAAGCTTGTTGGGGCTAAAGCGTGTCATGGCGACGTGATCTCCAATCTGGCACTTCATCATCAAGGATGCGCTCAAGGGTTTCCATACGATCTTCAAGCTTTTCGGAAAGCTTGCGCAGTTCATCCAATGTCGCTTCGTCCTGGGCGGTCAGCCCCTTGGTCTTTTTCATTTCGGTTGCATAATGAAATATGACGATCAAGGGGATGACAACGGCGAAGAGCAAGATGAGCGGAACTTCAAGAAACGACATGGGAGGCTCCGATCATTGGGCTGATTTTTTGCTGGGGGTGATTTTTTTCTTCAGGGCATCAAGCTCGGCTTCGATGGCATCCTCGGTTTCCAGATTGGCAAATTCATCTTCCAGGCTGTTGCTTTTGGATCGCCCCAGATCAAGGGCCTGTGCTTCACCTTCAATGCGGTCGAGGCGGGCATCCACCTTGTCGAAGCGTTCAAAGGCGGTTTCCACCCGATTATCATAAAGCGTCCGCTTGATCCGCAGATTATTCTGCGCGGTTTTATAGCGGGCCTCAATGGTCGATTTCTTGGCCTTGGCCTCGCGCAATTTCGTTTCCAGCTTCAGCGCGTCTTCTTCATGACGCCCCAAAGCTTCGCTTAAATGATCAAGCTCTTCCTGCAGATGGGTGGCAATTTCGCCCAGCTTGGCTTTTTCCTGCAAAGCGCCGCGCGCCAGATCATCCCGATCCTTTGAAAGCGCCAGTTCGGCCTTGCGCTGCCATTCGGCCTGAGCTTCGATCAAACGGTTCAACCGGCGTTGATTGTCTTTTTGATCGGCGATGGTTTTGGCTGCGGCTGAACGCACCTCCACAAGGGTGTCTTCCATTTCCTGAATCATCAGCCGGATCATTTTTTCCGGTTCTTCTGCATGATCGAGAAGGGCATTGAGATTGGAATTGATGATGTCGGTCAAACGGGAAAAAATACCCATGGTTCATTATCCTTTTTTATTGTCTCGCTGTCGTCACTCGGGCTGGTTTATCGGGCGCTTTTCACATCGCCTCTGGTTTTAGCGGCTGCGGCGATTGCGATCGCGGCGGCGTTGCCGGGGCGCCCATGTCTGGTCGGCGCGGTGGCGGTTGGTGCTTGTCAGAAACCGGGCCATGCCATCGGTTTCGGATTGCAGGCTATCGGTGCTGGAAAGGGCGGCCCCCACATGTGTCAGGATATTCATTGATCGGTTCATCCTTGTTTTATGCTCTATCGGTATCGACCGATTTGCTGTGTCGATATCACGTATTAAGCAAGGGCCGTGCCAGTTTTGAAAAAAAATGTTAATACACTGATTATAAACGAATAATTTAGAATAATCATCTTTTGCTGGTATTAAGCCAAATGGTGTAATATCCTATATTAATGGAAAAAATACTGATAATTGGTAAAGATGCCAAAAACTGATATTCATATTCTGGGCAGTGATCCGGCTTTTCTCGACCTCATGGATAAGGTGAGTGTGGCGGCAGCGCTCAATCGTCCGGTTCTGGTGATCGGCGAGCGGGGCACCGGCAAGGAACTGATCGCGGCGCGGCTGCATTATCTGTCCCGGCGCTGGGATCAGGCTTTTATCAAGCTGAATTGCGCGGCCTTGCCCGAAACGCTGGTGGATAGCGAATTATTCGGGGTGGAACCCGGGGCTTTTACCGGCGCTGTGCGGCGGCGTGCCGGGCGATTCGAGCAGGCGGATGGCGGCAGCCTTTTTCTTGATGAGATCGCAACCTTATCCATGGCGGCGCAGGAAAAGCTGTTGCGGATCATCGAATATGGTGAATTTGAACGTCTGGGCGGCACGGATACGCTGTCGGTGGATGTGCGCATCATCGGGGCGACCAATGTCGATCTGCCTGCTTTGGCCGATGAGGGACGGTTTCGCGCCGATTTGCTCGATCGGCTGGCTTTTGATGTGCTGACCGTGCCGCCCTTGCGCGCGCGGCCCGATGATATCTTTGATCTATCCGAGCATTTTGGCCGCGCCATGGCCCATGAACTGGGCTGGTCGGCTTTTCCCGGCTTTACACAATCGGCCCGGGATCGTTTGTTGGCCTATCCATGGCCGGGCAATGTGCGGGAGCTGAAAAATCTGGTGGAGCGCGCGGTCTATCGCTGGAGCACCCCGGACCAGCCGATAGATCGCCTGCAATTTGATCCTTTCGCCTCGCCCTATCGTCCGGCGGCCATGCTGCCCGAAGATGTGCTGAAGCCCTCCGCGCCCGCTCCCCTTCAATCTGAGGAAAAGGACGAAGGGCAAGCGGTTCAAAAACCGCTGGATTTACCCTATGATTATCGGCAGGCTGTGGCCGATCATGAACGGATATTGCTGCATGATGCCTTGCGTCGGTGCAAATTCAATCAGCGTGAAACGGCGCAAAAGCTGGGGCTGAGCTATGATCAATTGCGCCATGCTGCCAAAAAGCATGGCCTGCTCTAAATCGTGAAAGGCCATTATGGGGAAAAAACCGTCCGGATCTATGCTGCGCTTGGGCATCACAGCGGCTGCTTTGGGCATGACCTATGCGGCATGGCGGCTTTATCTGCGCTATGGGGCCAGCGATGTGACACAGGCGGAAACCATCATCTATGGGATGCTGCTTTTTTTATTGCTGATCATTGTGATGGCTTTTTTGGTGGTGGCGCTGCTCAGGATCATCGGGGGATTGCGCAAGCGCCGCTCGGTGTTTCACCCCGATAGTGGGCCTGATGACCCCGAGGATCGCGCCCGGAAACACTAGGGCCCGACTCTAAGCCATCCTGTTAAAATTCTTGCTAAAATTAGAAAATTTGGCACCATGGGTGCATTGGAATAAGGGGGCCATGATGCCTCCTGACAAGAAAGAAGCGGAGCAGAGAATGCAGCACGTGCCAAGCCCGAAACAAAAGAGGCAATCTGCCGCAATCGGCCTGTTCATGGCCCTGATCACGGCCTTGGTGTTTGCATCGATGGGCATGACGGCGGCCCGGGCATCCAGCCTTTTGCTTCATGGCGGGCCGATCCACACTGCCGATGATGCCCAGCCCATGGTGGAAGCGGTTCTGGTGGATCAGGGGGTGATCATTCATGCCGGTTCTTTGGCCGATGCCAAAGCTCTGGCCACGGATGAAACCAAGATCATCGATCTGGCGGGGGCGGCCCTGTTTCCCGGCTTTGTGGATGCCCATGCCCATATGCATGGCATTGGCTTGAGGGAATTAACCCTTAATCTTGAGGGGACGACCTCGATCAGCGATCTGCAAAAGCGGCTCAAGGCGCATCTCAAAAGCCTGCCCGCTGATGATCGCAGCCTTGTTATCGGGCGGGGCTGGATTGAAACCCATTGGCCGGAAGGGCGCTTTCCCAATCGCGGGGATCTTGATGCGGTGAGCACGGATCGCCCGATTGTTCTGGTGCGGGCTGATGGCCATGCAGCGGTGGCTAATTCCATGGCCCTTGAGGGGGCCGGGATCGACGCTGAAACAAAGCCGCCTTTCGGGGGCGATATCTTGAAAAACGAGGCGGGCGTGCCCAACGGCATGCTGATCGATACCGCCATGGGGCTGGTGGTGGATGAGGAGAGCGCCGATGGCGACCGCGATCTGGCGCAGGTTTTTCTGGCGGCCGATGCGGTTTATCGCTCTTATGGCTGGAGCGGGATGCATAATATGTCGGTGGTGCCCGATCATGTGCCGGTTCTTCAGCGCTTGTCCGATGAGGGGGCGATCGGGATCAGGGTTTATAATTCCATCGAACGATCCGGGGCCGAGGCCCTGATGGTCCAAGGCCCGCTGCAATCGGCGAATGGCCTGATCCGTACCCGGGCGGTGAAGCTTTATATGGATGGAGCGTTGGGATCGCGCGGGGCGGCTTTGCTCGAACCCTATGCGGATGCCGATGGCACTGGCCTTTTAATGATGAAAGAGGCGGAAACGCTGGCTTTTTTGAAGCAGGCGCTGGTGGCGGGCATTCAGGTGAATACCCATGCCATTGGCGATAGGGCAAACCGGCTGGTGCTGGATTGGTATGAACAGACCTTTGCCGCCGTGCCACCCGGCAATCGTGCGCTAGCCAAACCGCGCTGGCGGATCGAACATGCGCAGGTCATCAGCCCTGCGGATCTGGGACGTTTTTCCGCACAGGGGATCATTGCCTCGATGCAGCCCAGCCATGCCATTGGCGATCTGCATTTTGCCCCCGATCGATTGGGCATGGAGCGTTTGGCCGGAGCCTATGCCTGGCGCGATCTGCTTGCCGATGGCACGATCATTGCTGCCGGATCGGATGCCCCGGTGGAACGCGGCGATCCGATGATCGAATTTTATGCCGCCGTGGCCCGCATGGATCTTTCGGGCTATTCGGCCGAGGGTTGGCACTCCGAGCAGGCGGTTGATCGGCAAACCGCTTTGAAAATGTTGACTCTGTGGCCTGCTTTTGCCGCCTTCCAGGAAGATGAGCTGGGCAGCATCACCAAGGGCAAGCGCGCGGATTTCAGTGTTTTTTCACGCGATATTATGAGCATCGATCTCGCCGATATCCCCAAAACAAAAGCGGTGATGACCATCGTGGATGGCCAAATCATCTGGCGCGATGCGGGCTTTGCGGGGGCTGATGGGGGGCTTTGAATCTTTTTAAAAGCGATAGGCAATGGCGGCAAATAGCCCGAACTGATCTTTATCGAGGGAAACCGGGCTGTCGGCGCTATCAGAGACCAGACGGAAATATCTGATTGCGCCCACCGCATTCCAATTGCCAAAGAGCGGATAGCTTAAAAAGGCGCGCCCGCCAATGGATTGCAGGCCAGCATCGGCATCAAAGGGTCTAAGCCCCGATGCAATGCTTTGATCGGCGGTGACACTGAAGAAGCTATCCATATAATCACCCGAGCCAAAGCGAATTTGCGGCCCGATCCGAAACAGGCCCTTTTTGCCTTCCAGCCTTTGGGTATAATTAAGGCCCAGATCGCCTGTCAGCCCTTCATGGCCTTCGCCCAGCATATCTTTGGAAAGGGTCAGCTCCACCGACCAGTTATCGAAAAAGACCTCGCCAAAAACCCGGCCTTCCGCCGTCAGCCCCACGCGGGGCATGCCTGCGATATCATTGCGGCTGCGATTATCAAGGCTGGGGCCCACACTGATACCCAGCATATATTTCAGGCGGCCATTTTTATCGCCATAGAGAAATGTGCCCAAACCCCGCCCAGAATTCAGGAAAAAACGCTTTTTATAGGTCAGATCGATAAAAGGAACCGGGGTGATGATATGATTGGATGCGCCCGGAAAATCCGGCCTTAAAGCCGCTCCCATGCCTAATTGCGCATTCCAGTCTTCAGGATCGCCGGGAATAAACCATTGGGCGCGAGCCGATGGGGTAAAGCCAAGGATTAAAAAAAACGCAATCAGGGCATAATGACTAAATTGCCGGATTGAGCGGGTGCCGATAAAACGAAAAGCCATAAGGAACTCCGATAAAATCATATGAACGCACCAACGTTTTTTCGCGTTTAAAAGATCTCTAAAAAAGCTCACTCATAAAAACGGACTTATATGGCATCATCATGGCTAATGTCTGGGCCAATCTTTGGACCCATATCAGGGCTGTTCGCCCATGCCCAGAACCGGAATGCGGATCATCTGCTCGCCGCTTTCCTCGAAAATCAGATTGATGCTGATTTCATCGCCTTTCACCAATGGCTTTTCCAGCCCCATCAGCATGATATGCAGAGCCCCCGGGGCGAGGCTGATTGTTTCATGGGCGGGGATGCGAAGCGCATCAACCGAACGCATCCGCATCATGCCATCCTCTTCGCTGCTGCTATGAATCCCGGCATGGGCGGCAAGGTCCGTGGCCACGCTCAGCAGGCGATCATCAATGTCGCCTTCATTGGCTATGGTCAGATAAAGGGCGGCATTGGGCGCGCCTTGAGGGGTTTCTCGGGCCCAGGCCTCGCTGATCTGGATTTTCGCCGGAGATTGAGACGGGGCTTCGTCTTGGGAGCAGGCGGCAAGGGAAAGACTGCCAAAAGCAAGCAGCAGGATAAAGCGGGGAAGGCGCAGCATGATCGTTCCTTATATCAGGATGAACAGATCATCAGACTGACGCATTCAGCGAATGAGTGCAATCTCTGCTCGCTTCTTCGGACGCTTTTGCGGGCGATTTCGGGTACCTTTGATCAGTTTCAGATCAGGCCTTTGTCTTAAATTGTCAAAACCCTGATTATGCTGCTCCAAACTGATGAGGGCAGCAAGCTGAGCGGGACTGAGGCCAAGAATTTGCATGAATATCTCTTTCAGAACAGAGTCGCTATGGATGGACATATAATATGCTAGTGATAATCAATATCAATAAAAAACAACAGGGCTTGCAATGGAAAAATCATCCAGCCTCATCGGCTGTGTCGTCCTGCGGGAATTGGGCCTATCCGCGCCTGTTAAGCCGGGCGAAATGATCGGTGGCATTCACCAGTTCATGCACGATCCCGGGCTCAAACGCGGAATGGCCAGCCACCGGTACCAGCCGCAAATCGGCATGGGGCATGGCTTGCTTTAATTCATAGGCGGAAACTGGCGGGCAGATGGCATCATAGCGGCCCTGCACCAACACGGTAGGAATATCGGCCAGATGATGAACATTGGCCAAAATGGCCTCGCTTTGATCCAAAAAGCCCAGATGCTTGAAAAAATGGCATTCGATCCGGGCAAAGGCGAGGGCAAAGCGGCTATTGTCGGCGGCTCTGATCTGCTGGTCTTCGGGCACAAGGGTCACACAGCTGCTTTCCCAGCGGCTCCAGGCTTTTGCGGCTTTTAATTGGATATGCTCGTCATCCGATGTCAGCCGCCGATAATAGGCTTCGATCAGATCGCCCCGTTCTTCGGGCGGGATATCCGCGATGAAAGCCTGCCAGGCTTCGGGGAAAATGGCATTGGTGCCGCAGCGATAAAACCAATCGATTTCGCTTTCACGCATCAGAAAAATGCCGCGTAAAACCAGCCCGATCACATGCTCGGGATGTTTTTGGGCATAAAGAAGCCCCAGCGTGCTGCCCCATGAGCCGCCAAAAACCAGCCAGCGATCAATGCCAAGGCTTTTGCGCAAATGCTCGATATCGCGGATCAGGTGATGGCTTGTATTGGCTTCAAGACTGGCGAAAGGCTCGGATTTCCCGCAGCCGCGCTGATCGAATAAAATAATGCGATAGCGTTTGGGATCAAAAAAACGCCGCTGCACCGGCGATGTGCCGCCCCCCGGTCCGCCATGCAAAAAAACCACCGGCAGGCCATTGGGATGGCCCGATTCTTCATAATAAAGCCGATGGCCATCTCCGGTATCGAGAAATCCTGTGTCATAGCAGGCAATCGGGGGGTAAAGGCTGCGCTGGTCTGATCTGGGCATATCCATAATATGTGCGCCTGGTTCAAATGATTTCAATCACATCGTCATCTTAATATCAGCTTCGGTCCTATACAAAAACACCATTTGGTCATGAGGATTTAACGACATTGTATCTCATGACCAATCAGCCATAAAAAAACCCTGCGATCAAGGAAATGACCGGTTATTGCGTGAAAGGGTGAAAAGCTTTATTGACATTGCGTGGATATGGGGATAGTGATGCCCTATGAATAGAAACATCAGCAGCTTTTATTTTGGGTTCTTTTTTACACCCCCCATCCGGGAGGTTGCGAATCCGTTCGGCTGCTGATCAGCACACAGCATCTTTGAAACGAGCAAACCTCCCGGAACCCCCGGGAGGTTTTTTTTATGTGAAGGACACCACAGATCATGAGCACGCCATCCACGAAAGAGCCAGTCCACGGCAAAAATGCGAGCATTGGGCTGGATGATACCCGCGCCAGAATTTCAGATGTCGATCAAAAGCTGCTGGAGCTTTTGGCCACCCGGCGCGGTTTGAGCCTCAAAGTCGCTGAAACCAAGCAGCAAAGCGGCCAGCCGGTGCGCGATACATCCCAGGAACGCAAAAGCCTTGTGTCGATGATCCGGCGGGGCCGTGATCTGGGGCTTGATGCGCATCTGGTGACCAGACTGTTTCAGGGCATTATCGAGGATTCGGTTTTGTTGCAGCAGGCGAGCCTGCATGCCCGGGAAAATGCCGAAGATGGCAGCAAGCTCAAGCGGGTGGCGTTTCTGGGTGGGGCGGGATCTTATAGTCAGGCGGCGTGCCAGAAATATTTTGCCCGGCGGGCGGGAAAGATCGTGGAACTGGGCTGCGATACCTTTGAGGGCGTTTTCAAAAAGGCCGAAAGCGGCGAGGCGGATTATGCCGTTCTGCCGATTGAAAATTCCACATCAGGCAGCATCAATGATGTGTATGATCTGTTGCAGCACACTGGCCTTTCCATTGTGGGCGAGGTGACGCACAAGATCGAGCATTGCCTTTTGGCGGCCGATCCCGATCAGAAGATCGAGCAGATCAAAGCCCTTTATGTGCATCCGCAGGTGCATGCCCAATGCAGCCATTTCCTTGCCCGGCTTGGCGATGTGGAAATCGTTTATTGCGAAAGTACATCCCATGCCATGGAGCGGGTGGCCGATGCCGGCCCTGAAGCGGCGGCCATTGGCTCGCGCGAAGCCGGGGCGCTGTGGGGCCTTTATGATATCAAAAGCGATCTGGCCAATCAGCGCCAGAATCACACCCGCTTCATCATTGTGGCGCGCACCCCTGCCACTGTGCCCGAAAGCGTGCCCGCCAAAACCACGCTGGTGCTTTCGGTGGATCAAAAGCCCGGGGCGTTGGTGGATGCCCTGCTGGTCTTCCGCAATCATGGGATCAATATGCTCAAGCTGGAATCCCGGCCCCTGCATGGCAATCCATGGGAAGAGCTTTTCTATATCGATCTTCTGGGCAATGCCCGCGATAGCGAGGTCCGCGTCGCCCTTGATGATCTGGCCCGGCGCACGCGCTTTTTAAAGGTTCTGGGCTGCTATCCCTCCGAAGATGTGGCCCCCACCGAAATATCGCCCGATCAATTGCGCCATGATGTGCAGGCGGTGGATCTGGCAGCGGGGAAAGCCGCAAAAATCACCACAGAAAAAGCCCCGGAAAAGGCTAAAGCCGATGCCGCCCCGGTGGCCGCCGCGCCCAAGGGCTGGAAGCTGGCCAGCCGTCAGCATAAGCCCGATGATACCGTCATCCATGTGGGATCGGCGAGCATCGGCAAAGGCTTCACGGTGATTGCCGGGCCGTGCTCGGTGGAATCGGCAGAGCAGGTGATGGCCTGTGCCGCGCATGTGCGGGCAAATGGGGCCACACTTTTACGCGGCGGCTGTTTCAAGCCTCGCACCAATCCCTATAGCTTCCAGGGTTTGGGCTTTGAAGGGCTCGATCTTTTGAAACAGGCGGGGGATCGCCATGGCCTGCCGATTGTAACGGAGGTGCTCTCCACCGATCAGGTGCTCGAGGTGGCCAAACACTCCGATATCTTGCAGATCGGGGCGCGCAATATGCAGAATTTCCCGCTGTTGAAGCTGGTGGGGCGCACCCATCGCCCGGTGCTTTTGAAGCGCGGCATGATGGCCTCCCTCGATGAATTATTGCAGGCGGCGGAATATATTCTGTCGGAAGGCAATCAGCAGGTGATTTTGTGCGAGCGCGGTATCCGTACCTTCGAGCCGGCGACCCGCAATACCCTCGATCTCTCTGCGGTGCCTTTGCTCAAGCAGATGAGCCATCTGCCGGTGATCGTTGATCCCAGCCATGCGGTGGGGCGGCGTGATATGGTCATCCCCATGGCGCGGGCGGCCAAAGCCGTGGGCGCGGATGGCCTGATCGTGGAATTCCATCCCAATCCGGAAGTAGCCTTGTCGGATGGCCCGCAGGCCCTCACCTTCCCGATGTTTGAACAGATGATGGAAGAACTGGCCTGATCAGGTTCAGGGTAGCTCAATCACAGATGAAAACCGGCCGGTGCCCTGCGCCGACCGGTTTTTTGCGGTGGGGCTTGTGTCAGACGGGAAAGATCAGCCCTTGCCGCGCAGATTGGCGGTGACCTTGCTGACTTCGGCACGCAATGTCTCCACCTGATCGGCGACAAGCCCCGCCGCTTTGGTGACATTCCCAACAGATTGCCCTGATCGTTCGGCAAGCTTACGCACCGTTTCAATGGAATGGCCAACGCCTTCCGCACCTTGGGCGGCTTCATTGGCACTGGCGGAAATTTCTGAGGTGGCGGCGCTTTGCTGTTCCACGGCCGCTGCAATCATGCCAGATATTTCATTCAGTTTCTGGATGATCTTGTCGATTTCATCCACGGCAAGATCCGCCCTGCCGGATGCTGATCGCATGGCGTCCACTTTGCTGCTGATGGTCTCGGTGGCCTTGCCGGTTTGGCTGGCCAGGCTTTTGACCTCGCTTGCGACCACGGCAAAGCCTTTGCCTGCTTCGCCTGCGCGGGCAGCTTCGATGGTGGCATTGAGCGCCAAAAGATTGGTTTGCTCGGCGATATCATTGACAAATTCC
Organism: Iodidimonas sp. MBR-22; assembly: GCF_029946565.1. NCBI lineage: Bacteria > Pseudomonadati > Pseudomonadota > Alphaproteobacteria > Iodidimonadales > Iodidimonadaceae > Iodidimonas > Iodidimonas sp. MBR-22. The sequence goes on from NZ_JARKVQ010000003.1 coordinate 130,909, forward strand.
ACCACCTTGCCAACTTCAGCAGCGGCTTCGATCAGAATTTTCATCTCGGAATCGGCTGTTTTGGCCTTATCCACGGCATGTTGTGTGAAGCTGGCAATTTCAGCAATGCGATGGGCGATTTCGTTGATCGATGCCGACATTTCTTCAGAAGCCGATGCCACGGTTTGCACGGCACCCCCCGCCTGCCGGGCCGCGCTTGCCACAGTTGCCGATTGCGATTGGGTTTGCCGGGCGCTTTCATCCATGTCTTTGGCGGCGGATTGCAAGCTGTCTGTTGCATCGGCAAGGGTACGGATAGTGCCATTGATCTGCTGCTCGAAACGGTTGGCGATCTCTTCCCGGTCGGCCTGTCTTTGGAAACGCGCCTGTTCTTCCCGGGCGCGGCGTTCTTCAGCTTGGCGGGCTTCGTTTTCAGCGCGCTGCACGCTTTCGCTGGCCTTTTGCTGTTCGGCGGCTTTGCTCTGCGCCTCGCTTTCCGCGCGCAGGCGGTCGTTTTCCACCACCTGTTCCTTGAAATATTGCACTGCGCGCGACAGGCTGCCGATTTCGTCTTTCCGCCCCGCATGAGGAACGATGGTTTGAAGCGCCCCGCCCGCAAGGCTGTTTGCCGCACTTTCAATGGCCGATAAAGGCCCGGCCAAGCGCCGCGCATAGCTGATGCCGATCACCCATGCCACAATGGTGATGAAAATCACCGCATAGAGCAAATTCATATCCAGCCGTCTAACCGGGGCCATGGCTTCCGCCTGATCGATTTCAGCCAGAATGGCCCAGCGTTCACCAAAGGCATCAAAGGGAAGATAGGCAGCCAAAACCGGCATATCGCGATAATCCCAGCCCAGAATCGCCCCGGATTTGCCGCTGAGAGCGGCTTTTGTCTGCTCTGTCTCGATTTTAAGGCGCAAGATCGTGCTGCTATCTGAAAAGCGGCTGTCAGAGCGCATCAGGCCATCCCGGCCCACAAGATAGGTTTCGCCGGTTTCCCCAAGCCCTGTGGTATCATGAAGCAGATTATTGATTCGACCAATCGGCATTTGTGCGGCAAAAACACCGCGCCTTGTGCCCTCAGCATCGATGATGGGTGTGGCGATGAAGGCTGCCGGTGCATCATTGCTGGGGGCATAGGCTTCGAAATCCCTGAAGGCGATGGCCCCTCTCTCCAATGTGCGCGCTTCGCGAAAAACATCGGCTAGCCCGCTGTCTTTCCAAAGGCCACTATTCATATTGGTGGCGAAATCGGCCTCTTTTGCCGCTGTATAAAGCAGGTGTCCATCAAGATCGAAAATAAACAGATCATAATAGCCACGGCCATGGCGAAATTGATTGATCCAAGGGTGAAAGCGCGCATGAGCGGCGCTGTATGCAGACCCGTCGCGAGGATCGACCCATTGATCGCGGGCTTCAAGGGGATGGGGATTGTTCGTGATATAAAGCTCTGTCAGCCGCTGCTCGAAATCTGCACCCAAAGCATCCACGCCGCTTTTAAAGGCATCCAGCGTTTCGACCATTTGTTCCTGAGCGGCGATCAGAATCAGATCTTCGCGGATCGTCGTCAGATAAAGATCGAGCTGTGCCGCGCGGTTATCCACAAGGGCAATGAGCTTTTGCGTGATTTCCGTTTGCATAGCAGTGCGCGCCATAGTCGCAGCCAATATACCTAAAGATATGGCCCCAAGGAGGCTGATCAGTCCAAAAGCCGCAGGCAGGCTATATTTGATGAGATGCAGACGGGAAAAAACAGATCGATGCATTGTTTATCGCCCCTTGCAAGGATACGCGCATATGGTCCTTGATTGTCATCAGTCACCGATTTGGTTTTATCATTGTAATATGGGTGTCAGTAAAGATAATTCTCCTTATAGTTGAAACACTTTTTTTATTGTAAAAAGAGTCTCATCTGAAAAAGCCGTGCTTATAGAAAAGGCTCCGGTTTTTGGCGGTGGCTTTCCCGGCAGGCAGGGCCGATAATGGGGGCAGTCACATGGCTTTGAGGATCGCATATCATGGATTTTGCCTATTCGCCCCGTTGCAAGGATATTCTCGCCCGCCTGCGTGCTTTCATGGAGACGCATTATTATCCGCGTGAAGCCGATATGTTTGCCGAAGTGGCGAGCGGTGATCGCTGGCAGCCCCTGGCCATCATCGAAGAGCTGAAAGACAAGGCAAAGGCCGAAGGGCTGTGGAATTTATTCCTGCCCGAAAGCGATCAGGGGGCCGGTTTAACCAATCTCGATTATGCCCCTTTGGCCGAAGAAATGGGCCGCTCGTTTTTTGCATCCGAAGTGTTCAATTGCTCGGCGCCTGATACCGGCAATATGGAGGTGCTGACCCGCTATGGCACGCCCGCCCAGCAGGAACGCTGGCTGAAGCCGCTTCTGGCCGGCGAAATCCGCTCTGCCTTTGCGATGACAGAACCCGATGTGGCTTCATCCGACGCCCGCAATATTCAATCGAGTATCCTGCGGGATGGCGATCATTATGTGATCAATGGCCGCAAATGGTGGACATCGGGTGCCGGCGATCCGCGCTGCAAGGTGCTGATCTTTATGGGTAAATCGTCGCCCGATCACAGCGATCCCTATCGCCAGCAATCGATGATTCTGGTGCCGATGGATGCGCCCGGCGTTGAGGTGAAGCGGATGCTGCCGGTTTTCGGCTATGATGATGCCCCACATGGCCATGCAGAGATGACCTTCACCAATGTGCGGGTTCCCGCCGATCATATGCTTCTGGGCGAGGGTCGTGGCTTTGAAATCGCTCAGGGCCGTTTGGGGCCGGGGCGGATTCATCATTGTATGCGGCTGATCGGTTTGGCAGAACGCGCGCTTGAGAAAATGTGCGCCCGACTTGCCGCCCGCGAAGCCTTCGGCAAGCCGGTTTTGCGCCAAAGCATCTGGTCGGAACGCATCGCTGAAGCCCGCATCCGCATCGATAGCGCCCGGCTTTTGACCCTGAAGGCCGCCTGGATGATGGATGAGGTGGGCAATAAGCTGGCGAAAAAGGAAATCGCCATGATCAAGGTGGCCGCCCCCAATATGGCGTGCGAGGTGATCGATTGGGCGATCCAGGCCCATGGCGGCGGCGGGGTTTCGGATGATTTCGGCCTTGCCTATGCCTATGCGCAGGCCCGCACCCTGCGTTTGGCCGATGGCCCCGATGAGGTGCACCGCAATCAGATCGCCAAGCTTGAAGCGGTGCTGCACACCGGCGCCAATCGCTGATCGGAGGATGAAGGAATGATGCGGCGGGCAACTGCTGCATTGGAAATATCGGCTGGGCGCGCTAAGCTCGTTTCATGGCACCGAAAATGGATAAACCGTGAGTTCCATGGATAGAGTTGCGCCCATCGCTGAAAATCAGGATCATGAGGGTCTCAGGGCTGATCGTCCCGGTCTTGATCTGGATGGGCGGGGCGATGTTTTGCGCCTTGTGGCCTGTGGGCGTTGGGTGATTGCGCAGGCCAATGCTTTGGAAGAAATCGTCGCCGGTGTGAAACCGATGACCCAAAGCAAGGCGGAGATCGACCTCACGGCTTTGACCGGGCTCGATACGGTGGGGGCGTGGCTTTTATATCGCCTGCAAACCCAATTGGAGAAAGACGCGATCACCGTTGATTTCCGCTTTCGGGATGAGCGCCAGAAACGGATCCTTGCCCAGATCATCAAAAGCAATGTGGCGTGCGATATCGAACCCCCCGAAGAGCCGGGCCTGCTTAAATTGATCGAAGAAATCGGGCTGGCCACGGTTTTATTGGTGACCAATTTCGGCGCTTTGCTGTCGTTTTTGGGAAATGTTTTTGCCCGCATTCTCGATTCCATCCTCAATCCCTCGCGCATTCGGCTCAATCCGCTGGTTCATCAGATGGAGGTGGTGGGCCTGAGATCGCTGCCCATTGTGGGGCTGATTTCTTTTCTTATCGGGGCGGTGATCGTTAATCAGGGCGCGGTGCAATTGCGGCAGTTCGGGGCTGAAATTCTGGTTGTGGATATGGTCAGCATCGGTGTCTTGCGGGAATTGGGGGTTCTGCTCACCTCGATCATCGTTGCCGGGCGTTCGGGCAGTGCCTTTGCCGCGCAGATCGGATCGATGGTCATGCGCGAAGAAGTGGCGGCCCTCAAAACCTTAGGCATCAGCCCCATTGATGTGCTGGTTTTGCCGCGTTTCGTGGCCATGGCGCTGGTTTTGCCCCTGCTCACCTTTTTTGCCGATGTGATGGGGCTTTTGGGCGGCGGGTTGATGGCTTGGGCGACTCTGGATATCGCGCCTTTTCAATTTCTCAACCGGATGGGTGATCTGTCTTTATTGAGCGAGCTTTATATAGGCCTCATCAAATCGGTGTTTTTTGCCGGGGTGATTTCGATCAGCGGCTGTTTTCAGGGGCTGAGCGCTAAGGGTACTGCGGAATCTTTGGGGCAAAATACCACAACAGCAGTGGTGGAATCGATTTTTCTGGTCATCGTGCTCGATGCCTTTTTTGCCATTTTCTTTACAACGATCGGCTGGTGATGCCCGAGGATAAGAGCCTGAAATCCAACGAGAATGCGCCAGATGATGATCTGGTTGTTTCCGTGCGTGGCTTGCGCAATCAATTTGGCAGCCTTGTGGTTCATGATGGTCTGGATCTTGATCTCAGGCGTGGGGAAATTCTCGGCGTGGTGGGGGGATCGGGCACCGGCAAATCGGTTTTGCTGCATTCGATCATCGGCCTGCATAAGCCCAATGCCGGAAAGATCGAGGTTTTTGGCCGGGATCAGGCAGGCCTGAGCCGACAGGAAATGAAGGAAGCGCGCGGGGAATGGGGTGTTTTATTTCAGGAAGGGGCGCTGTTTTCATCCCTGACCGTGGCGCAGAATGTGCAGGTGCCCTTGCGCGAATATTTCGATCTTTCGCCCCAACTGATGAAGGAAATCGCCGCCTATAAAATTGCCATGGTGGGGCTGGCGGCCCATGCCGGGCCGAAATATCCATCCGAAATATCAGGCGGCATGAAGCGCCGGGCGGGCCTGGCCCGGGCTTTGGCGCTCGATCCCGATCTGGTGTTTCTGGATGAACCCACCGCCGGGCTCGATCCCATCGGGGCTGCGGCTTTCGATGAAATGATCCTGTCTTTGCGCGATACTTTGGGGCTCACCGTTTTTTTGGTGACCCATGATCTCGATACCCTGTTCACAAGCTGTGACCGGATTGCCGTTCTCGCGGAAAAAAAGGTGATCGTCACCGGGACTGTGGATGAATTGCTTGCCTATGATCACCCTTGGGTGAAAGACTATTTCCATGGTCCCCGATCCCGCGCGGCGCAAAAAGCCCGTGGGCGCTGAATTCGGGGTTCGTTTGTCGGCTTTTCCTGCGGCATTGGCCGGCTTTGTTATCCGAGCTTGAAAGAGATATCTGATGGAGACACGCGCACATCATCTGCTGATCGGCCTGTTCATGCTTTTGATGATCGGAGGGCTTTTTGCCTTTGTCATCTGGCTGGCCAAGGTTGATGTGGATCAGCAATATACCCGCTATGAAATTTTTTTCGAAGGTTCGGTTGCGGGCTTGAACGAAGGCAGCGCGGTGCGGCTGAATGGGGTGCCCGTGGGGTCGGTTCTGGATATTTCGATCCCCCGCGCTGATCCATCGAAAGTGCGGGTTTTGGTGCGGATCGAATCTGATGTGCCGATTTTGGATGGCAGCATGGCCCGCCTTGAATTGCAGGGCTTTACCGGCATTGCCTTCGTGCAGATCAGCGGTGGTCAGGAGGGCGAGGATATCAGGCCGCTAGAAGGTCGGGAACTGGCGGAAATTCCATCCGAACGCTCGCCCATTCAGCAGGTTTTTGAAGAAGCGCCCAATCTGATCAATGAAGCCATTCTGGTGGTCAATAATATCAAGCAGCTTTTGGGGCCGGAAACCCAAATGCGGGTCGCCACTATCTTGCAGAATATCGAAATGCTGAGCGGCGAGCTCGCAGCCCGTGCCGATGGAATTGATGCCGTTCTGGTGCGGGTGGATGAAGCGGTGCGCGATTTTCAACAAACCGCTCAGGCTTTTACCCGATTGGCCGAGACCACCGATGGCCTGATGCAAAATGAAGTGCGCGGCACCTTTGCAGAGGCTTCCGAAATGGCCAGATCAGCAGATGCCCTGGCCGATGAACTGACGCTTTTAGTGGCCGATAATCGCGAGGGCGTTTCGCGCTTTGTGAATACCGGCCTGCCCGAAGTGGCCCGGATGATCGGCGATCTGCGGCGGCTGACCCTGCGGCTCAATATGGTGGTTCAAAAATTTGAGGATCGCCCGATCGAGGCGCTTTTTGGTGGGCAACAGCCTGAATATCGGGGGGATGCGAAATGATCGTGGGTGTTTTGGGCCATTATGATAGGGATCGGCTCCATGGGCTTTTATCGCCCACGGGCTTTGCCCGGCTTTTCTTTGCCCTCAGTATCATGATGGGGCTTTCGGGCTGCGGCGGGCTGGTGAATTTAGGGCCAAGCGGACCGCCTTTGGCGATTTACGGGCTGGACCCTTTGCCCCATTCATTGGATGAACGGGGCGGGGTGCCGCTGATCTATATTGAAGAACCGCAAACATCGGGGGCGCTGGATACAGTGCGCATCGCCATCAGCCGCGATAATCGCCGATTTGAATATCTGGCCGATGCCCGCTGGGAAGAGCGCACACCGCAATTATTACAGCGTTATCTGGCGCGCTCCATCGATAATGGCCCGGCTTTGGATGCGGTGGGCAATTTCAATATCGATCTGCCGGTGGATTATCGGCTGCGGATCGATCTGCGCCGATTTGATGCGCATAGGGCAGCCGATGGGTTGATCATCGAAATCGCGCTGGTGGTCAATCTTGTGGATGCCCTGTCATCCGAACTTTTGGGCAGCCGCCATTTCATGGCGAGCCATCCGGCAGCATCAAACCAACCCGATGATATCGTGGCGGCCTATAATGCCGCCCTCGATCAGATCGCCACAAGCCTTACGTCCTGGATCGCCGACGCGGTGGAGACGGCGCGCGGGGCACCCGCCTGATTTCACGAATGGCCCATAAAACCCCCAATGAGGTAAAGCCCATGGCGGCGAAAAAGGGGGCTTTGGGGCCATAAAGCATCATCAGCCCGCCCCCCAATGTGGGGCCGATCACCCGGCCGATGGCCGAAAAGCCATTGGCCAGCCCCAGTGCTGCGCCCTGCACATGAGCGGCATTGCGCTGAGAAACCAAACTGTTCAAAACCGGGAAATAGAGCGTCAATCCCCCCATCATCAAGGGAAAGGCGATGAGCACGGCGATCAGATGCTGCGGCAGGGTCAAAACCATGATGCAGCCGGCAATGCTGGCGGATAAGGCAATCATATAGGTGCGGATTTCGCCATAGCGGTCCGCCAGCCGGGCCACGACGAAGGCTTGCAAAAACGCCACCACAAGGCCCACGCTCATCATCAAAAAGCCCACCTGCCGCTCGTTCCAGCCCCATACCGCATTGGCCCAAAAACCCGACATGGCAAAGATCATGCTTTGGGCGGCAGAGGCAATCACGAATTGCAGCATCAAAAGCCCCTTTTCCGGGCCGCGCAGAAAATCAAGAAAGCGGCGGGAGCGGATGCGCTGTTCATCATCCTGGCGGAAAGAATCAGCGTGGGCAGACTCATGCCGGGCGGAATCCGATGGCAGGCGGGTGAGGGCCAGGATGCTGGCGGTAAAGCTTAAAGCCGCGGCGGCAAAGGCGGATAAAGCCAAAGCATCGGCCCCGGCAAAGCTCGCCACAAGGGCAGCAAGCCCCGGCCCTGCGGCAAAACCAAGGCCGAAGCTGACGCCGATCATGCTCATGGCTTTGGTTCGCCCTTCATTGGGCGTGAGATCAGCCATCGCCGCCATCACCACACCCACATTCCCCGCCATCGCGCCGGATAAAGCCCGGGCGATAAACACCATGAGCAGGGAATGAGCCAGCCCTAAAACCACATAGGAAATCCCGGCCCCAACCAGCGTCATCATCAAGGCCCGCTTGCGCCCGATGCGATCAGAAAGCCGCCCCCATAAAGGACCGCTTAAAGCCGCCATGCCCGCATAAATGCCGAACAAAAGCCCGCCGGTCATCTCGCCGCCGCCAAAGGATTGCACGATAAAGGGCAGGATCGGCAGGATGATGCCAAAGCCCACCAGATCGATGAACAGGCATAAAAGCAAAACAAAGGCCGGGCTCATAAAGCCTTTGACCATAAGGCCATCATGAAGCGATCCGATGCCCCGCAAAAGGCCGCCTGGGCCATGGTTTTATTTCCTGCGCATATCGTCGAGCTGTTTTTGCATCATGGCCAATTGCTGTTCCAGATGATCGATCTTGCTATCTGCGGCGGCTGTGGTTTTGCCTGATTGCTCCTGACCGCCACTCGGCTCGCCGGTTTGGCTGCTCGATGTGCCCTGGCTTTCCGCAAAGGGATTGAACATCTTGAGGGCCTGCTCGAAAACGGCCATATTTTTTCGGGCGGCTTCATCCATGATCGACAGGGTTTGCACCGGATTGAGGCTGCCCTCGAAGGTCTGGCGGATGCGATCCTGATTTTGCGAAAAGCTTTCCATCGATGATTGCAGATAGCCCGGCACCATGGTTTGCAGGCGATCCCCATAAAAGCCGATCAACTGGCGCAGAAAAGGAATGGGCAGCATTTCCTGGCCCCGGCTTTCCTGTTCAAAAATGATCTGGGTCAGCACGGATCGCGTGATATCATCGCCGGATTTGGCATCGCGCACAACGAAATCCCGGCCATCGCGCACCAATTGGGCCAGATGATCAAGGGTGACGTAGCTCGATGTTTCGGTGTTATAAAGACGACGATTGGCGTATTTCTTGATGATCACAAGATCGCTATCGGATTTTTTTTGCGCCATGAAACTGCCTGTTATGGGGATGAATGAAAGACAAAAGCCCACTTTGAGCCTCTTCGGTCTCTTTGGCATTTCACAGATGCCACCCCCTGATTTTGCAACGGAGCATCGCCCGATGGCAAGTGTTAATTTGATGCAGGTGCGAAGGTCATTTTGCTGCGCAATAAAAACATGATCATGGGGCAGGGGGGTGCAGCATGACCAAGGGCAAACAGCCGCCTTTGCGGGTGGGGCCAAAGCCCTTGGGGCTGCATCTGGCGATGATGAGCGCGGCGGCGATGATGGCCCATGCCAAAAATCCCGCTGCGGGGGATGGCGCTGGAACAGATCAATTAGCCTTGGCGCTTCAGGGTATTGATTTGTGGCGGGCGCATCCCTTCCGGCGGCCCGATGGCAGGCTTGTGCGCCGCAGTCCCATCGGTCAAAGCAGCCTTTTGGATATTGCGGCGGCGCGCCGGAAATCTGCTGGTGGCGGTGATCATAAGGGGAAAATCCCTGCCCCTCGCAAGCCGGTTTTGCTGGTGCCATCGCTGATCAATCCCCCTACGATATTGGATCTCTTGCCCGATAACAGCCTTGCCGGATTTTTATATGATCAGGGCTTTGCGCCGATGCTGCTGGATTGGGGGCACCCCGGCGCGATGGAGCATGATTTTGGGCTGGCCGATTATTGCGCGCGGATCTTTCAGATGATTGATCATCTGGTAGAAGCATGGGGCGGCCCGGTCCCGGTGATCGGCTATTGCATGGGGGGCACTTTGGCCTTGGCCGCAGCAGGGCGCGCCGGGGCGGCGGTGGAGCGTTTGGCCTGTTTGGCGGCCCCCTGGGATTTTCATGCCGATGGTGCGGTGCATCAGGGGCTGGCCCGGATGGCGATGCCCCTTTTGCCCATGATTGCGCATCTGGGGGAGGCCCCGATGGACCTGATCCAAAGCTTTTTCATTTCATTAAGCCCCGATGCCGCCTTCAGGAAATTTTCCCACTTCGCAAGAATGCCACAGGATGGGCCGGACGCGCGCCTGTTTGTGGCGCTGGAAGATTGGCTGAATGAAGGCCCGCCTTTGGCCGGTCCGGCAGCGACAGAGGTTTTGCGCGATTGGTATGTGCTCAATAGTCCGATGCGCGGCTGCTGGCAGATGGGGAGCGAGATGGTTTTGCCGCAGGATTATGCCGGGCCGGTTTTTTGTGCGGTGCCGCAAAATGATCGCATCGTTCCGCCGCAAAGTGCCCTTGGTCTGGTCGCGGGCTTTCACCCCGATCATCTGGTGCGGCCATCAAGCGGCCATGTGGGGATGATCGTGGGGCGCCGGGCGCGCACGGATTTATGGATGCCTTTGGCCAAATGGCTGCAAGGCTGACAATGGTTTCAAATGTAACCGGGAAATCCGCAGGAAATTGTGGAAAATCAACGAAATTGTGGGCAATCAGGGTCTTTGATCTGCGCCCAAGGCGTGCCATTCTAGGATTGATCTGTCAAAAAAGAAGGCCGCATCCATGGGGCCTGTTCATCGTTTAATGAAGGAGTATCGCTTATATGTCTGATATCGTTATTGCGGCCGCCGCTCGCACTGCTATCGGTGCTTTCAATGGTGGGTTGAGCAGCGTTCCCGCGCATGAACTGGGTGAACAGGTCATTCGCGCGCTTTTGCAAAGGGCCGCCCTGCAGCCCACGGATATTTCCGAAGTGATTTTGGGGCAGGTGCTCACCGCCGGGCAGGGAATGAACCCGGCGCGTCAGGCCTCGATCAAAGCCGGATTGCCCAAGGAAACCACGGCCTGGGGGCTTAATCAGGTCTGTGGTTCGGGCTTGCGGGCGGTGGCTTTGGCAGCGCAGGCGGTTAAAACCGGCGATAGCCGCATCGTGATTGCGGGCGGTCAGGAAAATATGAGCCTCGCCCCCCATGCGGCGCATCTGCGCAATGGTCAGAAAATGGGCGATCTTTCGTTCATCGATACGATGATCCGCGATGGCCTTTGGGATGCCTTCCATGGCTATCATATGGGCACCACGGCGGAAAATGTGGCCAATCGCTGGCAGATTTCCCGCGATCAGCAAGATGAATTTGCGGTGGCCAGCCAGCAAAAAGCCGAAGCCGCGATGAAAGCCGGGCGGTTCAAGGATGAAATCATCCCCATCACCATCAAAACCCGCAAGGGCGATGTGGTGGTGGACAGTGACGAGCACCCCCGCCATGGCACCACTTTGGAAGCGATGACCAAGCTGCGCCCGGCTTTTGATCGTGACGGAACCGTAACAGCAGGCAATGCCAGCGGGATCAATGATGGTTCGGCGGCGGTTGTGGTGATGACGGCGGATGAGGCTGCGGCCCGCTCGATTACCCCCTTGGCGCGGATTGCCAGCTATGCGGTGGCGGGGGTTGATCCTGAAGTGATGGGCACTGGCCCCATTCCTGCCAGCCGGGCGGCTTTGGAAAAAGCGGGCTGGAAAGCATCGGATCTCGATCTCATCGAATCCAATGAGGCCTTTGCCGCTCAGGCCTGCGCTGTGAACAAGGATCTGGGCTGGGATACCGATAAGGTGAATGTGAATGGCGGGGCCATCGCCCTTGGCCATCCTATTGGGGCCAGCGGCTGCCGCATTCTGGTGACCTTGCTGCATGAAATGGCCCGGCGCGATGCGAAACGCGGCCTTGCCACCTTGTGCATTGGCGGCGGCATGGGCATTGCGCTTTGTGTGGAGCGCCCCTGATCTTTCAATCGCAGGCTTTTCTTTAAAAAACCCAACAAACAACCCTGAGGGGAGATGATCATGTCAAGAGTTGCAATCGTTACCGGCGGTACCCGTGGTATCGGTGCTGCCATTTCCAAAATGCTGAAAGATCATGGCTTTGAAGTGGCTGCCAATTATGCGGGCAATGATGAACGGGCCCGTCGTTTCAATGAAGAAACCGGGATCAAGGTTTATAAATGGGATGTGGCGGATTTCGAAGCCTGTGCCGCTGGCTGCGCGCAGGTGGAAAAGGATCTGGGGCCGGTGGATGTGCTGGTCAATAATGCCGGCATCACCCGCGATACCACCATGCATAAAATGTCTCATGATATGTGGCAGCAGGTGATCGATACCAATCTGGGTGGCTGTTTTAATATGTCGCATGCCGTGTTTGGCGGGATGCGGGATCGCAAATATGGCCGCATCGTCAATATCGGCTCGATCAATGGACAGGCCGGGCAATATGGTCAGGTGAATTATGCCGCTGCCAAATCGGGAATCCATGGCTTTACCAAGGCTTTGGCCCAGGAAGGCGCGCGCAGCAATATCACCGTCAATGCCATCGCTCCGGGCTATATCGATACGGATATGGTGGCGGCAGTGCCCGAAGCGGTGCTGGAAAAAATCGTGGCTAAAGTGCCGGTGGGCCGCCTTGGCAAGGCCGAGGAAATCGCCCGCGGTGTGCTCTTTTTAGTCACGGAAGATGCAGGCTTTGTCACCGGATCAACTTTATCGATCAATGGTGGCCAGCATATGTATTAATGATCGCAATAACTTTACAGGGCGTGAGGGCTGAATTTAAATTTTGTTTAGCTTTTGCGCCCTTAAGCTTTCAGTTCGGTGGCCGCACATAAGGATTGGCTCGGCCCCGGACTGGAGTTTGTATGACATCTATCCTCAATGTGCGCAGGCGTTTATTCGCTGTGGCGGGTTCGATCCTACTCTATTCTTTTCTGGTTCTGATCGCGGTTCAGATCCTGAAAAATGGCGGCATTCTTCATCGTTTGACCTTCGAGCATCTTGATCAGGCCCGCCGCATCGAACAGCTATTGGAGGCACTGCCAAGCCAGCCGGAAGCACCGCAGGCGCTGATGCAGGCCGATGGCCCCTTGGCCGGGATCAGGGAAAGCGGCGCTTTATGCCGAGCCTTGATGGAAGAAGGGCCGATCAGCTTTTTTCTGCGGCTGGCGGGATCGCCCCTGATCGCCCAAAATTGCAGCGCCACGGTTGTAAGTGCCGATGCCATGATGGCGCATCTGCGCTCTTTTGATGATCGGGGGGCAAAAGATGGCCTTGCCCGCCGTCTTGAGCCAATTGCGGCGCAATTTTTCGTCCAATCCCAGCGTTTGGATCATCCCGTTGATGCCTTGAACAGCAAGATTGTGGTGATTTTGGTGTCTTTTGCCTGTCTTTCGGGGTTTTTGGGTGCGGCTTATGGCATTTGGAATGCGGTGATCATCGCCCGTCCCCTGATGCGGCTGGAAGAAACCGTCACCGCCTTGAGTGAGGGCAATCTGGCGGTTGAGGTGCCCGATCAGCAGCGCCATGATGAATTTGGCAGCTTTGCCCGCAGTCTCGAACGCTTCAAGATCGCCGCGCATGAGCGGATGCAGCTTGAAGCGGAAAACCGCCAGCGGATTGAAAAAGAAGCCGGGATGCGGCAAAAGCTGGCCGAAGAGCGCGAACAGGCCGCCATCGCCAAACATCATGAGGAACAGGCGCAGGCCGAGCAGGTGGCGCGCCGCGAGCGGGCTTTGCAAAAGCTGATCCATGGCTTTGATCAAACCGTGGTTAAAACCCGGGCTGAGCTGGCCCAGGCCATGGATAGCCTGCAAAAAATGGCCGAACATATCGAGAAAACCACCACAATCATGGGCGATGGCACCGGCAAGGCGGCCTCTTTATCCGAAGATGCCTCGGATGCGGTGAAAGCCGCCGCCGATGAGATGTCGGGCTTGTCAAAGGCGATTTCAGCCATTGCCCAGCGCCAGACTGTGGCGGATAAAGAAGTGGGCGGCGCGGCGGATCGGGTGCGCCGGGCGATGATTTCGGTTGATGACTTTGTCAAGGTGGCGTCAGAAATCAACAGTATCACCGCATTGATCAACGACATCGCCGAGAAAACCAATTTATTGGCGCTGAATGCCACTATCGAAGCGGCGCGCGCCGGTGAAGCCGGGCGGGGTTTTGCGGTGGTTGCCCATGAGGTGAAGGCACTGGCGGCGCAAACGGCGAAAGCCACGGGCGACATTGATCATCATATTCAAAGCCTGCAGGCCTCCAGCACCGAAGCATCCGGGGCGGTCAAGCAGATCGGCGATATCATCCAACGGGTGGATCAGCTATCCAAAGAAACCGGCGAGGAAATCGCCCAGCAAAATCTGGTGATGGAGGCTATTTCCGGCCATGTGCAGGTTGCCGCAGGGGATGCGGCGGATGTGCGGCAAACCCTTGATGATATTGGCGAAAAAGCTGATGCCATGCGCCAGTCGGTGCAGCAGATCAAGCAATCGATTTTGGGGGTGAGCGGATCGAGCGCCGAGCTTGATCAGGAAATCCGCAGGTTCCTTCATGATGTGAAAAGCGTTTGATGGATGCGGGCAAGCGGGTTTTTCCCTATGCTGGCCACAGTCGATGGCTGGTTATTAAACTGTATGAAACCCCATGCGCCCTGATGTGATTGCCCTGCGGAATTTTTATGAACGGCCCTTGGGTCGGGCCGCAGCCTTGTGCATTGCCGATCAGATCGATCAGTTATGGCCCGATCTGGAAGGCCAGCATATTGCGGGGATCGGCTATGCGCCGCCTTTGCTCGATCAGCTTTCGGCGCGCCATGATGCGGCAGGGAAAAAGCCGCCAGCCAGTATGGTGGCCCTGATGCCGGCCGCCCAAGGGGTGGTGCACTGGCCCGATACCCAGCGGAACGCCACCGCTTTGATCGAAGAAGATGCTCTGCCCTTGCCTGATGGATCCTTTGACCGGCTGGTTTTGATCCATGCTTTGGAGGTGGCGGATCATCTGCCGGGATTATTGCGCGAATTATGGCGCGTGTTGTCGCCGGGGGGGCGGGTGATCATCATTGTACCCCGCCGCCGGGGCACCTGGGCCGGGTTCGAGCGCACGCCCTTCGGATCGGGGCAGCCCTATAGCAGCCAACAGCTTGAGCGCACTTTGGCCAGTTATCTGCTGCCGGTTACCCGCATTCGGCGATCCCTGTTTGCACCGCCTTTCGGGCCCTTTTCCCAAGGGCGGGGGATGCGCTTTCTCGAACGATCCGGGGCGATTTTTCTTGGCAGCCTTGCCGGTTTGTTGATCGTGGAAGCGGAAAAGCAGATCTATCGTGCGGTGCCCAATGCGCCGGTGCATCGCCCGGTTTTTGCCCCTGTGATCCGCAAGCCCGCCTTGGGATCGCTGTCTCAAAGCCATGGGGGCGACAGCTAAAAACCGCTGTTTGGCGGTGATCTGCTGTTCAGCGGAGTGCTGGCAAACCCCGCTTTGTGGCCATTTCATTGATGAAGCGGGCAAAATCGGCATCGAAAGGCTTGATTTCCAGCAAAAAGCTGTCATGTCCCGCAATGGCCTGATAGCAGCGATGGATATGCGCCACATCGGCACGCGCCATGGCATCGGCCAAAAGCTGTGTTTGTGCCGGGGGGTAAAGCCAATCGCTTTCATAAGCCCCTAAAAACATGTGGGTTTTCGCCCCCACAAAACGGGCCGCCAGATCCCCATCAGGGGCCAGATCGAAATAATCCATGGCTTTGGTGATCAGAATATAGCTGGCCGGATCAAAGCGTTCCACAAAGCGACGGCCATGATAGGCAAGGTAATTTTCCACCTGATAATCGATCCCCGGGCCATAGGCCGGCTGATCGCGATCTTGCAAAGTGCGTCCGAATCGGCTGTCGAATTCTTCGGGCGCACGATAGCTGAGATGGGCCAGCATCCGCGCCACCTCAAGCCCGGCAATCGGGGCATGGCCGGTGCCATGATAGCGGCCATCCTGCCAATGGGGATCGGCCAGAATGGCCCGCCTGCCGATGGAATGCAGGCCGATCTGCTGCGGGCTGTGGCGGGCGGCGGTGGCCAGTGCTGCGCCCGCAAATAAACGCTGGGGATAATCGCGCAGCCATTGCAATACCTGCATCCCCCCCATCGAGCCGCCAATGGCCATGAACAGATCATCGATCCCCAGATGATCCAGCAGCCGGGCTTGGGCCCGCACCATATCGCCAATGGTGATGAAGGGGAAATCGGCGCTCCAAAGCTGCCCGGTGGCGGGGTTGATGGCCGCAGGTCCGGCGCTGCCCATGCAGCCACCAATGACATTGGCGCAGATCACGAAAAAACGGTTGGTGTCGATGATCCGGCCCGGCCCCACCATGCGATCCCACCAGCCCGGACGCTTGGTCACGGGATGGGTGCCGCTGACCACCTGATCGCCGGTGAGGGCATGGGCGATCAGGATCACATTGCTTTTGGCGGCATTCATTGTGCCATAGGTGGAATAGGCAAGGGGAAACGGCCCCAGATGCCCGCCGCTATCCAGCGGCAGGGGGGTGGCATCGCCCAGAATCAGCACATGGCCGGGTGGCGTTTTGGGTGGCGAAAATTCGGTCATAGGCACTTTTAAATTTGCCCCTTGCTAACGCCTTGTGCGTCGCGCGGCAATCTTTTGCTTTTCATGTTGGCTTTGATTAAAAGCTTTTGTCAGAATTTTTGCACGAATGGGAGCATTTATGGGCATGTTGCAGCCAAATCCATGGGTTTTATCGCTGGCGCCTTATGTGGCCGGGCGGGCCAAGGCCGATGGCGTTGAAAAGGTGGTCAAGCTCTCGGCCAACGAATCGGCGGTGGGGGCGAGCCCCAAAGCCGCCGAAGCGATGGTGGCCTCTGCTGTGTCGATGCATCTTTATCCCGATCCCGATGCTTTTGATCTGCGCCGGGCCATTGCCGAGGTGCATGGGCTGGCGGCGGATCGGATCCTCTGCGGGGCCGGTTCGGATGAAATTCTGCATATGGTGGCGCAGGCTTTCGTGCGCGAAGGGGATGAGATTATCCATTCTCGCTATGGTTTCATGATGTATCCGATCATCGCCCAATCCTTGGGGGCGCGCCCGGTGGCGGTGCCCAATAAAAACTGGGCGGCGGATGTGGATGGTATTCTGGCCGCCATCACCGATAAAACGCGGATTGTTTATCTGGATAATCCCAATAATCCCACCGGTGCCTATCTGCCGAAAGCTGAAGTGGAGCGCCTGATTGCGGGCCTGCCGGAAAGCTGTGTGCTGGTTTATGATGCGGCCTATGCGGAATGTGTGGATGCCGATGATTATACCGATGGCACCGATCTCGCCGCAGCCCATGATAATGTGCTGATGAGCCGCACCTTTTCGAAGCTTTATGGATTGGCTTCCTTGCGTATTGGCTGGGGCTATGGATCGCCCGC
Organism: Iodidimonas sp. MBR-22; assembly: GCF_029946565.1. Lineage (NCBI taxonomy): Bacteria > Pseudomonadati > Pseudomonadota > Alphaproteobacteria > Iodidimonadales > Iodidimonadaceae > Iodidimonas > Iodidimonas sp. MBR-22. The sequence goes on from NZ_JARKVQ010000003.1 coordinate 147,969, forward strand.
TTTGCTGGATCCCATGAACCGGATCCGGATGCCGTTCAATGCCAATCTGCCCGCGCAGAATGCGGCCATTGCCGCCGTGCGGGATCGCGATTTCGCACAAAAGGCGACCCGGTTCACGGTGCAATGGCGGCAGTGGCTCAGCGCCCGGATCAGTGCTTTGGGGTTGGAGGTGGTGCCAAGCCAAACCAATTTTGTGCTGATCCGCTTTCCCCAATCGGGCGACCATCAGGCCGAAGCGGCCAATGCCTGGCTCACCGAGCATGGCTATTTATTGCGCTGGCTGCCCGGTCAGGGCCTGGCGGATTGCCTGCGTTTAACGGTGGGCACCGAGCAGGAGAATCAGGCGGTGGTGGCGCTTTTGGAAGCCTTCATGAATCGCTGATGGCGCGTTCGAGCGGCTTTTCAGGGCTTTAAAAGCGGGCCGATTTTTGCAACTGGAAAAGGACCGGCCAAAATTTGCCCGTCTTGCAAGGTGATCGGCAGGCGCATGGCCCGATCACCCCCCATCATGGCGATCTGATCCACACCTTCGGCCAGATAAGGCGCGCTTTTGGGATCGATCAGCCCCTGTTTTGCCAGATAGGTGACCAAAAGGCCCGGCTCTTCAAAAACCAACGCCAAAGCCCCCAATGGCCGCAACTGTTCATCGAGGGTCAGGCTTCCATCCCCCTTCAGATGCAGGCGGCCCCAATCGATCTGCAGATCGGTGATTTCGATGGTACCACCGGCATCGCGCCATTTTTCAAGGCTTTGGGGGGTGATCGGGGCGGTGATCAGGCCGTGCAATTCACCACGCAGTTCGATTTTTGAAATCACCGGAGCCGGGGCACCGGGGGCAAAAGGGCCAAGGCCCAGATTGGTCAATTGGATGGCGATATCGGCCCGCTCGCTTTGCAAAAGCGGGGTCTCATCCTGATCGGGGGCTGATGGCGGAGGGCCAGACAGGGGCCATTTGCCATTCAGCCGCATCCGTTCGGCGGGCAGGGTCTGGCCTTTGCTGGCAGGAAAATCAAAGCTGACCATCCCCAGATCCATATCCAGCATCTGTTCTTGTGCGCCCGTCAGCAGGCTGGCCATGATTTTGGGTGCATGAAGCCCCAGATCGGCCAGCCGGGCTTTGAGATCATGGGCCTGAGCCACCTGATGATCGGGTGTCCAAAGATGGCTGAAAATCAAAAGCTGATCGGCACCCGCCGCCCATGCCGGTTGGTTGTTTTGGCTTTCGATACGGGGCCGGGCGATATTGATGGTCAGGCGATAAGGAAAGCCGGAAATATCGATCTGATCATTTCGGGCGCGGAAGGCCTGTTGATCGCGATCGCCAAACCATGTGTTGATCCGATCCCGGCTTTCATTAGCGATAAAATGCCATAGCCCGCCATAGGCGAGGGCGGCGAGAAGGACGGTGCCGATCAAAATCCGATATTTCATAAAGGGCCTTTTGGGTTTCCGGTCAGAGAGGATGGTCGATGATAAATGGTCGATCCGGGCTGAAGGCCGCCCGGGTCCATGCGGCCAGAAATTTATGATATTCGATCATCAGCCGCCCCGGCCCGGCCTCGCTTTTTACCGGCAGGGCATGGATCATCAGCCCATGCCCATGCCGGTTCAGTTCGATGAGGCTGCGGCGCATATGCCAATCCGCTGTTATAACCAGAATTTTGTCATAATCACGATGGTGGGCCCATTTGATGGCCTCTAAAGCATTGCCTTCGGTATCGCGGGCCGTGCGCCCCAGATCGATGCAGCAGCGGGCGAGGTCTTCCTTGCCGCCAATCGCCGATCTGATGACGTCGGATGACAAATCGCTGTTCACCCCGGAAATCAGCAGGCGCTGGCCCAGACCCTGTTCCAAAGCGGTGATGCCCGCCTGAATGCGCCCGGCACTTCCGGTAAAAACGATGATGCCATCAACCGGATTGAGAAGGGCGATGGGCTGGCTGCGGGGGATGGACCAGGAAAAGCCCAAAAAGCCCAAAAACCAGATCAGCACGGCAGCGCTCATCAGGATCAGCACATATCGATGGCCCCTGCGCCGCGGCCTGCGCATCAGGGATACCCTGCCAATTCACGATGAACGGTCAGATGAGCGGCCATCATGGTCAGGAGGGCGGCAAAAACCGGGAGCAAAATCAAAAGCAGCCACGCCAGAGCCGAAAGCGAAAGATCGGGCACCAGCCCGCTGCCAATCTGGCTTGCGAAATGGCCCAATGTCAGCATCACCAGCAGCCCGGCGATGAGGCCGCCCAAGCCGCCCTTCAGCCCTTGCAGCATGAAACGATAGCGAAATTCATTGGCAATCAGGCCATCCTCGGCCCCCATATGATGCATGATTTCAATACTGGCCCGATGGGATGAGAGGCCGGCGCGGGTGCCAAAAGCGGCAATCGCGGCGGTGGCGCTCAGGATCAGCCCCACCACGAGAAGGGCCACCATTTGCAGGCTCGTGCTCAGCCGATTGAGCTGCACCAGCCAGCGTTCATGATCATCAAGATTGGCATCGGGTGCCACCTGTTGCACCTGCGCTTTCAATGCCGCCAGATCGATACGCGCGCCCGGGCTTGTGGTGACCTCGATCAGGATCGGCACCGGCAGATCGTCGGTCACATTGCCTGCCCCCAGCCATGGCTCCAGCAGGGCTTTGCTTTCGGCGTCCGACAGGCGCACGGCATTTTCGATACCGGGGATCGTTGGCAGCAGGGCCAGGGCGGCATCGGCCTGCTGGCGGCGGGCTTTGCCATCGGCGGTGACGATCTGAACCGAAATCTGCTGGGAGAGCTTATCGGCCCAATCGCCCATGCTTTGATGGAGGGCAAAGGCGAAAATGCTCGCCAATGTGCATAAAAACACCATGATCCCGATGACCCAAGGAAGCGTGCCCCCGGCAAGGCTGTTTTCAGGCAGAAAACGCAGGCTTTTTCGCTTCAGGGACAAAAGCCCGGCGCGAGCCGCTGGGGAAAAGGCGGCTGATCGTACCGCCGTCTGGCCCGCAAAAGGCTTGGGCGTGCGTCCAAGGCCGTGCCCCGGGCTGCGGGGAGGATTTTTGCGGCCAAACCCGCCGGGCTTTTGGGGATCATGCCATCTCATGATGACAAATCCGATGATAAATCCGATGATAAATTTGGCCGCGATGGATCGGTTGCTGAGGCCGATCCGCGCGCGTGCTCGGGCAGGTGGCGGCGGGTCAGTTGGCCATCTTGCAGATGCATTACCGGGCCGCCCATTTCATGCACCAGTTCCAGATCATGGGTGGCAACAACCGTGGTCGTGCCCAGCTTGTTCAATTCAGCAAACAGATGCATCAGGCGGCGGGCCATGTGCGGATCAACATTGCCCGTCGGCTCATCGGCCAGCAAAAGATCGGGCTTGGCGATCACCGCCCGGGCAATCGCCACCCGCTGTTTTTCGCCGCCCGAAAGGGTGGGGGGCTTGGCGTGCATCCGATCCTTCAATCCCACCCACATCAGCAATTCTTCCACATGCTCGCAGATTTTATGATCATCGCCACCGCCCGCCAAACGCAGGGGCATGGCCACATTTTCAATGGCGCTCAAGTGATCGAGCAGGCGATATTCCTGAAACACCACCCCGATGCGGCGGCGCAGGCGCGGCAGGGCCGTGCGATGGGCGGTGGTAACATCATCGCCAAACATCGAAACGATCCCCCGCGAAGGGCGATGCGCCAGATACAGCAATTTCAGCAAGGATGATTTGCCCGCCCCCGAGGCACCGGTCAGAAAATGAAAAGAACCCGGCTCCAGCACGAACGAAATATCCTGCAAAATCTCGGCACCCATGCCATAGCGCATGCCCACATTTTCAAATTTTACAAAACGATTGCTCACGATATTCTTGCTGTTCCCGATCCCGCGCCTCGATACTGGGTTGATCCGTGGTTTTTACACCGATCTGAAGCACAAAAACACCCGCCATTGTGCCGATTATAGAATGGCACAGGCGATCAGCCGACGTCCAGCATCGCTGCATCGCAGTAAAATTGGCCCGATGATTTGGCCTGATGATTTTGCCTGATGATAAAGTGGTTCGCAACTTGCACCAAAGACAGGATACTCATATAGCTCGAAAGCTGAATGCAATATCTGTGATGGCCCGCTATGCTCGACGCTGACCGATCTGTTTTGAAGGCAAGCAATCTACGAAAGAGTGCGCTCTGGCGATGATTTTGACCTGTCCCCACTGTGCGGTGCGTTTTCATGTTCCCCCCGATCTTTTGGGGCCAGAGGGGCGGCGCGTGCGCTGTGGTTCCTGCGCGCATATCTGGCATGCCATGCCTGATGAGGCCGAAGCCGAACCAAATCCCAAGGATAAGGCCCGAGCAAACCCTGCCAAAAAACAAGGGCCGGCCAGCAAAAATGCACCCGATCCTCAAAAGCCTGCACCCGATTCTGTTGATTCTGTGATCGAGGAAGAAAGTCAGGAGCAGATTCTGGCTGCTATTGCCTCGGCCATGGAAAAGGCCGGCCTGAGCGATGGCGCAGAGTCCGCCGATGAGGATCAACAGCAGGACGACCCTGCAGGCGATGAGGATAAAGATCCCTTCAGCGCCGATCTGCCGCCCATTGACGACACCCCATCGGAAAAGATCGCGCCTCAAAAGACCGAAGATGTGCCCGCCCCCAATGCGCCTCATGATGATCTTGATGATGCCGCGGACGAGGATTGGACCCATCGCGATCCGGATGATGATCCGCCTTTTGATGGGGGCCTTGATGATGACGAGGAGGATGCGCCCCGCTATCAGCCCGGAAAAACCGCTGATTTTGCCGAAGATGTTGCCCGCAGCCTGCGCCGCCTGCGCGATGAAGAAAGCATTTATGGTGCGGCCCCGGTCCCGGCCCTGCGACCAAAGCCAAGCCGCTTCGTGCTTTTTGGCTGGGCGGCCTATGGGCTGTTTGTGATCGCGCTTTTGGGGGGCTTTCTGGCCTTTGCCCCAAGCCTGACCGCAGCCTGGCCACCCATCGGCAGGCTTTATGCGCTGATCGGGATGGATGCCGCACCCAAGGTTTCAGCCGATCAGGGAACGCCTGAGGCGGCAAAGGCCGATGCGACAAGGCAACCGGCATCGCCCATCAGCCCCGATGAAGCCCTGACGGTCGCCCTTGATCCCGATCCGGAATGGCAGGCGCGGGATTATGGCTGGGATCTGCGTGTTTCGGGATCGGTTTCCAATCGCCTCGAAAGCGGCTATGAGGTGCCGGCGCTCACGCTTCTTTTGGTCGATTCTGCGGGGGAGACTTTGCAGCGCACCCCCGTGATCCTTGATGAAACCCTGTTGAACGCCGGGAAAGCCACGCGCTTTTCCGTGCAAATCGAAAACGCCCCGGCACAAACGACCGGAATCGTGCATGAATGGCAAGAGCGGAGCCCAAGCTGATGGCAGATGAAGATCTGATGGCCGGACAATCGATCAAAACCCTTTATTCAGCGGCGGAGATATCCGCCCGTATCGACGATATGGCCGATGCCATCATCACCCATGCGATCATCACTGAGGCCAAAGGGGCTTTGCTGGTTGAGGTGATCATGAATGGTGCGGTGATCTTTGCCGCCGATCTGGTGCGTGCCTTATCCCGGCGCGGGCTGGATATCGAGATCGATTTCATTGCCCTGTCCAGCTATGGCGAGGGAACGGAAAGTTCGGGCAATGTGGTTTTGGAAGCCGATGCCCGGGGGGCCATTGCCGGGCGCACTGTTTTGCTGATCGATGATATTCTGGAAACCGGACGAACCCTGAATTATGCCCGCAGCTATTTTCTGGGCAAAGGGGCGGCCCATGTGATGACCGGGGTTTTGCTGGATAAATCCGCGGGCCGCGATCCGGTGATCCGCCCCGATTTTGCTGGTTTTGAATGTCCCGATCTGTTCGTGATCGGCTATGGGATGGATTATGCATATCGTTTTCGTGAATTGCCCTATATTGGTTATATGGAGCAGGGAGCGACGGCTGATGGTGAAAATTCTTCTGGCTGAAGATGAAGACAGCGTGCGGGAATTCGTGCGCCGCGGGCTTATAGGTCATGGCTATGAGGTGACGGCCACCGCCGATGGGGGCGAGGCTTTGGAAGCTTTGTCCCGTGATCGTTTCGATCTGGTGCTTGCCGATATCGTGATGCCGGTGATGGATGGCATTGCGCTGGCCTTGAAGCTGGCCGCCGAACGCCCCGATCTGCCGGTTTTGCTGATGACCGGCTATGCCATGGAAAAACAGCGCGCTCACCATCTGGAATGTCTGGTCAGCGATGTCTTGAGCAAACCCTTCAGCCTTGATCAGCTTTTAAGGGCGGTGCGGCAGGCTTTGAAAGCCGCCCCGTCAAAAGCCTGAAAAACCTTATTGATCGCGATACCAGCCGGTGATCGAGAGCCGGGGCGCCCCGGCAAAGGGGGCCACCTGACCCACCGCGTGGGGATGGCGCGTGGCAAAAAGATTGAGCACATTAAAGCGCGGCATCAGGCCCCATGTGATATCCCCCTTCGCATCGAAAAAATTGAGATAGCCGCCCCAATCCGTGCGCCATTCGGGGGTGAAGCCAAAGACATAAGCAAGTTTGCGATGTTCTTCTTCTACGGCATCATGATGATGGAGCAAAAAATGATTCTGGCTATAGAATGTGGCCTGCGCATCCGCCTTGATGATGGCGGCAAGGCCTGAAATCTCGCGGATCAGATCAAGCATCGGCGCGCTATTGAGGAATTCCAGAAAGCGCATCAGAAGATGGTCGGGCTGCCACTGCTCCAAATAAGCCTGCAGCATGGGATAGCAGAAATAGAAATAGCTGTAATCATGGCGCGCCCGGGCCATCAGGCGGCTGTTGATCGCGGCCAATTCATCGGGCTTTTTGGCAGCAATCTCCTCGCGCCGGATGAAATGATGCGCCCCATCATAATAGGCGATGCCCCATGGAGTTTGCTGGCCCAAAATCTGATAAAGCCGGGCGGCGCTCTCTGGGCTCAGAATATCGTTGATCTGGATCCGCTCGCCCTGTTCCACGAATTGGCGGGCAAGGGCGGGTCTGTCGAGCGCGGGATTGAGGCGAAACAGATCGCCAAGATCAATGGCGGAATGGGTGCGGGTCATGATGAAGCGGGCTCCTTGGCGCGATACCAGCCCGAGATCGCATAGCGATAACCACCCGCAAAGGGGGGAATGAAGGTGACCGCATGAGGCTGGGGCACTAAAAACAGATTGAGCTTGTTGAAATCGGGCTTATAGGCGGTTTGGCCATTACCCAGATCATCGAAAAATTGCAGATAGCCGCCCCAATCAGGCCGCCAGCGCCTTGTGAAATTAAAGACATAGGCACAGCGGCGGTGGCTTTTGGGCACATGATCATTATGATAGGTCAGATATTGTCCGGGGCCAAAGCGGGTGGCCTGAGCATCGGCTTTTACCACCGTTTCATCGCCCAGAAGATCGCGGATCAGGCCGATCATCTGCGGCCCTTGCAGAAAATCGAAAAAGGAAAGCAGATAAAGATGCCGGTCGCGATCAAGGCGCACCGATTCCTGCAGGGGATAAAATCCATAGGCATAGCTGAAGCGATCCCGGGCCAGCAAAAACAGATCGCGCTGCAATTGGGTCCATTTTTCGGGGCTGACTTTTGCCATATCCTGATGATCGAGGATGCAGGCGGCTTCGCCATCAAACCATGTAAAAGACCAGGGCGTTTCTTTTTCAAGGCAATGGGCCAGCCTTTCGGCACATTCGGGGGCCAGCACATTGCCGATCTGCACCCGGCGGTGTTTGGCGAGGTCTGCCGCAATCGCCGCCCGATCCAATGCGGGGTTGAGCCGGAAAGCCGGGGCATTTGCTGCCGAAGGGGTGGTGGCCATGTTCATGGCTCCTTTGTTTCGCACACAATAGCATCCGTTGGAAACAGGCGCGCGATCACGATCCCAATAAACCGATAGGCGATCAGAAGAAACAGCATGCCCCTTAAAAAAACCAGACTATGGATGGGGGAGAGTAAAGCGAGATCGAGATCGCCACCCAAAATGGGGATCAGGCTGAAGCGCTCCATTCCGCCATGGATCACCGCCGCCCCGATCATGGCCACAACCACCAGAAACAAAGCCCTAAGGGGCAGCCTGTCAAGGCGATGGGCAGCCCAAACAAGGGCGATGATGGCGGGTACAAGCGCCAGCCCGCGTGCCAGCCCTTCCAGCATCACCGGCCCGCGCCAGCCCATGGCCGCCAGAAAATAGGGATCGAGCATATAGGCGATGGCAAACCCTGCGACCATCGGCCAGATGACGAGGCATCGCCCATGCCCTTCTCGTTTCAGGCCAAAGCGGATGGCAAAACCGATGGAGCCGCCGATGATCAGCCCCCCAAGAGCCGCGCCCGCCACTAAAAGGGCCAAAAGTGCCGCGCCCTCAAGCCACACGGGCTGCACCAGATAGCGCAGGATATTCTCACCCGCCTGGATGGCTGAGGCCAGAAGGGTGCCCACAATAAGCCCGATCAGGGCATGGATAAGAAGTCGAGGGTTTTTGATCACGGCGTTTGATCCTTGTCGGATTTTTCAGAATCGGATTTTTTTGGCCCGGATTTTTCAGGGCGGGGCGCAGCCGTCCGCCTCTTATCTGATATTGCCGGGCGGGGCGCTGCCGCCCGGCGGAGCCGATCATTGATGGCAAGGCCCAATCCGTGATCGGGAATGGGGGCGATGGCAAGCCGTGAAGCGCCGCTGTCATCCGCCTTGCGCAAAGCGGCGAAAAGCCCGGCCGCCGCTTCGATCAGATCGCCCTTGGGGCTCAAATTGATATCGCCCGCGATGGAACCGAAACCGATCATGAACTCACGATCCTTCGCCTTGATGGCATCGAGCCGCAATTGGCCGCGCGGGGCATAATGGCTGAGCAACTGCCCCGGTGCGGTGATGGCCCCGCTTTGATCCGCTTCTGGCCTGATGCCGCAGATTTCAGCGATCTGATCGGGGGTAATGCCGCCGGGCCTTAACAAAAGCAGCCGGTCGGTTCCATGATCCGGCAGCCCGATGATCGTGCTTTCAAGGCCCAGGCTACAGGGCCCGCCATCAAGGATCATATCCACATCCTTTCCCAGATCATCGGCCACATGCCGGGCCGTGGTGGGGCTGATCTTGCCGGATCGATTGGCGCTGGGGGCCGCCAATGGCCGCCCGGTCTGGCGCAGCAGGGCCAAAGCCATGGGATGGGCTGGCATCCTGATCCCGACCGAGGGCAGCCCGGCGCTGACCAGATCGGCAAGGGGGCTATCGGGCCGTTGGGGCAGCACCAAAGTCAGCGGTCCGGGCCAGAAGGTGGCGATCAATCGATCCGCCAGGGGGCTGATCCGGGCGATCTTTGCGGCCTCATCCGGTGCGGGCACATGGCAGATGAGGGGATTGAAGCCGGGCCGCCCTTTGGTGGCGAAAATCCGGGCCACGGCTTTGGGATTGGTGGCATCAGCCGCCAGCCCATAAACCGTTTCGGTGGGGATTGCCACCAGCCCGCCCCGGCGCAGGATCCGGGCAGCATCCAAGATGGCCTTGTCAGTGCTCATTTGGAAAGAGGCATCCTTAGTTTTTACTGAAAAATATGGGCAATGCGGGGCTGTCGGTCATGGCAGGGATCATCAGGGAAGCATGGCAAAAACGGTCAAAGATCTGCTAGGACATCTTGTGACATGAGCATAAGCGTGCCTATGCTTTTTCGACAAATAAAAACCAACCTTATCGATAGGGCCTTTTCGGTAGGGCTATAAAGTTTCTGCGCCTTGTTCAGAAGAAGGATCGGCTTATGACCAGCTATCGCGCCCCGGTGAAGGATATTCAGTTCACTTTGGAAACCATCTGTGATTGGCCTTCGCTGACCCGCCTTGATGCTTTTGTCGATGCCACGCCCGATGTGATGCTTGCGGTGATCGAAGAAGCGGCGAAATTGTCAGCGCAGGTGATTGCCCCCCTCAATCGCAAGGGCGATCTTGAAGGATCGCGCCTTGTGGATGGCAAGGTGGTGACGCCGGATGGCTTTGCCGATGCCTATCGCCAATATGTGGATGGCGGCTGGAACGGCCTCTCCTTCAGCCCCGATTGGGGCGGGCAGGGTCTGCCTTTCGCGCTGGCCTTGGCGGTTCAGGAAACATGGACGGCGGCGAATATGGCCTTTTCCCTGTGCCCGATGCTGACACAAGGCGCCATCGAGGCGCTGACCCATCATGGCTCGGATGCATTGAAGGCGCTGTATCTGGAAAAGCTGGTGACCGGCGAATGGACCGGGACCATGAACCTCACCGAGCCGCAGGCGGGATCGGATGTGGGGGCCCTGAAAAGCCGGGCCGAACCCAATGACGATGGAAGCTGGAAGATATTCGGCCAGAAAATCTATATCACTTGGGGTGATCATGATATGGCGGACAATATCATCCATCTGGTGCTGGCCCGTACCCCCGGTGCGCCGGCGGGCACCAAGGGGATTTCGCTGTTTGTGGTGCCCAAATTTTTGCCCGATGCGGAGGGCCGCCCCGGGGTGCGCAATGATGTCACCTGCGTGAGCCTTGAACATAAGCTGGGCATTCATGCCAGCCCCACCTGTGTTTTGCAGTTCGGTGATGAAGGGGGCGCCATCGGCTGGCTGGTGGGCGAGGAAAATCGCGGGATGCGCTGCATGTTCACCATGATGAACCATGCCCGCATCAATGTGGGGCTGCAAGGCGTTTCCATCGCCGAACGCGCCTATCAGCAGGCGGTGGCCTATGCCCGGGATCGGGTGCAATCCGCCGATATCAGCCAGCCCGGCGGTGATGGCGTGCCGATCATTCGCCATGCCGATGTGCGGCGGATGCTGATGACCATGAAAGCCAATACCGAAGCGGTGCGGGCGATTGCCTATTATAATGCGGCGGCGGTGGATCGCGCCCATTTCGGGGCCAGCGATGATGAACGCAAGGCGGCTCAGAGGCTGGCCGATCTGCTCACCCCGGTGACCAAGGCCTTTGCCACCGATCTGGGGGTGGAAACCACATCTTTGGCGATCCAGATTCATGGCGGCATGGGCTATGTTGAGGAAACCGGCGTCGCCCAGCATTATCGGGATGCCCGGATTGCCCCCATTTATGAAGGCACCAATGGCATTCAGGCGATGGATCTGGTGGGGCGCAAGCTGATGATGGAGGGTGGCCGGCATTGGCGCGAACTGTTCCAGCAGATCCGGGATGATCTGGGCGATCTGCCATCCCAAGGGGATCTGGGCCTTTTGGCCCCTTATCTGGAGGATGGGCTTGATGCCCTGCAAAATGCCGCGATCTGGCTGAGCGGCAATGATATGGATAAAATGCGCGATACGGCAGCAGGGGCGGCCCCTTTCCTGCGGATGTTCGGGGCGGTTGTGGGCGGCTGGCTGCTGATGAAGCAGGCCATGGCGGCGCAGGATAGGCTGGATGCGGGCGAAGGCGACCCCGCCTTTTTGAAAGCCAAGATCACCACCGCCCGGTTTTTTGCCGAACAGCTTTTGCCCCCCGCCACCGCCCTTTTAGGCCCGGTGACCCGGGGATCGGCTTTGCTTTATGCCCTTGACGAGGAGGATTTCGCGGCGTGACGGATGCCTCATCATCCGCCCTTGATCGCCGGGTTCTGGGCCTGTTTGAAACGCCGGTGATCGTCTCGAAGCTTGCGGGGGCGGCGGCGATCAATGCCGCGCTCATCCCGCTCATCCACGCCCGGCGGCAGGGGCATCAGGGGATTGCGCGCTCCAATATTCTGGGCTGGCATTCCGATACGAAAATGATCGAATGGGGCGGCGAAGCGGCGGCGGATCTGTTGCGCCATCTGATCAGGCTGTGCGATCTGCAGGTCCATGATAGCGGGGCCGTGGCCGATGCGCCGCCACGCTTTATCTGGTCATTTGATATGTGGGCCAATCTGTCGATGCGCGGGGCATCCAATCAGGGCCATGCCCATCCCGGGGCTTTATGGTCGGCGGTTTATTATGTCGATGATGGCTATCAGGGATCAAAGGATCCCGCCTTGGGGGGCGAACTGGTTCTTTATGATCCGCGCTATCCGATGAATGCCATGTATGTGCCCGATATCCTTGTGAAAGACAGCCGCGATGGCGTGCAGGCCCGCGAGCAATATATCCGCCCGGCCACGGGGCGAATGGTGGTGTTTCCATCCTGGCTGATGCATTCGGTGCGGCCCTATCATGGTGATGCCGAACGGATTTCGGTGGCGATCAATCTCAGCCTTGTGCCAGCCCAAACCGTTGACCAAGCCTTTGCCCAATCTTCGAACGAGCGATCTTCATGAACCCTCCCTCTGCACACGCCCGACCGCCCGATCCCGATCATCGCCTGCCCGCCGCTGATGATGAGGCGGGGGCCCTGCGCTATCCCATCAAGGATGCGCCCGCATCCGGGGGCACCCATGCCATTGCGGCGGGCATCACTTGGCTGCGGATGCCGCTTCCCTGGTCTTTGGATCATATCAATCTTTATCTGATTGATGAGGGGGAAAGCTGGTCCCTTATTGATTCCGGGGTGCGCAGCGATGAGGCGATCGCTTTGTGGCGTGATCTCTTTGCCAATCAATTACAGGGTCGGCCCATCTCGAGGATGATCATCACTCATCATCATCCCGATCATCTGGGGCTGGCGGGCTGGGTGGCCGAACAGTTCAAGGCTCCCATTCTGGCCTCGCGCTCGGCCTATCTGCTGGCCCGCAGCCTGCTGCTTGATGTGCGCGATGAAGCGCCTGCTGAAGCTTTGGATTTTGCCCGGCGCACCGGCTTTACCGAGGCGATGATCGAAAAAATCCGCCTCGGCGGCTGGGGCAATTTCAATCAGGTCGTCTGGCCCCTGCCCATCGGCTATCAAAGGATGGCGGGCGGGGATCGCCTTTCCTTGGGCGGCACATCATGGCATCTGATTGAAACCGCAGGCCATGCGCCGGGGCATATCAGCCTTTATAGCCCGGATCGCAAAATCCTCATTTCGGGGGATCAGGTGCTGCCGCGCATCAGTTCCAATGTTTCGGTTTATCCCACCGAGCCGGATGGCAATCCTTTGGATGAATGGCTCACCGGCCTTGCCCGCCTGCGGGCCCTGCCCGATGATACGCTGGTGCTGCCCTCTCATAACGAGCCTTTCTATGGCCTTCGGGCACGGCTCGATGCCCTGATCCACAAGCATGTATCGAGGCTGAATGGGGTGGTGGCATTATGCGAAAAACCCGCCACCGCCATCGATATTTTCCCGGCGCTGTTTCGCCGCCGGGTGCGGGGGATGGAATTTTCCATGGCGGCGGGCGAGGCGGTGGCGCATCTGCATTTTCTGCTGGCGCTGGGCGTTGTCTCGCGCACTGTTGAAGAGGGCGTTGCACGTTTTCAGCGAAAAGCCGATTATGATGAAACCGCTGTGCGCAAAAAGCTTGATCAGATCACCGAACAGGAAAGGAATGCGGCGCCATGGGCAGCCTGAAGAATAAAACGATTTTCATTACCGGGGCGAGCCGGGGGATCGGCCTTGCGATTGGCAAACGCGCCGCCGCCGATGGCGCGAATGTGGTGATTGCGGCGAAAACCGCCGATCCGCATCCCAAACTTGAAGGCACCATCTTCACTGCCGCCAAAGAGATCGAGGCCGCAGGCGGACAAGCTCTGCCGCTGGTGGTGGATGTACGCGAAGAACAGGCGGTATTGTCGGCGGTCGAGGCGGCGGTGGCGCAGTTTGGCGGCATCGATATACTGATCAACAATGCCAGCGCCATACAGTTGAGCGGCACCCTGGCCACCGATATGAAGCGCTATGATCTGATGCACCAGATCAATACGCGCGGCACATTTTTATGTTCAAAGCTGTGCCTGCCGCATCTTTTGAAGGCGGAAAACCCCCATGTGCTTAATTTATCGCCGCCGCTGAATATGGAAGAGCGCTGGTTTGCCCCCCATGTGGCCTATACCATGGCCAAATTCGGCATGAGCATGTGTGTGCTGGGCATGGCCGGTGAATTCCGCGACAAGGGCGTCGCCTTCAATGCCCTGTGGCCGCGCACGGCGATTGCCACGGCGGCAGTGGCCAATCTTCTGGGCGGTGATGAAATGGTCAAGGCCTCGCGCAAGCCCGAAATCATGGCCGATGCGGCGCATTGGATTCTCACCCGGCCATCCCGGGAATTGACCGGCCAGTTTCTGATCGATGATGAGGTGCTGGCCAAAGCCGGGATCACCGATCTGAGCGGCTATGCCGTTGATCCCAGCAAAAAGCTGATGCCCGATTTCTTCATCTGATTGCCCTTTTGCCCCCATCGCTCAAGACCTTTCCCGGAGACCCCTGATGACTGATAAGCCCTGGTTGCAGCATTATCCTCAAGAGATCGATTGGGGGCAGACGATCAAAGCCCGGCCCCTGCATGATCTGCTGGTGGATGCCGCCAAACAATGGCCCGATCATGTGCATATGGCCTTTATGGGGCGCGATATCACCTATCGGGAAAGCGCCGATCTGGTGGCGCGGGCGGCGAAAGGCTTTCAAAAGCTGGGGGTGAAAAAAGGCGTGCGCGTGGGGCTTTTTCTGCCCAATTGCCCGCAATTCATCATCTGCTATTACGGCATTTTGCGGGCTGGCGGCACGGTGGTTAATTTCTCGCCGCTTTATTCGGTGCCGGAATTATTGGCGCAGGTCGAAGACAGCGAAACCGACATCATGGTGACCCTTGATCTCAAAGCCCTTTACCCGCAGATGGCCGAGGTATTTTCCCAAAGCCGGTTGAAAAAGCTGCTGATCTGCCGCTTTGCTGAAATGCTGCCCTTTTGGAAATCATTGGGCTTTCAGCTTTTCAAAAAGGATATGCGCTCAGCCATTCCCAAAAATGATGATCATGTGCCCTTTTCATGGCTGATCGCTCAAGGACAGGATCCGCAGCCGATCCGCACCGATCCTCATGAAGATGTGGCGGTGTTGCAATATACCGGCGGCACCACGGGCACACCAAAGGGGGCGATGCTCACCCATGCCAATTTATCGATCAATGCCGCCCAAACCCTTTATTGGGATCCATCCTTAAAGCCCGGCGAGGATGTGATGCTGGGAGCTTTGCCCTTGTTCCATGTTTTTGCCATGACTTTGGTGATGAATGCCTCGACTTTGGGCGGTGCGAAGATCGTTCTGATGCCGAAATTCGAGCTTGAAGAGGCCCTGCGTCTGGCCGCTGAGCATAAAGTGACCCTGATGCCCGGCGTGCCAACGATGTTTACCGCCATTCTCAATCACAAGGATTTAGGACGGTTTGATCTGTCATCCCTGCGCAGTTGTTTTTCAGGCGGCGCGCCTTTGCCTGCCGAGGTGAAGCGCCGGTTTGAGGACGCGATTCCCGGGGTTATCGTCAATGAAGGCTATGGCCTCACGGAAAGCTCCCCCACGGCCTGCGCCAATCCCATACAGGGCAAGCAAAAGCCGGGCTCCATCGGCCTGCCGGTGCCGGGAACCGAGATTGTGATCATTGATCGCGACGATCCGAAAAAAGTTCTGGGCCTGGGCGAGGTGGGGGAAATCTGCGTGCGCGGCCCGCAGGTGATGAAGGGCTATTGGAACAAGCCTGCGGAGACGGCTGCGGTGATGGAAGGCGATCTGCTGCGGACCGGGGATATCGGCTATATGGATGAGGAAGGCTACAGCTTCATCATTGATCGCTCGAAGGATCTGATTTTGGTGGGCGGCTTCAATGTCTTTCCGCGTAATGTGGAAGAAGCCATCTACAAGCATCCATCGGTGCAGGAAACCACGGTGATCGGGGTGCCCGATGCCTATCGCGGCGAGGCTCCCAAAGCTTTTGTGGTGCTGAAAGAGGGGCATGATCTGGGGGCCGACAAACTTTTGGCCTTTTTGCGTGATCATCTGGGCAAGCATGAACTGCCCCGGGAGATCGAATTCCGCAAGGCTTTGCCTAAAACCATGGTGGGAAAATTATCAAAGAAAGAGCTTGTCGCCGAGGAGCGGGCCAAGTACGAGGCAAAGACAGACGCGCGCGATCAGGCCTAAAAAAGTGCGACTGCGGATTTTTGTGCCGTCCTGTCTTTTGCAGGGCGGGCTTGGGTCTTTGGTTGAACGGGGATGGCTGGTGCTCTATGTCTGATTTCTTGTTATGTCTGATCTCTTGTGAAGATGGTCTAAAACAAAGGCTGAGGCTTGATGACCGAAAAAACGGATGACATGCCTGAAGACATTGCGGCTCTGGCTTTTGAAGATGCCTTGAAAGAGCTGGAACAGATTGTCGGGCGTCTTGAACAGGGGTCGGTCAGTCTGGAGCAATCGATCGATATCTATACACGCGGGTCGTTTTTGAAACGGCATTGTGAAAACAAGCTCAAACGCGCAGAAGAGCGAATTGAAAAAATCACCCTCAATAAAGAGGGAACAGCCGGGCTGGAGGCATTCGACGATCAATGACAATGACCATGGTGCAGGATTTTTCGGGCCTTGAAGCGGCGCTTGGCGATGTGTCGCTCGCCCTTGGGGAAACTTTTGATGCATTGCTTCCGGTGCCGGAAAGTGACGATGGCCGGGTGGTCGAGGCGATGCGCTATGCGCTTTTTGCCGGGGGCAAGCGCCTGCGGCCCTTTTTGCTGCGCGCTACCGCCGATCTGTTTGGGGTGAGCCTCACCTCAAGCCTCAGGGCCGGGGCCGCGATTGAATGCATTCACAGCTATTCTTTGGTTCATGATGATCTGCCCGCCATGGATGATGATGATCTCAGGCGCGGCAAGCCCACGGTGCATAAAGCCTTTGATGAGGCAACGGCCATTCTGGCGGGCGATGCGCTGCTCACTTTTGCCTTTGAGATTTTATCGGATGAAAGCACCCATGCCGATCCCCGGGTGCGGGCGCAGCTTGTATCGGTTGCAGCGCGGGCTTCGGGCCATCATGGCATGGTGGGAGGCCAGATGCTCGATCTGGCAGCCGAGCACAAGCAGCTGACGGAACGCGACATCATTCGTTTGCAGCAGATGAAAACCGGTGCTCTGATTGTATCGGCTGTTGAAATGGGGGCGGTGCTGGGGAAAGCATCCACCCATGCCCGCCATGCCTTGGTGGCCTATGCCCGGGCCATGGGGCTGGCTTTTCAGATTGCCGATGATCTTTTGGATGCCACCGCCTCGGCCGATGAAATGGGTAAGGCTACGGGCAAGGATGCGGCTGCGGGCAAAGCTACGCTCGTTTCCCTGTGGGGCGAAGAGGCAGCCCGGGAAAAAGCTGAAATCCTGACCGATCAGGCCTTGAGTTATTTGAAAGAATTTGGAAGTAAAGCGGAACTTTTGCGTGAAGTGGCACAGTTTGCTATTCATCGCAGGCGCTGAAGCCTTTACTCTGCTGCCAGTTTTGTGGCCTGCTTTGGTCGACCGGTTATTCAGCCGACTTTAAAAGCCCATGAGATTGCAGAAGAAACGGCCCATAAATAGAGAATACAGGTGAATTGACGTGTCCAGGAAGCCCGAAACCCCGCTGCTCGACAAGGTTCATGTTCCCGCTGATCTGCGGTCATTGAAGCCCAATCAGTTGAAAGATGTGGCAGATGAATTGCGCGCTGAAATGATTTCGGCGGTCTCGACCACGGGTGGGCATTTCGGCTCCGGCCTTGGGGTGGTGGAACTGACCGTGGCCCTGCATTATGTGTTCAACACCCCTGATGACAAGCTGATCTGGGATGTGGGCCATCAATGCTATCCTCATAAAATTCTGACCGGTCGGCGGGATCGCATTCGCACCCTGCGTCAGGGCGGCGGCCTTTCGGGTTTTACCAAGCGGTCGGAAAGCGAATATGATCCCTTTGGGGCGGCCCATTCATCGACCTCGATCTCGGCGGCCATCGGCATGGCGGTGGCCAATCGCTTTGCCGGAAAAGCGGATAAATCCATTGCGGTGATCGGCGATGGCGCGATGAGCGCGGGCATGGCTTATGAAGCGATGAACAATGCGGGCGAGGCGGGTAATCGGCTCGTGGTCATCCTCAATGATAATGATATGTCGATTGCCCCACCCGTGGGGGCGATGAGTGCCTATCTGAGCCGGGTTTTGTCATCGCGGGAATATCTGTCGATCCGTGATATTGGCCGGTCGATCTTCAAACGCCTGCCAAAGCCGCTTGGGGATACGGCGCGCCGGGCCGAGGAATATGCCCGGGGGCTGGCCACCGGCGGCACCTTGTTTGAAGAAATGGGCTTTTATTATATCGGCCCCATTGATGGCCATAATATGGATCATCTGCTGCCGGTTCTCGAAAATGTGCGGGATGCAAAAGAAGGCCCGATTCTGGTCCATGTGGTGACCGAAAAAGGGCGTGGCCATCCCTTTGGCAAGGCAGCGGCGGATAAATATCATGCCGTTCCAAAATTCGATGTGGTCACCGGCGAACTGAAAAAATCCGCCTCGAACGCCCCCCAATATACCAAGGTTTTCGCCAATGCTCTGGTGCAGGAAGCCGAAAAGGACGAGCGGGTCGTGGCCATCAGCGCGGCCATGCCATCGGGCACCGGGCTTGATATTTTTGGCAAGAAATTTCCCGACCGCAGCTTTGATGTGGGCATTGCCGAACAACATGCGGTGACCTTTGCCGCCGGGATGGCAGCCGAGGGCATGAGGCCCTTTGCGGCGATTTATTCCACCTTTTTGCAGCGCGCCTATGATCAATTGGTGCATGATGTGGCGATTCAGAAGCTGCCCGTGCGCTTTGCCATTGATCGCGCGGGGCTGGTGGGATCGGATGGGCAAACCCATGCCGGTTCTTTTGATGTGACCTATCTTTCAACCCTGCCCAATATGATCGTGATGGCGGCGGGCGATGAAGCCGATCTGATGCATATGGTGTCCACCGCTGCGGCCTATGATGAGGGGCCCATGGCCTTTCGCTATCCCCGGGGCGAGGGATTGGGCGTAGAACTGCCGGCATTCGGTTCGCCCCTGGAAATTGGCAAGGGCCGCATTTTGAAGGAAGGCTCGAAAGTCGCCATCCTGTCATTGGGTGGCCGCTTGGGCGAGGCGCTGAAGGCGGCGCAGGAGCTTGATCTGCGGGGATTATCCACTACGGTTGCGGATGCCCGCTTTGCCAAGCCCCTTGATCAGGCGCTGATCCGGGATCTGGCCGCCCATCATGAGGTTCTGATCACCATCGAGGAAGGATCGATCGGCGGTTTTGGCTCCCATGTTCTGGAATATCTTTCCGCTGAAGGGCTTTTGGATGGCGGCAGCTTCAAATTGCGGACGATGAAACTGCCCGATCTGTTCCAGGAACACGATACCCCGGAAAAGCAATATGAACAGGCGCGGCTCACCGCTCCTTATATTGTTGAACTGGCCATGCGCACTTTGGGGCGCAATGATCTGGAAGATGCGCATAAGGCCATGGCCTGATCCCGGTGATGAAGGCCGGGGCTGAGGACGGATGAAACCAGGAAAAACCCGCGCCGATGTGGCCCTTGTGGATCGCGGTCTGGTCGAAAGCCGGGCGAAAGCGCAGGCGCTTTTGATGGCCGGTCTGGTTTTTTCAAAAGAGGCGCGGATCACCAAGGCCGGGCAGATGATCGGCGATGATCAGCCCCTTGAGGTGCGCGGCCAGCCCCATCCATGGGTTTCCCGGGGTGGGGTGAAGCTTGCCCATGGGATGGCGGCATTCGGCCTCACGGCAGACGGGCTGACGGCGATTGATGTTGGGGCCTCTACCGGCGGGTTCAGCGATGTGTTGCGTCAGGCGGGGGCGGCCAAAATCTATGCCGTCGATGTGGGGCATGGGCAATTGGCCTGGTCCTTGCGCAGTGATCCGCGCATCATCGTGATGGAGCGCACCAATGCCCGCCATCTGGATCAGGCGCTGATCCCCGAACCGGTGGATATTGTGGTGTGCGATGCCAGCTTCATCGGCCTTGAAACGGTTTTGCCCGCTGCTTTGTCGCTTTGTCGGCCCGGGGCGTGGCTGCTGGCCTTGATCAAGCCGCAATTCGAGGTGGGCAAAGGCCGGGTGGGCGCGAAAGGCGTGGTGCGCGATCCGGCCTTGCATGATGAGGTGTGTGCGCGGATAAAGGCATGGCTTCAATCGCTCGATGGCTGGCAGGTTCTGGGGATCAGCGAAAGCCCGATTACCGGCCCCGAGGGCAACAAGGAATTTCTCATTGCCGCACGCTATGACGGATAAGCCAAAAGGCCGAAAAAGCCCCTCATCCAAAGCCGCGAAACCCAAAGCCGCGAAACCCAAAGCCATGAAATCCAAGGCTGCCCCATCCCAAACCGCCTCAGCAAAGGGGCGGCCCATGCGCTTGCGGATCGACCGGATCGGGGCGCAGGGGGATGGGATCGCCCAAACCGGCAATGGCCCCGTTTTCGTGCCCTTTACCCTTGCGGGCGATGAGATCGATGCGTGGCTGGAACCCGGCCCCCGGGGCACCATCCGCGCCCAGATGGAGGGCCTGATCACCGCCGGGCCGGGGCGTCAGGACGCCCCCTGCCGCCATCATGGGCAATGCGGGGGGTGCAGCCTTCAGCATCTGGATGCCGATCTTTATGCCCGCTGGGTGGCGGATCGCGTGCAGATGGCGATGGCCCAGCATGGCTTGGGGGATTGCCCGATGGCCCCGCCGCAGATCAGCCCGCCGGGCAGCCGACGGCGGCTTTCCCTGAAGGCCATGCGCACCAGCCGGGGTGTTTTACTGGGATTTGCCATGCGCCAAAGCCATCATCTGGTGGATGTGCGCCAGTGCCCGGTGGCGCGGCCCTCGCTGGTGGCCCTGTTCAAGCCCCTGCGCGCTTTGCTGCACGATCTGATGCCTTTGCGCGCGGCTTCGGTGATCAGCCTGACCGAAGCGCATAATGGTCTTGATCTGGTGATCGATGGCGGGATCGCCCCCGGGCTTTCCATGCGCGAGGCTTTGGCCGCTTTCGCCCAAAGCCATGATATCGCCAGCCTTCATGTGATGGAGGATGGTTTATGCGATCCGGTGGCGGTCAATCGCCGGGTCGAAATGGTGTTTGATGGCATCCCCGTACCTCTGCCGCCCGGGGGCTTCATTCAGGCCACGGCTGAGGGCGAAGCGGCGCTTTGTGCTTTGATGCTGGAATGGCTGGAGGGCGCACAAAATTGTGTGGATCTGTTTGCCGGGATCGGCACCTTCAGCTTTCCCCTGGCCCGGCGGGCGCGGGTGCTGGCGGTTGAAGGGGCGCGCACGGCTCTTGATGCCTTGCAAAGCGGGGTGAATAAAGCGCCCCATTTGAAAGGGCTGACGGCACTGCATCGTGATCTGTTTCGTCGGCCTTTATCGGCGGCGGAGCTTGCCCCCTTTGATGGCCTGATCATCGATCCTCCGCGCGCCGGGGCCGTGGCCCAGATGGGGGAAATCGCCAAAAGCGGGGTGCGAACGGTGGTGGCTTTTTCCTGTAATCCCAACAGCTTTGCCCGGGATGCCCGGATTTTGGTGGATGGTGGCTATCAATTATGTCAGATCAGGCCGGTGGATCAGTTTTTATGGTCACCCCATGTGGAATTGGCGGCCTTGTTTACCAAAGACTGAAAACTGGAAAAGGATAATCTATGACCGATTTTCGAACCCTTGATCCCGATTTTTATGTGGCGGCGCAAATTGATCGCGATGATCTGCTGGCGGCGCGCGATAATGGGGTGCGGCTGGTGATCTGCAATCGCCCGGATGGCGAGGAT
Source organism: Iodidimonas sp. MBR-22 (assembly GCF_029946565.1). Lineage (NCBI taxonomy): Bacteria > Pseudomonadati > Pseudomonadota > Alphaproteobacteria > Iodidimonadales > Iodidimonadaceae > Iodidimonas > Iodidimonas sp. MBR-22. Next base: position 169,643 of record NZ_JARKVQ010000003.1, read on the forward strand.
GAAGGCCAGCCCGATGCGCAGACGGTGGCAGAGTGGGCCAAAGATTTGGGGCTTTCTTTTGTGCATCTGCCAATCAGCGGCGGCCGTTTCGGACCCGAAACAGTAGCGGCCATGCAAAAAACACTGGATGAAGATGTCAAAAAGGGCGAGGCTGTTCTGGCCTATTGCCGTTCGGGCACCCGGTCCGCCACCCTGTGGGCGCTGGCAAGCGTGGCATCGGGGCGGCAAAGCGCGGATCAGGTGATCGCTCTGGCGCAGACGGCGGGCTATGATCTCAAGCCTTTAAGCCAGATCCTGCATGGCCTTGGCTCTGGGAATAACTCTAAAAACTAAGGGATCAGGCAGCAGGGACGACATAAGGCACCGCAATAGAGATGATCAGCGATATCGCATCCTTTCTTCTGGCCTTTGCCCTTATTGGCGCATCTTTTGCGGCAAGTCTGCATATCCTGCTGACCAAAACCGATGTGCGGGCCGCCATTGGCTGGATGGCGATCCTGTGGCTGGTGCCGGGGATCGGGGCCTTTGGCTATCTTGTTCTGGGGGTGAACCGCATCCAGCGCAAGGCCGAGCAGGCCCGCCAGCACAAGCTGGGGCTTAGCCTTGCCGAACAAAGGCGCTATGGTGCGGTGGCGGTCCGTGTGCCCGATGATCATCGATCAGATGCCCCTGATCTGCCATCGGGCCCGGCGATTGCGCCCGCTGCTCTGCCTCATTTCGATGCCACTGCGGCCCCGCGCTTTGTGGCCCATGCCCGCCTTGCCCGGGCGGTGACGGGGATGGCCCTGATGGGGGGGAATGAGGCCGAAATGCTGGTGAATGGCGATGAAGCCTATCCCGCCATGCTCGATGCAATGGCCAAAGCGCGGCATCGGATTGCCCTTTCTACCTATATTTTTGAATGGGATTGTGTGGGCCGGGCTTTTGCCGATGCCCTGAAAGCGGCGCAGGATCGCGGGGTTGCGGTTTATGTGATCATCGATGCGATGGGCAGTTTCCGGGTGGATCGCCATTTGCGGGCCATGGGGATCAGGGTTTTGGCCTTCAATAAGCTGAGCCCATTGCATCTGGCCTTTCTCAATTTACGGACCCACCGAAAGCTGCTTTTGGTGGATGAGGATCTGGTTTTCACGGGGGGGATGAATATCCGTGATGTGCATCAATCCGGCGGCAAAACCGGGCTTTTATCCCAGGATGTGATGTTTCGCATCCAAGGCCCGATTGCTGCGCAATTTGCCCATGTTTTTGCCGAAGACTGGCGCTTTGCCGGGGGCGAAAGCTTAAGCAAGGGGGACAATCCGGCGGGCGATTTATGGAAAGCCCCAACCCTTGATCAAAAAATGAAGGGGGGCGATGATTTGGGGCGAAAGCATGCGGTGATGCGCCTTGCCCCCGATGGCCCGGATGGTAATTTTTCAAGGGCCGGCTGGATTTTTGAAAGCGCGCTTTCGGTGGCCCGCCGGTCGGTGCGGATCGCAACCCCCTATTTCCTGCCCGATATCAACATCCTGAGCGCTTTATCCCAGGCCGCCCTGCGCGGTGTGGTGGTGGATATCGTGCTGCCCCGGGTCAGCAATTATCGGGTTTTGGGCTGGGCATCGGAAGCGTTGTTTGCGCCCCTGCTATCATGCGGGGTGCGGCTTTATCAAACGCCACCCCCCCTTGATCATGCGAAAATCATGGTGGTGGATGATTATTGGGCGATGATCGGCTCCACCAATTGGGATGCCCGCAGCCTGCGTTTGAATTTCGAGCTCAATCTGGAAATTTATGATGCCCATTTCGCCCGCAGGCTGGATCAGTTTCTCCTTGATCGCATCGAAAAAGCCGAGGCGGTGACCGGGCCATCGGTGGCGGCCTTTTCCCTGCCGCGTATCCTGCGCAATCGGGCCATGTGGCTGATGAGCCCCTATCTATAAGCCGCCATCCGCCAAAGCCTGGGGGCTGACACAACATTCGCTGTTCAAGATCATGGCGGCATCATAGGCATCGATATAGCGGCAATAAAGGGCGGCAAAACCAAAGCGCATGATATCGGGCGGGCGGAAATCCACCACCACCCCGCGGGCGGCAAGGCGGCCAGCGATGGCCCGGGCATTGGGATGCGCCAGCGCCACATGGCAGCCCCGTGCCCCCCTTTTGGTGGGGGAGAGCACGCAAAGATCGGCATGGCGGGCGAGGAGCGATAAAAACACATCACATAGTGCCTGCCCCTTTTCAAAAAGAGCTTCCAAATCCACTTCGGAAAAGAGTGTGAGCGCCTGATGAAGGGCGCTTAAACCCAGAATGGGCGGTGTGCCACAGGCAAAGCGCTGGATATCGGGGGCGGGTTCATAGCCGGGGGCAAAGGCAAAGGGATCGCGATGCCCCATCCAGCCCGCCAGGGGATTATCGAGTCCGTTTTGCAAGGCTTTCGCCACATAAAGAAAAGCCGGGGCCCCCGGCCCGCCATTGAGAAATTTATAGCCGCAGCCCACGGCCAGATCTGCCCTGCTCTGATGCAGATCAACAGCAACAGCCCCCACGGAATGCGATAGATCCCATAAGCACAAGGCCCCTTTTTGATGGGCGGCGGCGCTGAGATTGGCCATATCATGGGCGCGGGCGGTGCGAAAATTGACATGGGTGAGCGCCAGCAGCGCCACATCCTCGTCAAGGGCTTCGATCAGATGGTCAGCGGAAACGGTGCGCAGATGGATCGGCCGCCCGGCAAGGGAGGCCAGCCGCGCCAGACCATCAAACATATAGAGATCGGTCGGGAAATTGCCCTCTTCCGATAGGATCACCGAGCGATCAGGGCGGGCCAGCAGCGCCGCTGCCGCCAGCTTGAACAGATTGATGGAGGTGCTGTCGCAGGCGATCACCTCATCTTCATCCGCCCCGATCAAAGGGGCAATCAGCGCCCCGGTTTTGAGAGGCAGATCCATCCAGCCTTCCGACCATCCGGCAATCAGCCGATCCCCCCATTGCTGCCGGGTCACTTCGCCCAGATGCGCCGCCACCCCCCGGGGCAGGGCGCCCAGGGAATTGCCATCGAGATAAATCAGCCCGCCGGGCAGATCGAACCGCCGCCGCATCATTATCAGGGGATCGGCCTGATCCATTGCTTCGATCTGCGCGCGGGTGGGCAGATCGGGGCCAGAATCGGAATCGGGGCGCTCCGCAATCATGATCGCTTTATCCTGATCGGTTGGGGGGTCAGTCAGAGTATCATTGTTTTGATCGGGCCGGATTTGTGCGGGCCTGTCAAGTCGGTGGTCTTGATTGTCGCTTTTTATGTCATCATGATTGCTGATCTTAGAGTTGGAAGGTTCCATCCCATCAGCGAACCATAATCAAGAAGGAGCTAGCCCCAGCGTGGCCGAGAAACCCCATCATGCCGAACATGCCGATTTGCCCGAACTCGGCCTGCCGCCCCAGCTTTATACCGAAAGCGGCGAGGAGCGGCGGCTGGGGGTTGAGATCGAATTTGGCGATCTTTCGATTAAAACGACGGGCGCGATCATCACCTCGCTTTATGGGGGCAAGATCAAAATCGATGATCCCTATCGCCTGAATGTGGAGAATACCCGGCTGGGCGATTTTCTGGTGGAATTGGATGCCGTTTATGCCCATCCCCAGCGCCCGACGCCAAAATCCGATGAGGATGGACTTTCCGCCAAAGAGAACCCCAGGAAGCCGGAATTTCTGGATTTGATCGCTGAAACCATTGGCGATCTCAGCAAATCATGGGTGCCGATGGAAATCGCCTGCCCGCCGGTGGCGATCCGCAGCCTGCCCGCCCTTGAAACGCTGGTAAAGGCTTTGCGGGATTATGGTGCCACCGGCACCGGGCGGCAGATTTATTATGCCTTTGGCTGCCAGCTCAATCCCGAACTGGCCAGCCTAGAAATCGGCCATGTTTTGGGCCAGTTCAAGGCATGGCTTTTGCTCGAGGATTGGATGCGGGAGAAAGCAGGGCAGGATCTGTCGCGCCGGCTCACCGCTTTTGCCAATCCCTTTCCGCGCGATTATGCCTGCCATGTTCTGGCAGATCGCCGCCCGCCCCAATGGGATCAGTTTGTTGAAGATTATCTGCGCGAAAATGCCACCCGCAATCGCGATCTGGATATGCTGCCGCTGTTTGCCCATATCGATGAAGATTATGTAAAATCTTTGGGAGATGTGCGGATCAAGGCCCGCCCCACTTTTCATTATCGGGTTCCCGATAGCCGGGTGGATGAACCGGGCTGGTGCCTCACCACCTTGTGGAATGATTGGTTGCGGGTGGAAAATCTGGCCGCTGATCGCCCGATGACCGAGGCGATGACCCGGAAATTTTTAGCAAAAAGCTGGACCCGCAGCCAATGGGCGGATGAGGTGAGCCGATGGATCGCGCCATGATGGCGCGCGATCAGCGTCCGCGCATCGGGGTGACGACATCAGCCCGGGGCGGCTGGTGGATGTGGATGTTCAATCGCTTCAGCCTGTGGCGGGCAGGGGCGCGGGCGGTGCGCATCCATCCCGATAGCCCTTGTGATCTCGATGATCTGCAAGGGCTTTTGGTGGGGGGCGGCGATGATATCGGCGTGGGGCTTTATCATGCCCAGCCCGAACCGATGATCGCCATCGATCCCGCCCGGGATGATCTGGAATGCGGGCTGGTGCGAAAGGCCCATGAAAGGGCAATGCCCGTGCTGGGGGTATGCCGGGGGGCACAGATGATCAATGTGGCTTTTGGGGGCAGTTTGCATCGCGATATTCATGATGTTTATCGCTCAGCCCCGCGTTTGCGGACCGTTTTGCCCCGAAAAAGGGTGCATCTTGATCCCCAAAGCCGGTTGGCGGCGATGCTGCGGGGGCAGCGCTTTCGGGTCAATGCCCTGCATCGTCAATCGATTGATCGGCTGGGGCAGGATTTGGTGGCGGTGGGCCATGATCATCATCAGATCATTCAGGCCATCGAGACCACGCGATCGGATCGATTTTGCTTTGGTGTGCAGTGGCATCCCGAATTTTTGATTTTCAATCCGCATCACAAAGCGCTGTTTGGGGCCTTGGCCAAAGCGGCACGGTGCTATACCCATGGGCATGAATCACAAGGGGCTGATAGGATCACCAAGCGATAAGGAACTTTTTCATGTCTGATCTCACATCTTCCGGCGCATGGACATCGCTGGCCGCGCATCGAGACGCGCTTGGCGACCAAAAGATCATCGATCTGTTTCAAAGCGAGCCGGATCGGGCCACCCGCATGTGGATCGAAAACAAGGGGCTGGCGCTGGATTATTCCAAAAATCGGGCGAGTGCCGAGACCATGCGTCTGCTTTTTGCCTTGGCACGATCCCGCAGGCTTGAAGAATGGCGTGATCGGATGTTTGAAGGCGAGCCGATCAATGGAACCGAGCATCGTGCGGTTTTGCACAGCGCCCTCCGCGCGGGAAGCGATCAGATCATCAAGATCGATGGCGAAAATATCATGGAACTGGTCACCGCCGAGCTTGCCCGCATGAAGGATTTTGTGCACGCCGTGCATGAAGGACGCTGGCGCGGCCACAGCGGCAAGCCCATCGATACCATTGTGAATATTGGGATTGGCGGCTCGCATCTGGGGCCGCAGGCGGCGATGGAGGCCCTTTCGGCCCATGCTGTTCCGGGCATCCGCACCCATTTCGTGTCTAATGTTGATGCCCATGATATCGCCCCGGTTCTGGCCGGGATCGATCCTGAAACCGTGCTGTTTGTGATTGCATCGAAAACCTTCACGACCCAGGAAACCATGACCAACGCGATGACCGCACGGCGCTGGCTGGTGGCCAAAATGGGCGGGGATGAAGGGGCGGTGGCGCATCATTTCGTGGCGCTATCCACCAATGCCCGGGCGGTGGCCGATTTTGGCATCGATAGCGGCAATGTCTTTCACTTCTGGGATTGGGTGGGGGGCCGCTATTCCTTGTGGTCGGCCATTGGTTTGAGCCTGGCTCTGGGCATTGGTTGGGAGAATTTCTCGCAGATGCTGGCGGGGGGTCGGGCGATGGACCGGCATTTCCAAGCCGCCCCGCTGGAGCGCAATATGCCCGTTGTGATGGGGCTTTTGGGGCTGTGGTACAGCAATTTCATGGGGGCCGAAACTTATGCCGTGCTGCCCTATGATCAGCGGCTTGATCGTTTTGTCGATCATTTGCAGCAGCTTGATATGGAAAGCAATGGCAAGCGCGTGAATCGCGAGGGCGCGCCGGTGGATTATACCACCGGGCCGGTGATCTGGGGGCGTACGGGCACCAATGGCCAGCATGCCTTTTACCAGCTTATCCATCAGGGCACGCGGCTGATTCCGGCGGATTTCATCGCCATTTTAAAGGCCGATCATGATCATCTCGATCATCATCGGATTTTATTGTCAAATGTTCTGGCACAAACCGAAGCTTTGATGATCGGCAAATCCACCGATAAGGTTTTGGCCGATCTGCTGGCGCAGGGGCTTTCAAAGGAAAAGGCGGCGCTTTTGGCCCCGCATAAAAGCTTCCCCGGCAATATCCCCACCAACAGCCTGTTGCTCGACCGCCTCGATCCCTTTCATTTCGGGCAGCTTCTGGCGCTTTATGAGCATAAGGTTTTTGTGCAGGGGGTGATCTGGAACATCAATTCCTTCGATCAATGGGGGGTGGAACTAGGCAAGGTTCTGGCCAAAACCACTCTGGCCGATTTGTCCGGCACAGGGCCGATCACGGGTCATGATCCCTCCACCAATCATCTGGCGATGATCATGCGTGAAACCCTCGATGCGGCGGCTGATAAGAAGGGGGCTGATAGCGATTAAAAAAAGCCTGAAGGGCGGTTTGGACATTTTGCACATTCGGCCTTTGCAATCTCCCTGATTTTCTTCTAGCATGTTCGCCTTGTGTTCTTGTTAGGATGTTTCATGCCGGATCTGATGCTCGATAGCCTGTTGCCTGCGCTTTTGGGGTTGCTTGTGGGGGCGGCTCTTGTGGCGCTGATGGGCCATAAAGGGCGGCAGAGCCTTACGGGCAAAATCAGGGAGCGGGATGAAGCTTTGCAGCAGGCCGATTTCGCGGTGCGGCAGGTGAAAGATCAGGAAAAACGTGTTGGCGAACAGGCCGATAAGCTGGAAGCGGCTTTGCAGGCGGCCAATGATAAGCTGGTAACGGCGAAAGCGGAACTGGCGGCGCAGGAGGCCCGGATGGCGGAGCGCGAACGGGCGGTTGAACAAGAGCGCCTGTCGCTCGTTAGCCTGCGCGGGGCATTGGAAGAAAAATTCAAGATTCTGGCCCATGAAAGCCTGGAAGCCAGCCAGAAATCCTTTCTGCTGCGGGCCGAAGAAACCTTGAAAACCTATAAAGTGGCCGCCGATGGTGATTTGAGCGCCCGGCACAAAGCCATTGAAACCCTGCTCAAGCCCATGCAAGACAGCCTAAAGCGCTATGAGGACAATCTGGGGGCCATCGAAAAAGCCCGCACCGAGGCTTATGGCAGCTTGAATAGTGAATTGAAAAATGTGCTGCAAGCCCAGGATGGCGTGCGCAGTGAAACGGCCAAGCTGGTGAATGCCTTGCGCGCCCAGCCCAAAACCCGTGGCCGCTGGGGCGAACATCAGTTGCAAAGGGTGATGGAGCTTGCCGGGATGAGCGAGCATGTGGATTTCGACACCCAAAGCAGCTTTGTCGATGAAGATCAAAAGCGCCTGATCCCCGATGCGATCATCCGCCTGCCGGGGGATCGCACCATTGTGGTGGATGCCAAAACATCCCTGTCGGCCTATTTCGATGCCATTGAAGCGGTGGATGAGCTGAGCCGCGAGACTTTTCTGGCAAAACATGCCCGCGAAATCCGCACCCATATGAAAGCTTTGGGGCAGAAATCCTATTGGCAAAATCTGAAGGACAGCCCCGATTTCGTCGCCATGTTCATTCCCGGTGAAAATTTTTATGCCGCCGCCATCGAACGCGATCCCGATTTGTTTGAGGATGCGATCAGAAGCCATGTGCTGATCGTGACCCCCACCACCCTGATCGCTTTGGCGAAAGCCGTGGCCTATGGCTGGCGGCAGGAAGCCATGGCGGAAAATGCCCGCCATGTGGCGCAGCTTGGCCATGATCTTTATGAACGCCTGTCGGTGATGGGGGGGCATGTGGCCAATACCGGAAAGCATCTGGAGCGCGCCGTGGGGTCTTATAATGCCATGGTGGGAAGCCTTGAACGCTCGGTGATGTCGCAAGCCCGGAAATTCGAGGATTTAAAGGTTGATCATACCGGCAAGGATCTGCCCGAACTGACGCCGGTCCTCACCGAAGCGCGGGCACTTGCCGCCCATGAATTCAAAGAGGCCCTGGCCGATGAAAGCGCCAAGAAAACCACGAATGCGGAGGCGACCGGGGAAAACAAGCTGGTGCACAGATCATGATCGGGGCTTTGATCGGGCCCTGATTGTTTCATCATGCGAACCAATTATTTTCGATCAGGGGCCTTTGCTTCGAACACACATGGTTTATCTTATGAAAAGCGGTGAGAAAAGTGGCCGCGAGAAAAAGGATTGAGGCGGTCTTTATAAATGTCATGATCAGGATGGATCATAACATGAAGGTATGACCCTATAAAGATGGCCGCTTTGCTTCTTCAGCGCTTGTTTTCCATGTGCTCGGAAAACGATTTGAAATTTTTAATGAACCTGGGGATAGACCATGACACGGATGAAAACTTTGATGATGGCGGCCGGTGCGGCCATGCTGATGACCGGTGCGAGTGCAAGCGTACAGGCAGCGCCCGAAACTTTTGAATTCGATGAGGCCCATACCCATATCGGGCTGGCTTGGAACCATCTGGGCTTTTCCGAAACCCGCGCCCGCTTTTCTGATTTTGAAGGGGCCCTGATCCTTGATCAGGACAATCCCGCCAATTCCAGCCTGTCGGTGACCATTCCGATCAGCAGTATCGATACGGGCATTGAGAAATTCGACGATCATCTTAAAAGCGCTGATTTTTTCGATGCCGCAACCTATCCTGAAGCCACCTTCAAAAGCACGAAGATCGAACTTGATGGCGATAAGGCCGCCAAGGTGCATGGGGATCTGACCATTCATGGCGTGACCAAGCCGGTGGTGCTTGATGTGACCCTTAATCAATTGGGCAAGCATCCGATGAATGGCAAAACCCATGCGGGTTTCACCGCCACCACCAAGATCAAGCGCAGTGATTTCGGCATCAATCAATATGTGCCGATGGTGAGTGACGACGTGGAGATCTTCATTTCCACCGAAGCATCGAAAGCCGAATGATAGAAAGCGTTCAGGAGTTTTTAAAGACCTGAAGAAGGGGGGCGATGATGCAGATGTCCAACAGCACTGACCGTTGGGGCTTCGTGAGTATGGCTTTTCACTGGATCGTCGCCCTTCTGGTTATTTTCATGTGGGGTCTTGGCTATGCCATGATCCACCTGATCGAAGATCTGCAAACCAAATTTGAATATTTTCAATTGCATAAGTCGATTGGCCTGACAGTTCTTTTATTGGCGCTCCTGCGTCTTATCTGGCGGCTCAGACATCCCGGCCCGGCCTTGCCCGGCAATCTCAAGCCCTATGAGCGGGGGCTGGCGCATCTCACGCATTATGGGCTTTATGCCATTTTGTTTTTGATGCCCCTTTTGGGGCTGATTAGCGCCGATACCTCAGAACTGACCATTCCCACCCGGATTTTTGATCTGTTTGCTTTGCCCACGATTTTTGGCCCTACGGAATGGCTCCATGATCTGGCCAAAGAAGGGCATGAACTTTTGGGATGGGCGCTTTTGGGGCTTTTAGTCTTGCATGTGGGGGCCGCCTTGAAACATCATTTCATTTTAAAGGACGAAACCCTGCGGCGGATGCTGCCCTTTGCTGGCCCTTCTGGTCATGGAGATAATCAATGACATCATCGATGCGATCCGCTTTCGTGGCAGTGGCGGCGGCTGGCCTGCTGCAGATGGCCCTGCCGGGGGCTGCCCATGCTCAGCAATGGCAGGTGATCAAGGATAAAAGCGCCATTTTATGGACGGCGAAATGGAATACCTCGCCGGTGAGCGGTGGATTCAAGGATTTTACCTCCGAGATCATCTTTGATCCCGAAGCCCCTGAAGATGCCGTGATCAGGGTCGAGGTGGATAGCGGCAGTATTTATTTGAATGGGCAGGATGCTCGCTCCACTTTGGTGAATTCCAACTGGTTTTTTATCGAAGAATACCCCAAAGCGGTTTTTGTTTCCGAGCAGATCACGCATCTGGAAAATGGCCGCTATGAAGCGCGTGGCAGCCTGACGATCCGGGGCCATGAACAGCCGGTCACTTTGCCTTTCAAGCTGACCATCGAAGACGATGTGGCGCAGGTGGTTGGCAGCATCACCCTTGATCGCAACAGCTTTTCTTTGGGCCAGAAGGGTGATGTGGCGAAGGCCGTTGCGGCCAATGTCAATGTTTCGGTCGAGGTGACGGCGAAGCGCCTCGGGGAATAGAGTTCCCGTCTTCGCAAGCCGAGCCGAATATAAGAGTTCAACATAAAATCCCGGGCTTTAAGCGCTTTTTATGGCGGTTAAAACCCGGGATTGGTTTTTTGAAGATTAGTTTTGAGGATCAGGCTTTTGCACCCGCTATCATGCGAGCCGTTTTTCCTCTTCGATCAGGGCAACGGCTTCGGTCAGGGCTTCTTTTCGGTTTGCTTTGACCTGCGACATTGGAATCTGGGTGAAGGTTCCCAGTCCTTTAAACAGATCGGTAATGCTATCGCGCATCCCGGTCATATAAACGGTGACACCACTGTTTTTGGCATCAGACAGAATGGTTTCCACCGCCGTAGCCGCCGACATATCGATGAATGGCACACGCGAGAAATCAAGGATGAGGACGGAGACTTCGCCCGCTGTGCGCTCTCGCGCCCGATGCCCCATATCGGCGGCCGCCCCGAAGCTCAAAGGCCCACCGAAATCAAAGATTCTGATCCGGTTTTCGGTATCTTTCAACAAAGCGGCTTCGGATTCATCCATATCGCGCAGGCTGATATCGCCGATGGAGGCAAGCTGGGTTTTCGCCAATTGCTGAATGAAGGCAAGGGCGGACAGCACGACACCGGCAGCCACCGCCGTGATCAGATCGACAAACACAGTGAGCCCAAGCACCATCACCATCAGCAGCAGATCCCAACGCGGGCCGCGATGGGCACGCTTGATATAAGACCAATCGATGATGTCATAGCCCACCTTCACCAGAATACCGGCAAGGGCGGCATTGGGGATGGCTTCGGCCAGAGGGCCAAGACCCAAAACGATGGCCAGCAAAACCACTGAATGCAAAGCCCCCGAAAGCCGGGTGGTGCCGCCAGAGCGAATATTGATCACCGTGCGCATGGTGGCCCCGGCGCCTGGGATCGCCCCAAAAAGCCCGGCAATGCTATTGCCTACCCCTTGGCCGATCAGCTCGCGATTGGAATCATGGCGGCCACGGGTCATATTATCGGCGACCAGTGAGGTCAAGAGGCTGTCGATCGCCCCCAGGGCGGCCAGGATCAGGGCTGCTTCCACAATAAAAAAGACACTATCAGCCGTCAGCATGGGAATTTGCAGGCTGGGCAGGCCGGTGGGGATCGATCCCAAAATGGGAACACCGGGAAGCAGCATCGCCACAGGTGTTGCGATCAAAAGAGCTGCCAGCGGCCCGGGCAGAAAGCGCCCCAGCTTGGCAGGCCATAAAAAGACCACGGCCAGGGAAATGGCGCTGATGATCAAAGCCGATAGATTGGGATTGCTGATCGCATCGGGAATATTGCCCAAAGCCATCAAGGGGCTGGAAGAGGATTCCTGCCCCATCAATTGCCCGAATTGCAAGATGATGATGATGCAGCCAATCCCGCTCATGAAGCCGGAAATCACCGGATAGGGAACCAGCCGGATATAGGTACCCAGCTTGAAGATGCCTGCCAGCACCATAAAGATGCCCGCTAAAACAACGGATGCGAAAACAAGCTCAAGCTGATCGGAAAAAGCAGCAAAAACACCAGCAAAAACAACCACCATCGGGCCGGTGGGGCCGGAAATCTGGGTGGGGGTTCCACCCAGAACCGCAGCAAAAAAGCCTACGATGATTGCCCCATAAAGGCCAGCAATCGGGCCGGCGCCGGACGCCACACCAAAAGCGAGGGCCAGTGGCAGTGCGACCACGGCGGCCGTAACACCGCCGAAAATATCGCCGCGTATTTGATCGACATTATAGGACATGAACGTTTCTTTCTATGGATGCCAAGGCCATGGATGCCAAGGGGCATCAGGGTCGTTTCATGAAGGATGCAAAGAGGATAACAAAGGATCTCTCATCAATTGACCAGTGTAGATTCATAACCCTCCTTGGTCAAAATTTTGAATTGTCCGCTTTCCTCGTCATAGGCTTTGATCGCGCCGGTTTTGATATCATAGACCCAGCCATGAAGCTGCAAACGCCCGGTAGAGAGGCGGGCCGCCACATAAGGATGGGTGCGCACATGATTGAGTTGCATCAGCACATTTTGTTCGATCAGGGCATCGAGCCGGTCCTGCTCGGAGCGCTCGCCGGATTGTTCATCAACAATCTTAAGCGCCGCTTCTGAATAGCCAAGCCATTGCTTCACATGGGGGAATTTTTCCAAACCGGCGAGATCCATGGCACCCTTCATGGCCCCGCAATCGGTATGGCCACAGACCACAAGATGCTGGATATTCAAGGCCCCGATGGCATATTCGATGGTGGCGGTCACCCCGCCAGCATCGGCAACATGGGGCGGCACGATATTGCCGGCATTGCGGCAGATAAACAGATCGCCGGGTTTGGTTTGGGTGATCATCGAAGGATCGACACGGCTATCGGCACAGGTGATGAATAGCGCCTCCGGGGATTGCCCCCCTGCCAGCTTGCGAAAGAGATCTTCATTTTCGGGATATACGGTTTTCTGGAATGTCGAAATTCCTGAAAAAATCTTTTCCACGTTTCGTCTCCTTGCCATTGCGAACCAAATCCGGGTGGTCCCCAGATATTTAATGCTGTGCAGTTTGTATAAGCCATGTGATAATGGAAGCCAAATATTTCTGAAAAGGTGATCAGCTTTGACTATCACAAAAAAACAGCCTCATCGCGAACCCGGGGTCAAACAAATCCGCTATTTTCTGGAGGTGGCGAAAGCGGGCAGCTTTCGCCGGGCCGCCAGCCGTTTGGGCGTTTCTCAGCCAACGCTTTCGGCGCAGATTTCGGTTTTGGAGGAAATTCTGGGCTGCCCCTTGCTTGAACGCGCCAAAACGGGGGCCATGCCAACCCCCATCGGCCAGGAAATCATCCCGTTGGCTGAAGAAATCCTTCATGATATCAGCCTGTTGATGGATCGTGCCCGGCTTGGCCATGGGGGCCTTGGGGGCACCCATCGTTTGGGGGTGTCGCCCTCTATCGGGCCTTATTTATTGCCTGAAGTGATTGGCGCCATTCATGATGCTTATCCCGATCTGCGCCTTTATGTGCGTGAAGAAGACCCGCGCGAACTCGAAGCCAAATTGCTCGATGGCCGATTTGATATCATTCTCACCTCTATGCCCATGGATATCGGCGGTTTGGTCACGCACAATCTTTATGATGAGCCTTTATTGCTCACGGCATCCCTTGATCATCCGCTGGCTGCGAAGGCAATGGTTGAGGGGGCCGATCTGCGCGATCAAACTTTATTGGCGCTGGAAGAGCGCTATCGGTTTTTTGATCAGGTGCAGGAATTGGCGCATCGCTATCAGGCCCGGCTTTTGCGCGAATATGAAGGCACCAGCCTTGATACCCTGCGTCATATGGTTGGCATGAATATGGGCCTGGGCTTTTTGCCGGCGCTTTATGTGCGCTCTGAAATTCTGCCGCGCAAGGATGTTGTGGTTCTGGGATTGAACGAAGAACTGGCCTATCGCACAGTGGCGATGGCTTGGCGGCCCAGCGTGCCGCATCGTCGGCTTTATCGGGAACTGGCGCAGTTTATCCGTCGCATGTGTCAGGAACGGTTGTCGGCGGATGTGCGGGTGCATGATCCATCTGCATTCGAAGCCCGCCAGGATTGAAGCGGCTGCCCGAATTGTTTGGCTGGCCCGTTTTTCAGCCACATTGTGCCCGATGCAGCATCATATGATCGGCCAGGACCAGCGCCAGCATGGCCTCGGCCACGGGCACGCCGCGAATGCCCACACAGGGATCATGGCGGCCTTTGGTGATGATCTCCACCTCATCGCCATCGCTGGTGATGGTTTGGCGGGGGATCAGGATCGAACTGGTGGGCTTGATGGCAATCCTGCAGCACACCGGCTGGCCCGATGAAATGCCCCCCAAAATGCCGCCGGCATGATTGGATAGAAAGCGCGGATGGCCATCGGGGCCCATCCGCATTTCATCGGCATTATCCGCCCCGCTCAGGCGGGCGGCCTTGAACCCCGCGCCGATCTCAACGCCTTTGGCAGCATTGATCGACATCATCGCCGCTGCCAGATCGGCATCAAGCTTGCCATAGATCGGTGCGCCCCAGCCTGCGGGCACCCCATGGGCTTCCACGGCGATCACCGCGCCTAATGAATCGCCGCTTTTTCGTACGGCATCAAGGCGCTCGGCCCAGCGTTGGGCGGCTTTGGCATCGGGGCAGAAAAAGGGGTTTTGATCCACTTCATCCCAATCGAGGGCGGCGTCATCGATGGCATCGCCACCCATTTCCACCAATCCGCCATAAAGGGTGATATTGGCGCCCAGAATTTTGCGCGCCACCGCCCCTGCCGCCACCCGCATGGCGGTTTCCCGGGCCGAGGATCGCCCGCCGCCCCGGGGATCGCGATGGCCATATTTGGCCATATAGGTGTAATCGGCATGGCCGGGGCGATAGCGTTTGGCGATGTCGGAATAATCCTTGGAGCGCTGATCGGTATTTTCAATCAGCAAAGAAAGGGCTGTGCCGGTGGTCCGCCCTTCATAAACGCCGGAAAGAATCCGCACCTGATCAGGTTCCTGACGCTGGGTGGTAAAGCGCGATTGGCCGGGTCGGCGTTTATCAAGAAACGGCTGAATATCGCCTTCGCTCAAGGCTAGGCCGGGGGGCACCCCATCAAGCACAGCCCCGATGGATGGGCCATGGGATTCCCCCCAGCTCGTGAAGCGCAGAACATGGCCAAAGCTGTTTATCGACATGGTGCAATTCCCGTGCGGGCGGCGCGATCAGCCAAGGGTGATATCGGGCGCATCGACCTGTTTCATGCCCACGGTATTATAGCCTGCATCCACATGATGAATTTCCCCGGTGACCCCGGAGGCCAGATCAGAGAGCAGATACATCCCCGCGCCGCCCACATCATCGATGGAGACATTGCGGCGCAAGGGCGAATTATATTCATTCCATTTCAGGATATAGCGAAAATCGCCAATGCCTGAAGCCGCGAGCGTTTTGATCGGCCCGGCGGAGATGGCATTGACCCGGATGCCGCGCGGGCCCAGATCATTGGCCAGATATTTGACGCTGGTTTCCAATGCCGCCTTCGCCAGCCCCATGACATTATAATGCGGCATCACCTTTTCCGCGCCATAATAGGATAAGGTGAGCATCGAGCCGCCCGCGCTCATCAACTTTTCGGCGCGATTGGCAACAGCGGTAAAGGAATAGCAGCTTACATCCATGGTATTGAGGAAATTTTCCCGGCTGGTATCCACATAGCGACCACGCAATTCATTCTTGTCGGAAAAACCGATGGCATGGACCAGAAAATCAAGCTGGCCCCATTCTTTTTCAATGATCGCAAAGGCTTCGTCGATGGAGTGCATATCCGCCACATCGCAAGGTGCCAAAAGCGTGGAGCCCAGGCTTTCAGCCAAGGGCCGCACCCGGCGTTCCAGCGCCTCTCCCAGATAGGTGAAGGCAAGCTCCGCCCCTTGGGCGCGGGCGGCGCGAGCAATCCCCCAGGCCAAAGAGCGATCATTGGCAACCCCCATGATCAGCCCCCGCTTGCCTGATAAAAGACCGGCCTGATTATCTGTTTTGAGATCTGATGCTGCGGTCATGACCTGTCCTTTTTGTTCGGCGCGTTCGCTCTGCGCATATCGTCGTCAATTCATAGTCCGTTCATTCCTGTGCCGGCCTTTATATCCAACCGGCCCGGCTGCGGAAATATCCTACACAGGCTTTGGTGCAAATCAATGCGCCGGATCATCCTGTTCATCCTGATCCTCCAAGCGTGATGGCAGATCATGATGATGGCGGCTATAGCCAGCATTGAGATGCGCGCCAAGAATAAAGGCCGCCGCAATGATATAAATGAAGAGCTGCAAGATCACCATGCCCGCAAGGCTGCCATAGATCACGTCATAGCGATCAGCATGATTGAGAAAAACCGTCATGCCCTTCCCCAGCAAAAGCCAGACAAGAACCGTGAACAGCGCCCCGGGCACATAATGGCGCCGATGCCGGGGCAGGCGCGGGGTGAAATTCTTGTAAAGGGCCAAAAGCGCTAAAAACAGCAAAAGCGGGGCGGCGATATAGCGCGCCCAGATGCTGTAATCGCGGATGGTCTGCGGCAGATAAAAAAGCTCGGATAAAAAGCTCAAAGTTACGGGAATGGCCACCAGAAAGGACATCGCCAGCAAAATCGCCAGAGCGGTGATGATGATCAGAGCGAGGTCTGCCAAAAGCCGTCGCCAGAAAGGCGCTGCATGGTGCCAGCTTCCAAAGGCATGGATCACCGTTTTCCGCGCCCCTTCCACCCCTTGCACCGCCGACCATAAAGCAAAGGCGATGGAACCGGTGAGCAGCCCACCCCCTGAAACCTTGAGGATATTATCAATCGGCCCTTCCAGAGTTTGGGCAATGCCTTGGGGCAGATTGGTCAGCAGGAAGCGGATGGCATCCTGGCCCATATCGGTTTGGCCGATAAAGCCCGACAGGGCGATCATGAAAATAAGAAACGGAAACAGGGCCATCACCCCTAAAAAGGCGAGATTTCCGGCATCTTCCAATCCATGGTTCTTGAAAAACCGCAACAGCGAAGCCCAGCAGATGCGGCCATGGGTGCTCAACTGCCCTTGGCCTTTTGCGGCTTGCTGCCCAACGAAACCGCTATTTTCGCGCACCATATCCTGCCTTATGATTTCAGGGCGGCGCGAACATCATAAGCATGGGATTTCGCCCAGCCCTTGATCGCTTTTTCCAGATCCTGATCGGGATGATCGGGCAGAACGATCTTCAATGTCACATATTGATCGCCGGTCTTGCCCCCGGCGCTGATGCCCTTGCCCTTTAGGCGCAGGCGTTTGCCACTCGACGTGTTTTTGGGGATCGATAATGTCACCTCACCATGGGGGGTGGGCACCGAAAGCCTGGCCCCTAAAACCGCTTCATCGATGCGGATGGGCAGATCAAGGGCGATATCAAGGCCATCGCGGCGGAAAAAAGGATGCGGCGCGATTTCAACCTTCACCAAAGCATCGCCCGGCGGGCCGCCCGCCTCTCCGGCTTGGCCTTGCCCTGCGAGGCGAATCTGCTGGCCATCGGCCACGCCTTGAGGGATTTTCACGTCCAATGTTTTGCCATTGGACAGGCTCAGGCGTCTGGTGATGCCATGGATGGCATCAATGAAATCCACCTTCAGGCGATAAACCACATCGCGCCCGCGCTGAGGCCGGGGCTGGGCCCGACGGCCACGGCCAAAGCCGAAAAGATCGGCAAAAATATCATCACTATCGGTAAAGGACGCTCCGCCCATATCGGCACCGGGCCTGAAACCGCCCCCGGCACCGGGCCGAAAGCCCCCCGCCGCCCCGCCAAAGGGGGCGCGTTCGGCACCGCTGGCATCAATCTCGCCGCGATCATAACGGGCGCGTTTGTCTTTATCGCCAATGATATTATAGGCCGCCGATACTTCCTTGAAGCGTTCGACGATCTTGTCATTGCCTTTATTGCGATCAGGGTGCAGTTCCTTGGCTAATGTGCGATAAGCGCTTTTGATGGTGGCATCATCGGCGGTTTTGGGAACCCCTAGAATGGCATATGGATCTTTCATGGTCAGCCTTGATCATCTCATCTGTCGTTCATGATATGTGGTTTTATCAGCTTTGGAGATTATGTATGGAAAAAATTACCCAAACCAACCCTTTCAAGGCTTTTGCGCAATGGCTGGATGAGGCCAAAGAGGCGGAACCCGATAATCACAATGCCATGACTTTGGCCAGCGTCAATGCCGCAGGGCGGCCATCGGCGCGGATTGTGCTGCTCAAAGAATGGGATGAGGCGGGCTTTGTTTTCTATACCAATCTGGCGAGCCGCAAGGCCCGTGATCTTGCAGCCTCGAACGCGGCGGCGCTTTTGTTTCACTGGAAAAGCCTGCAACGGCAAATCCGCATCGAGGGCTTTGTCAGTCCGGTCTCGGATGCGCAGGCGGATCGCTATTTTGCCGGACGCCCGCGCGCCAGTCAGATCGGGGCCTGGGCATCAAAGCAATCGGCCCCGATGCCCGGTGGCCGGGATGAATTCCAAGCGGCGATTGCGCATTATGAACAAAAATTTGTGGGCCAGCCGGTGCCAAGGCCGCCTTTCTGGTCGGGCTTTCGCCTTGAACCCGATCTCTTTGAATTCTGGCAGGAAGAGCCCTTTCGCCTGCACCATCGGGTGATTTTCAAGCCCCATGCGCGAGGGGAGCGGGCACCGGACGATTGGGAAAGCACGCTTCTTTATCCCTGAAGGGGCGAGAGAACAGGATGATGACCATGCCGGAGGCCAAAAACGCTCGGGCGGACAGCCCCGATCTCGCTTTGCGCAAGCGGGCGAAGCTGATGCGTTTGGCGGCCTATGCCAGCATGGCGGTGGGGGGCACGCTTGCGCTATTGAAAGGTGTGGTCTGGCTGCTCACCGGGTCGGTGACCATGCTCGCCTCGATGACCGATTCGCTCCTTGATCTGTTTGCTTCGGTGATGAGCTATATGGGGGTGCGCACCGCTTTGCAGCCCCCCGATGATACCCACCGGTTCGGGCATGGCAAGGCCGAGGCGCTGGCGGCTCTGGCCCAGGGTGCGGTGATGCTGGGATCGGCAGCCTTCATCATCTTGCAATCTGTGTTGCGTCTTGCCGATCCGCAGCCGGTGATGATGGCCTGGACCGGCATGGCTGTTTCGGCGGTGGCGATCATCCTGACTTTGGGGCTGGTGCTGTTCCAGCGTCATGTGATCGCGCGCAGCCAATCGGTGGCCATTACCGCCGATCATTTGCATTATACCGGCGATCTGTTGCTCAACCTTTCGGTGATGGTGGGGTTGGCGGTCAGCGCTTATGGCGGCCTTCATTTTATGGATGCGCTCTTTGGCATCGGGATCGGTGTCTTTATCGGCTATAATGCCTGGGGGGTGGCCAAAGGGTCCATCGATATGCTGATGGATCGGGAAATGGCCAGTGCCGAGCGCGAAGCCATTTTCAATATCGTTTTGGGCAATCGCGATATTCTGGGTCTGCATGATCTTAAAACCCGCAAAGCCGGGATCGACAGCTTCATTCAACTTCATATCGAAATCAGCCCCCATGCCAGCCTGCATCAGGCGCATCTGGCCGCTATCGAGGCCGAAGCGGCGCTCAGCGAACGATTTCCCGATGCCGAAATCATCATCAAGATCGATCCCATCGGCTTTGAAAAGCCCAATCTGACGATGAAAGAACTCGATTGATGCAGGTTCTTATGGCAAGCAGGGGCGGTTATCGCTAAGACCATGGTTAAAGCTATCAATCAAATCGGGGTGCCATGATCATTCTGTTTGGCCTCAAAAACTGCGATCGCTGCCGCTCTGCCCGCACATGGCTTTCGGGGGAGGGGGTTGCTTATCAATTCGTTGATCTGCGCGATCATGGGGTGAGCGAAGATCAGATGGATCGCTGGATTGATGCCCTGGGCTGGGAGCATTTGCTCAATAAACGCAGCACCACATGGCGCGGGCTGGCCCCTGCCGAGCAGGGTGAACTCGATGGCGAACGGGCGCGGCACCTGATGCTGGCCCATCCGACCTTGATAAAACGGCCGATCTGGGATCTGGGCGCACAGATCCTTGCGGGGTTTGATGATGCTGTCAAAGCACTGATCCGGGCCGGGGGGGAGCAAAAATGAGCCAGAATATTCGTATCGCTTTTTTGCAGATCGATGCGTTTACCGATCAGGCTTTTCGCGGCAATCCGGCGGCTGTTTGCCCCCTTGATGCCTGGTTGCCCGATGCAGTTCTGCAGGCCATTGCGCGGGAAAATAATCTGTCGGAAACGGCCTTTTTCGTGCCCGCCGGGGATGCCGACGAAGCGGATTTTCATCTGCGCTGGTTCACCCCGGAGGTTGAGGTGGATTTGTGCGGTCATGCCACTTTGGCAGCCGGCCATGCCATCCTCAGCAATCTGCATGGCAAGGCCAAAGCCGTGCGGTTTGGCAGTCAGGCGGGGATTTTGACCGTGACCCGCGATGGGGATCGGCTGTCTTTGGATCTGCCTGCCCGCCGGGCTGGCGATGTGGCTGTGCCTTCGGGCCTTTATCAGGCCATGGGGGCGGCCCCTTTGGCCTTGTGGGGTGGTGGGCGCGATTATCTTTTGCTTTATGAAAGCCAGGCCGATATTGCGCGGCTGAGGCCCGATTTTGTGGCTCTGAAGGCTTTGGGGCGGCATGGCTTCATCGCCACGGCCCCCGGTGATGATTGCGATTTTGTGTCGCGGTGTTTTTTCCCCGGATATGGGGTAGACGAAGACCCGGTGACCGGCTCGGCGCATTGTGTTTCTGCGCCCTTTTGGGCTGATCGTTTGGGCAAAAACACATTATTTGCCCGCCAGATTTCAGCGCGGGGCGGGGATCTGTGGATTCATGTGACCAAGGATCGGGTGCATATGTCGGGCCATTGTGTGGAGGTGATCGCCGGTGAAATGTCGGTGCCGGAAAGCGTTTGAACAGCCATGCCGATGATTGAAATCAAAGCTTTGGTGAAAACCTATTCCGGCCCCGTGGAAGCCTTGCGCGGGATCGATTTGCGGGTTGAAAAAGGTCAGATCTATGCCCTTTTGGGCCCCAATGGTGCGGGTAAATCCAGCACCATGCGGATTTTGGCCAGCCTGTCGCAGCCCACGGCGGGCCGGGTGAAGCTGGCCGGTCATGATGTTTTTGGGCCAGATGGTTTTGGCTCTGATGATTTTGGCGGGCAGGGGCATCGGGGGGCTGAGGCCGCGCGCGCCGCCCTGCGCCGGGATATGGGCTATGTGGCGCAGGCCTCAACATCGGATGAAACCCTGACGGGCCGCGAAAATCTGCGGATGCAGGGGCGTTTATTTGGCATGGGGGGGGATGATCTCGCCCGGCATGTGGCGCATTTATTAAAGCTTTTCGATCTGGATGAGGCCGCTGACCGCCGCACTAAAGGCTGGTCGGGGGGGATGCGCCGCCGGTTGGATCTGGCGATGGGGCTGATCCATGGTCCACAGATTTTAATTCTCGATGAACCTTCAGCCGGGCTCGATCCCCAAAGCCGGGCGGTGATGTGGCGCGAAATCAGGCATCTGGCCCGGGATCAGGGCATGACCATCTTATTTTCCACCCATTATCTGGAAGAAGCCGATCAACTGGCGGATCGGGTGGCGATCATCGATCAGGGGCGCATTGTGGCCGAAGGATCGCCCAAAGCCCTGAAGGATCGTCTGGAAGGCGATCTGATCAGTATCCGGTTTGCCACCGCGCCCGATCCGCAGGATCTGGCTGAGCGGCTGGCGAAAGCCGGATTGCCGACCGATCCTTCATCTGCGGATGCCGCGCTGAATGCCAATGAGCAGGATCAGGATCGCCTTGATCTGCGGGTGGCGCAGGGATCATCCATTTTGCCGCTTCTGATTGCGGCCTTGGATGGATTGCCCCTTTTGGATGTGAGCATGACACGGCCCCGCCTTGATGATGTGTATCTGCAGGTAACCGGCAGGCGGTACAAGGCTGCGGATGGCGACAGGGAAGCGAAATCATCCGCTGCATCGCCTGATATTGCGGATCATTCCGCACCCCAAGACGAGACCGTTTCATGAAATTTTTGCGCGATCTGTTCATCCTGACCGGGCGGTTGCTGGTGCATAGCAAGCGCATGCCGGTTTTTGTGATCATCTCGATCATTCAGCCGGTTTTATGGCTTTTGCTGTTTGGCCAGCTTTTTGGCGGGGTGACAGCGCTGGGCGGTTTTGGCACCCAATCTTATGTGGATTTTCTGGTGCCCGGCCTTGCGGTGATGGCGGCGCTTTTTGGCTCTGCCTATTCCGGCATGTCTTTGCTGATGGATCATGAACGGGGGATTTTGGATCGGTTTCTGGTCACCCCGGCGGCGCGGGGGGCGCTGATTGGCGCGTATGTTGCCCATTCCGGTGTTCTGGTGATGGGGCAGGCCACGGCGATCATCGGGGTTGGCCTGCTTTTGGGGGCGGGGATGACAGGGGGTGTGCTGGCCTATCCGGTGATCTTGCTCGCGGCTTTTTTGCTGGGCTCGGCCTTTGGGGCTTTATCGAATGCTTTGGCTTTGATGATCCCGCGCCATGATGCCATCATCGCGGTGATGAATTTCGTGATCCTGCCTTTGGTTTTCCTGTCATCCATGATCATCTCCACCGAAGCCATGCCCGGCTGGATCAGGGCGATCTCCGCCTATAATCCCGTGGAATGGGCGGTGCGCATGGCCCGGGGTGCTTTTCTGGGCGGCGATTGGCTGATGGTGGGGGTGAATGGCGCTTATCTTTTGCTGTTTTCTTTCGTGTGCACGGGCTTTGCGGTGCGCGCCTTTCACCGTTTCATGGCCAAATCCTGATAAACCGATCACAAGGCCGGGGCGCGAATGCCTGCCACGATCAGCAGGGCCCATCCCGCCATCAGGCACAACCCGCCCAAGGGGGTGAGCCAGTGAAAAACCCCAAGGCTGCCCGATCCCATCAAGGCCAGCCAATATAAACTGCCGCAAAATAAAAGCACGCCCGCCTGCCACAGCATCCCCGTAGCCGGGATCAAGGGCATGGTTTTGATAGAAAGTGCGGCAATGCCCAGGGCCAGCAGCGCCACCCCATGGATCAGTTGAAACTGCGCGGCCTGGGTAAACCAGCCCAGCCTTTGTTCATCAAGGCGCGCGGCGAGGATATGGGCACCGGCGGCCAGGGCTGCCACCGCCATCAGGCCATTCACACCGGCCAAAGCGATCAGGATGTTCATTCCTCATGGTCCTTCATGATCGGGGTGCGGTCCCTCGTTCAAAATCAAGGCCGATATCGATGGCCGGGGCACTTTGGGTGAGCCGACCGATGGAGATACGATCCACCCCGCTTTCGGCAATGGCGCGCACGGTTTCCAGCCGCACCCCGCCCGATGCCTCGGTGGGAACGCGGCCCTTGATGCGGGCCACGGCCTGCCGCAAAAGATCGGGTGTCATATTGTCCAGAAGCAGGCTGCCTGCCCCGGCGGCCAAAGCTTCATCCACCTGATCAAGGGTATCGCATTCCACCTGACAATCATCATGCCCTGCGGCTCTGGCGGCTTCCAATGCCGGGCGGATGCCCCCCGCCACGGCAATGTGATTATCCTTGATCATCACCGCATCATAAAGCCCCATGCGGTGATTGACCCCGCCGCCACAGGCCACCGCATATTTTTCAAGCCGGCGCAAAAGCGGGGTGGTTTTGCGGGTATCCAGAATGACCGCGCCGGTGCCCTTGATCGCCTCCACATAGCGATGGGTGAGGGTGGCAATGCCCGAAAGATGCTGCACCAGATTAAGCGCCGTGCGTTCAGCGCTGAGCAGGGCGCGGGCCCGGCCATCAAGGCGCAAAAGCACGGAACCCGCCTGATGCGCTGTGCCATCATCGGCCATTGCCTGAAGCCCCACATCGGGATCAAGCGCCCTGAAAATCGCGCAGGCGAGCGGCAGGCCAGACAAAATCATCGGCTCGCGTGCCCGCATGGTAGCGATCAGCCGGGCATCATTGGGGATCACCGAAGAACTGGTGAGATCGCCGCTCCCTATATCCTCGGCCAGGGCGGCCGCGATAAAGTGATCGCGTGCATCATCGCTAAGGGGAAAGGGCAGGTTGGGCATGTTTTTTCCTTGAACTTTACCGGCTCTTTACACTGCATGATGCAGAATTTGAAGCCTGTCTGAAGGAGATGGGTCATGCAAACGCTGAAATTAAAGCCCGGCGATCTGGTTTATGCCGAAGGCGATGAAGCCAAAGCAGTTTATCTGATCGAAGAGGGTGCGGTCGAGGTTTCGCGCCAAGCCGCCGGGCGGGCGGTGCGGTTGGCGGTTCTGGGGCGGGGTGAGATATTTGGCGAAAGCGGGGTCATCCGCAATAAAGCGCACAGCACCAGCATGAAGGCGCTCACCCCATGCAGCCTGCTTGAGGTGACCAAGCCGCAATTTCTGAAATTGTTCAGCGATCAAAATCCTTTGGGCCTGCCGATGCTGCGGATGCTGAGCGAACGGCTGGAAAAGGTGGATGAACGCCTGCTTTCGGGGGGCGGAAAATCCCGCGATAAAGCCCTTTTGACACAGATCGGGATGATCCGGCTTTTGCCTGCGCATGAAGCCATGATCAAGCAGATGGGCGAAGATGGGGTGATCATTGAAAAGCTGCCCTTTACCCTGGGGCTGCGCACCGGCCAAAGCGATGGGGGCAAGACATCGGATCAGCATCTTTTGCTCGGGGCGTTGAAGGATTATGCTCTTTCGCCCGAACATTTCGAATTGGAAAAACGCGATGGCTATCTGATCATTCGCGATATGGGCAGCTATCTGGGCACCATCGTCAATGATCAGCCTTTATCGCGCTTTGGTCAGGAAGCCACCGCCATTTTGCATATGGGGGCAAACAGCGTGATTGCCGGACCCAAAAGCGCCCCCTATCAATTCCGCATCATGGTCGAACCCAAAGCGTTGTAAGATGGGCTTTGGGGGCGATTGAACCTTATAGATCCTCGACATCGTCCTGCATGTTCAGGCAGGAGATATTTCCCTATCCGTTTTGTAAAGTGGACAGGAAAGTGAGGATATGAACAGCGTTACTGATATCATCCTGCCGTCGATTGTGGCTCTGATCATGCTGTCGATGGGGCTGGCGCTGACGACTGCCGATTTCACCGCCGTGGCGCGTCAGCCGAAAGCGTTTGTTCTGGGGCTCATGAGCCAGCTTCTTTTCCTGCCCGTGATCGGCTTTGCCCTTGCCAGCCTGTGGCCGATGTCGCCTTCGCTGGCCGTGGGGTTGATGATCATTGCCGCCTGTCCGGGCGGGCCGATGTCCAATCTGCTTACCCATCTGGCGCGGGGGGATACCGCTTTATCCATTTCGCTGACCACCGTGGTCAGCTTTGTCACCATCTTCAGCCTGCCGATCATCCTGCGCTTTTCGATGGCTCATTTCATGGGTGATGATGCGCCGCCCTTGTCTTTGCTGGGAACCATATCGGGGCTGGCGATGATGACGCTGATCCCCTTGTCCTGCGGCCTTGGGATCAGGGCCATGGCTCCGGCTTTCGCAATGGCCGCCGAGCCGATCACCCGGCGGGTGGCGACGGTGGTATTTTTCCTGTTCATCCTCGCCGCCATCGCGATGGAATGGGAACGGGTGCAAAATGATCTGGGGGCCATCGCTCCGCCCATTTTGATCCTTAATCTGGGGGCGATGAGCCTTGCTTATGGTCTGGCCCGGGCCGCCCGCCTCAGCCCGCCCCGGGTGGTTGCCCTTACCCTTGAATGCGGCATCCAGAATGGGTCGCTTGCGATGTTCGTTGCCGCCACCTTGTTGCAGGATCAGATGATGATGTTGCCCGGTGCTGCTTATGGCCTGTTGATGTTTCCCACGGCCTTTTTGTTCGTCTTCGTGTTTTTGCAGAAAGACCGCCGCTCCGCCCTTAAAAGGATTGTGCCATGACTCTGGATTTAAAGATCACCGGCGGACTTATCTATGATGGCAGCGGCGGCGCGCCCTATCATGGGGATCTGGGGATCAAGGATGGCCGCATCACCGACATTTCGCGCGATCAATCGCTGGGCAGCCCGGCGCATCAGGTGATCGATGCCGATGGGGCCATGGTGACACCGGGTTTTGTCGACATCCACACCCATTATGATGGGCAGGCCTGCTGGGATGAAACATTGGCACCATCCTCTTGCCATGGGGTGACCAGCCTTGTGATGGGCAATTGCGGGGTTGGCTTTGCGCCCCTGCGGCCGGGGGCGCAGGATCAGCTGATCGCCCTGATGGAAGGGGTGGAGGAAATCCCCGGCGTGGCCCTGAGCGAGGGCGTTAGCTTTGATTGGGAGGATTTCGGCAGTTATCTCGATGCACTGGACGCCATCCCCCACAGCATCGATTTTGCCACTCAGATCACCCATGATCCCCTGCGGCTTTATGTGATGGGGGATCGTGGGGCTGCGGGTGAACCTGCGCAGGCAGATGATATCGCCCTGATGCGGGCACTGGCAGCCGATGGCCTGAGGGCCGGGGCTTTGGGGATCAGCACCGGGCGTTCGGCGGTGCATAAAACCAATAAAGGTGAAGATACCCCGGCGCGGTTTTGCGGCCTTGATGAGCTTTTGGGGCTGGCCGGGGCGTTGGCCGATGTGGGAAAGGGGGTTTTGCAGCTCGTTTCCGATTTTCGTCTTGATGAAGGTGAGGCCGCTTTCGATCCCGAATTCGATCTGGTGGATGCCATGGCCAAGGCCTGTGGGCGTCCGGTTTCCCTGTCGCTTAATCAGCGGGATATGGCCCCTGATCAATGGCGGCGGATTCTGGCTCGGGTGGAGCAGGCCAATGACCGGGGCCTGCCGATGAAAGTTCAGGTGGCCGCGCGCGGCATCGGGGTTTTTTTCGGGCTTGAGACCACGCTCAATCCTTTGATGGCTTATCCCGGCTATCGGGCGATCATGGATCTGCCGCTGGCAGAGCGGGTGGCGATCCTGCGCGATCCCGATTTCAAGGCGCGGCTGCTGGCCGAGCCACGCATCAGGCTTTCGGGGGCGGATAGCGCGGTGCCGCCCCTTGCCGATATGGTTCTGGATCGTTTGGAATTTTTCTCGCTTCGCATGTATCGTTTGGGCGATCCGCCCGATTATGAACCGCCCATGGAAAAATCCCTTTATTATATGGCCCGCGATGCCGGGCTTTCGGTGATGGAAGCGATCTATGATCTTTTGCTGGAAGAAGATGGCCAGCAATTGGTGTATTTCCCGATTTATAATTACAGCCGTTTCGATCTTTCGGACTTGCGCCAGATGATGATCCACCCCGCCGCCTTGTTTGGGCTTTCGGATGGCGGAGCGCATGTGGGAACGGTGTGTGACGCCAGTTTTCCCACATTTCTGCTTACCCATTGGGGGCGGGATCGCACACGCGGCGAAACATTGCCCCTGCCATGGCTGATCAAAAAGCAAACCGCCGATAATGCCCGGCATATGGGCTTGCAGGATCGGGGCCTGATCAAAAGGGGGCTGAAGGCCGATCTCAATATCATTGATCATAGCGCCCTTTGCCTTCCCCGCCCACAGATGCGCTATGATCTGCCCGCTGGCGGCAAGCGCTTGTTTCAAGGGGCGAAGGGCTATGTGGCGACAATCGTTTCCGGCGTGCCGGTGATGCGCTATGATCAGCCCACGGGGGCGCGCCCCGGTCGGCTCATTCGCGGTCCGCGCGGATAGGCTCTTATCTGCAGGGCCGCATCCGGAAAGAACGCCTTTGTGATTGTTCTGCTTTTGCCTTTTTCCCTATGAATGGGCTTTGTGCGATCATGAACGGGCCGATGGCTTGGGATATGGAGTGTTTTGTGACCCCACAGACGATGAATGCTGGGCTTTCCGACCGGCTTTTTGAGATCAAAAAGCGCCATGCCGATGCCTTTTCATGGCTGGATGGCCAGCAGGCGGCGATGGTTGATCAGGTGATTGCCTGGTCAAAAATCAATAGCGGCAGCGGCAATCTCGATGGCCTTCAGCGCATGGGTGAAACGCTTGAGGACGCCTTTGCCAAAACCGGGGCCGATTGCACCCTTTTGCCCCTGTCGCCGGTCCGCATGATCAATATGAAAGGCGAGGAACAGCCTTTGGAACTGGGGCCATGCCGATTGTTCAGCATCCGCCCCCAAGCCCCGCGCAGGATTTTGCTGACCGGGCATATCGATACGGTTTTTGCCGCCGATCACCCCTTTCAAACCCCGCGCTGGCTGGATGATCAAACGCTCAATGGGCCCGGTGTTGCGGATATGAAGGGCGGATTGATCGTGATGCTCTACGCCCTTTTGGCGGTGGAACGATCCGGGGCGTGGAAAGATTTTGACCTCAATGATTTTGACCTCAATGATTTTGGCTGGGATGTGCTGATCAGCGCCGATGAGGAAATCGGCTCTTTGGGATCGGCGGCTTATCTCGCGGAGCGGGCGGCTTTTGCCCGGATTGGCCTGACCTATGAACCGGCTTTGGCCGATGGCACCCTGGCCGGGGCGCGCAAGGGATCGGGCAATTTCAGCTTTGTCATCCGGGGGCGGGCGGCCCATGCCGGGCGCGAATTTGCCCTTGGTCGCAATGCGGTGGTGATGATGGCCCAATTGATCACCCGGCTTGATGCCTTGAATGGCCAAAGATCGGGGGTGACCATCAATCCGGCGGTGATAGCGGGCGGCGCGGCCCCCAATATCGTGCCCGATTGTGCTGTTATACGCTTTAATGTTCGGGTGGAAACGGATGCGGATGCCCAATGGGTGCGCGAAGGGCTCATGGCGATCAGCGAGGATATCGGCGCCCGGGAAGGGTTTCAGATCAGCCTTCATGGCGATTTCAACCGTCCGCCCAAACCCATCGGCCCGCGCAATCAGGCGCTGTTTGATATTGTCAGCGCCTGTGGCGAGGCTATGGATATCGGGATTTCCTATCGCGCCACCGGCGGTTGTTGCGAGGGCAATAATCTGGCGGCCGCAAACTTGCCCAATGTGGATACTTTAGGCGTGCGCGGCGGCGATATTCACAGCGCCGATGAATATGTGCTGGTGGAAAGCTTTGCCGAACGCGCCCGCTTATCGGCCCTTATCATCTTTGGCTTCGCCCATGGGGCTTTTGATGATCTGCTGATTGGCGAGGGGGCCTGATCATGCTGCTTTTGCGCCCGGCCCGGCCTTTGGATTGTGATGATCTTTATGAATTGGCGCTATCGACCGGCGGCGGGCTCACCACCTTGCCGCCCGACAGGGAGATATTGGCCAGCAAGATCGAACAATCCGTGAAAAGCTTTGCCTGCGTTTCGGGGCTTGATGGCGATGATTATTATCTGTTCGTTCTGGAAGATGTGGATCGCGGCAAGGTTGTGGGAACCTCGGGGATTTTCGCCTCCGTGGGCCATAGCAAGCCCTTTTACAGCTATCGCATCCTGCATCTGACACAACTGAGCCATAATCCCGATATGAAGGTGGATACGAAGCTGTTGCAGCTTGTGAATGATTATGCCGGCACCACCGAATTGGGGACCTTGTTTCTTCACCCCGATTATCGAAAAGGGGTCACCGGGGCCTTGTTATCAAAGGCGCGCTATCTGATGATCGGCGCCTTTCCCGAGCGGTTTTCCCAAAAAATCATGGCGGAAATCCGGGGCTGGACCGATGAGAACGGACGCTCGCCATTCTGGGAGGCCATCGGGCGGCATTTTTTTGGCATGGATTTTCATGATGCCGATCGCATCAATGGCATGGGCAACAGCCAGTTCATCGCCGATCTGATGCCGAAATTCCCGATTTATACCAATCTTTTGCCGCAAGAAGCCCAGGATGTGATCGGCAAGCCCCATGATGATGCCCGGGGGGCCGTGCGGCTTTTGACCGAAGAAGGCTTCAGGGCCGCGGGGGCGGTGGATATTTTCGATGGTGGCCCTTGCTATGAAGTGCCCGCGCGCGATATCCGCACCTTACGCAAGGCCCGGCGGGTGCATCTGGCCGGGATCAGCGGCCATGAAGATGTCGGGCCGCAGAACCCGCCGATGATGCTGGTGGCATCCTTGCAATGGCCCGATGTGCGGATGCTGGCGGTGCCGGTGGTGCAGGCGGATCATGCGGGGATCATCCTGCCGCCCGAAGCCGCCCGGGTTTTGGGGGTGAAGATCGGCGATCCCTTGACGATCGCCCCCCTCAATAAGGTCAGAAGCGGCAAAAAATGAGCCATGGATCAGAGTGGTTGGCAAGACGGGCAAGACAAAGAAAGACGAGAAGGCATGACACAAGGCATGACACAGGGCTGTAATTATATCGATGGCGCATGGGTGCCGGGCAATGGGCCTTTATTGCAAAGCCATGATCCCGCCTATGGCACGGTGATCTGGCAGGGCCAGCAGGCAAATGCCGATGATGTGGACCGTGCGGTCAAATCAGCGCGCGTGGGTTTTCGCCACTGGTCGGTGCAATCCTTGGACGAACGGCTGGCGGTGATCGAGCGTTTCGGGGCGCTTTTGGCCGAGCGCAAGGAAGGGCTGGCGCGGATGATCGCCTCCGAAACCGGCAAGCCTTTATGGGATGCCCTGGGCGAAGCCGGGGCGATGGCCGCCAAAATCGCCATTTCGATCCGCGCCTATCATGAACGCACCGGTGCGCGCAGCAGTACCAATGATGGCGTGCGGCAAAAGCTGGTGCATCGGCCCCATGGGGTGCTGGCGGTGTTTGGCCCCTATAATTTCCCCGGCCATTTGCCCAATGGCCACATCGTACCGGCGCTGATCGCGGGCAATAGCGTGGTTTTCAAACCCAGCGAACAAACCCCGGCGGTGGCCGGATTGATGCTTGCGATCTGGCAGGAAGCGGGCCTGCCCGAAGGGGTGCTCAATCTGGTGCAGGGGGCGCGGGAAACCGGCATGGCGCTCTCAGCGCATGAGGATGTGGACGGCATTCTGTTTACCGGCAGCGTGCCCACGGGCAAGGCCCTGCATCGGCAGGTGGCGGGCCAGCCGGGCAAGATCATGGCACTGGAAATGGGCGGCAATAATCCCCTGATCGTCAGCAATGTGGCGGATCTGGAGGCGGCGGCCTCGGTGATCATTCAGTCGGCTTTCATCACCTCGGGCCAGCGCTGCACCTGCGCCCGTCGCCTGATTTTACCGTTCGGTTCAGAAGGAGATCAGGTGATCGATGCGCTGGTGGCGATGATGGACAGGATCATCATCGGCGCATGGGATGAAACCCCCGAACCCTTCATGGGGCCGGTGATCGGTGCGGCGGCGGCTGATCGGGTGCTGGATCAAAGCGCCCGGCTTCTGGCAGCAGGGGGGCGAGCGATCCGCCCACCTGTGCGGCTGGAACGCGGCGATGCCTTTCTCGCCCCAGGGCTGATCGATAGCACCCCCATCACCACGCCCGACGATGATGAAATCTTCGGCCCGGTTTTGCAGATCATCCGGGTGGCTGATTTCGATGCTGCCATCGGCCGCGCCAATGAAACCCGCTTTGGGCTGGCTGCCGGGCTGTTATCGGATGATCGCAGCCTTTATGAACGCTTTCACGCCCGCGCCCGGGCAGGCATCGTGAATTGGAACAAGCCGCTCACGGGCGCTTCATCGGCGGCTCCTTTCGGGGGGATCGGCGACAGCGGCAATCATCGCCCCAGCGCTTATTATGCGGCGGATTATTGCGCCTATCCCGTTGCCAGCCTTGAACAGGCCGATGATCGGCTCGTCGCATCCGCGCCCCCCAAGGGCATCAAGCAGGAAAAGGCCTGATCATGGTCGCTCGGGAATTTAATTTCGATGGGCTGGTGGGCCCAACCCATAATTATGCCGGATTATCCTATGGCAATGAGGCGGCGCAAAGCCATGCCTTGCAAATTTCCAACCCGCGCGAGGGGGCACTGCAAGGGCTGGAGAAAATGCGCAGCCTGATGAAAATGGGGCTGGGGCAGGCGATTTTGCCCCCCCATGAACGCCCGCATATCAAAACATTACGCAGGCTTGGGTTTTCGGGCAGCGATCAGCAGATATTGGAGCGGGCCATCGCCACCGCCCCGGAATTGGTGCGCAATCTCAGTTCCGCCTCGGCGATGTGGACAGCCAATGCCGCCACCATCACCCCCTCATTCGATAGCCATGATGGCCGTTTGCATATCACCCCGGCCAATCTGGTGGCGATGTTTCATCGGTCCATCGAACATCCGGTGACGGCGCGGGTGCTTCAGTCGATTTTCCCTGAAGGTGCGCGCTTTGGTCATCATCCGGCTCTGCCATCCTCGCCGCATATGGGGGATGAAGGGGCGGCCAATCATAATCGCTTTTCCCGCTCCCATGATCAGCCGGGATTGCATCTGTTTGTTTATGGGGCCCATGCCTTTTCCCGCGATGGCGCGCCAAAGCGCTATCCGGCCCGGCAAACGCGCGAGGCGTCAGAAGCCATTGCCCGCCAGCATGGGGTGAAATCGGCGGTGTTTGTGCAGCAAAATCCAGTGGCGATCGATGCCGGGGCCTTTCATAATGATGTTGTGGCGGTTTCGAACGGGCCTGCGTTCTTCTATCATGAACAGGCGTTTGCCGACCCTGCGGCTTTAGAACAGAATTTGGTGAAAGCCGCGCCCGAGATCGATTTTTCCTTCATCAGGGTTCCTGCCGCTGAAGTGAGCTTGAAGGATGCTGTCAAATCCTATCTCTTCAATTCCCAGCTTTTAAGCCTGCCTCATGAACCGGGGATGACCCTGATCCTGCCGATGGAGGTGGCGGAAACGCCATCCGCCAAAGCCTATGTGGATCGTTTATTGGCGCAAAATAAAGTGATTGGCGCGGCGCACTATCTGGATGTGCGGCAAAGCATGCGCAATGGCGGTGGCCCGGCCTGTTTGCGCCTGCGGGTGGTGTTGAGCGAGGCCGAATGTGCAGCTTTGGGCGCAGGGGTGATTTTGGATGATGCCCGCATCGATGCTTTATCCGCCTGGGTCAATCGCCATTATCGGGATCGTTTATCAGCCGATGATCTGCGCGATCCGCATTTGCTGGATGAAAGCCGCACGGCTCTTGATGACCTGACGGGCCTTTTGGGGCTGGGCCCGGTTTATGATTTTCAGCGCGAGGCGGATTGAGGCGCTGCGCGGTAAATGCCGGAGCGTGGGCGCCTCAAAAATAAACTTCTTAAAGTTGTAATGGTTGTTTAGTCTTTCTGCAATTATGAATATATCTATTCGTTTTTTGAGGTCATTTTTCATCTATATATTGCGTATATTCTGTCATATTTACCAAAATAATGTCATTAAGCGTATTATCATGCACGTATTTTAAGAAGTTTTTAGGAATTCCCTGCGAATGATCAATCTCACGACATTGTGATAATTCATTAGAGCGGGAGGGGCGGCATGATTGATGCCACCACGGGAACATTTTCTGATCTTTATCGGGGTAAACGGCCGATGCGCCATGCCCTGAGCTTGGTTTTCTCGCTTGTTCTTGGCACTTGCCTTGCTTCGCAGGCATTAGCCACCAGCGAAAAAGATCTTCAGGTTGCAACGCGCGCCCTGTCTTTCGTCAGCGATTTGCCACCGGGGTCCCTTGATACCGCCATCATTTATGATGCGGGCAATGGTGCATCCAAAAGCGATGCCGATGCCATTCTTGCCTTCCTCACGGCAAATCCCGCAGCGGGAAAATCGAAGCTCGTGCCCAGATTGCTGCCAGCGGGCGACCTGTCCGCTTTGGCAGGGGCAAAAATCGCCTTTGTGGCCGATCAAACTACGGCATTTCTCCCCGCCATTGCAGCTGAAGCAAAATCCAAAGCGGTGATTACCGTTTCGTCGGATCGGGCCTGTGTTGAAGGCGGTGCCTGCGTGGTGGGGGTTTCTTCTGCGCCGCGCGTTGAAATTCTGGTCAACAAGGCTGCCGCCGAGGCAACCGGAACGAGCTTTGGTTCGGCCTTTCTCATGCTCATCAAAGAAATCTGAGCCGGTTCACATCAGTTTGCAGGATGACTAATATGCTTAAATTCAAAAAATACGCTCTCACTGCCTGTGTGTCCGTTCTGGCGATCAGCAATAGCCAGATGGCGGCGGCTCAATCCGTTGATTATGGGTCCCTTGAAATGCTGTTTGGCGAGCCGGTGACGACATCGGCCACAGGCAAGCCCCAACGCGCATCCGATGTGCCGGTTCCCATGGAAATCGTCACCTCAGAAAATATCGCCCGCACCGGGGCCACCAATATTCCCGATGCCCTGCGCCATGTTCTGGGGATCGATGTGATCCGCTGGACAACGGAAGGCGCCGATGTTTCAGTGCGAGGGTTTAATTCCCCTTATAATCCGCGCCTTTTGGTTCTGGTCAATGGCCGTCAGGTTTATTCCGATCATTTCGGCATGGTGTTCTGGAATGCCATTCCGGTGCAGATGGCGGAAATTCGTCAGATCGAGGTTGTGAAAGGCCCCAATACAGCCCTGTTCGGTTTTAATGCGGCCATCGGGGTGATCAATATCGTTACCTATAACCCGATGCATGATGACGTGAATGATGTGCGCTTCATCGCGGGCACTCAAAACAGCAAGGAAGTGTCCGGTGTTTTGACCAAGCGCTTCAATTCCGGCGGCATTTCCCTGTCAGGCAGCTTTCTTGATGCGGATGCTTTTGATGCCGGTGATGCGCCGCGCATTATTCCAGAGGTTGATCCCACAACCAGCGCTTTCAGCACGCGCGGGCAGTTCAGGCTCGATGCGAAATCTGAAATCGGCTTTGAAGGCTCATGGTCATCGACCGAGCGCGCGGCTGTCGTTCCCACTTTTTCCGGTGCAACACCCGATGTGGAAACATGGTCTTTGCGCGGCTCATATTTGCGCGATAGTTCCATCGGCACCTTAAAAGCCAATGTGTATTTCAATGCATTGGATCATGAAACCGTGGTTTCGGGCTTTGGGGCCCTGAATTATGAAAATGAAGTGCTGGTGGCGCAGGTCGAAGATCTCTTTAAAATCGGCAATAATCACGCTTTCCGCATTTTTGGAGAATATCGGCATAATGTGTTTCGGGGCGATTTTCCGGCCAGCCCGATTGGCGAAGGGGTGAAGGCGAATTTCGATTCTCTGGCGATCAGCGGGATGTGGGATTGGCAGATTGCCGATAATCTCAATTTCGTTGGCAGTAGCCGGGTCGATACCATCGATTTTTCGCGTTCTGGTGAAGAAATTCCCGGCTTTCCGCTGACCAATGACGATTTCGACAAAACCCTGACCAAGATTTCCTATAATGCGGGCCTTGTGTGGCGGGCGGATGCCGATACCTCGCTGCGTCTGTCGGCGGCGCGTGGGGTGAAGATGATGAGCCTTATCGAATTTGCGGCGGTGGGCGTCGGCCCCGGTCCTTTGCCGGGCACCAGCTTTTTCGTTACCGGAAATCCCGATCTGGGGGCCAGCATCACCGAAGGCTATGATATAGGTGTCGAACGGCAATTGCCGATGCTGTTTTCCAGCTTCAAAGCCAATCTGTTTTACACATCTTTATCCAAGAATGTGGCGGTGGCGAATTTTGCGCCCAGCTTTGTCAATCCGCCCTTTTTCGTGTCCCAGCCCGTTGATGTGGGCGCATCAGAGCAGGTGGGCGTTGAACTGGAATTCAAAGGCGAGAGAGATAATCTGCAATGGGGTGTGAATTACGCCTTCATTGATGTGAATGACAAATTCGACCTTTTTTCCCAGGGTGTGAGCTTTGTGGGTCTGGAATTCGAGCGTTCGACGCCCAAGCACAAGGTCAATCTGCATGGTGGTTATAGCCTCGATGGTTTCAGCATCGATCTTTATGGCCAATTCGTATCCTCGTCGGATCGGATCGTGCCCAATGCGGGGGGTGGTCTCACCCTTGATCGTGTGGATGATTTTTTCACCCTTTCGGGTCAGGCCTCTTATGACATCACCGATTGGTGGAAAGTGACCCTGTCGGCGGTCGCGTTTGACAGTAAAACCCATCGTCCCAGCCAAGCGGATGCTGCCGAACGGCAGGTTTATCTGCAAACATCGTTCCATTGGTAAAAAAGCAAGGTTAGCATCATGATGACTGGGCAAGACAAATCCCCCGGACCAATGGGCCCAAGGCGTTGGAGATCCATCAGGAACTGGCCGTTTGCGGCAAAATTCGCGATGGCTCCGATCCTTGCGCTTTTGGGGATTGGCCTCATTCTCGGCATCGCGGTGCAGGCCTTGACCGCAAGCAATCAGATCATGAGTGAAATCATCACGCGCGGTTTGAAGGGCAGCGTTATGGTGAGCGATATCGGCAGTGATTTCAAAACCGCAGAAACCCGCCTTTATCGCTTCATGACCGCGACAGCCGCCGGAGAGCCGGGGGTTGATCCTGCGGAAATTGAAGAGGTGGCGGGCGATATCGGTCAGGTGCAAAATCGTCTGGCCGCTTTGGCCAAAACACCGGATGGTGAAGCTGTGGCTGTTCAGTTGGAACAGGTGGCGGTGGAATTGCAATCCTATCGCGATGCGCTGGCGGTGGTGTCGGCTATGCTCGAAATCGATTTTGCCAGCGCTGCATCCCTCCTCACCCCTTTTGGGGCTTTGGGGGATCGGGTTTCGCAAACGGTTGAAGAACTTGTTGCATCCAGCGTTGGCAATGCAGATGCCAATGCGGCCATGGCGCAGGATAATGCGGCATCCACTTTGCGCAATCTGATCATGATCAGCCTTTTGATCGGCCTGCTTTTGCTCGGAGCATCTTTTGTCGTGGGGCGTGAAGTCGTGAAAGGCACACGCACGATTGCTGCGGCCACGGTTCGGGTGGCCGATGGCGATCAATCCCTTGATATCGGGGCCTTGGCGCGGGGCGATGAATTGGGCGGCATCGCCACGGCTCTTGAAA
This sequence comes from Iodidimonas sp. MBR-22, assembly GCF_029946565.1. Taxonomy (NCBI): domain Bacteria; kingdom Pseudomonadati; phylum Pseudomonadota; class Alphaproteobacteria; order Iodidimonadales; family Iodidimonadaceae; genus Iodidimonas; species Iodidimonas sp. MBR-22. Next base: position 206,481 of record NZ_JARKVQ010000003.1, read on the forward strand.
CCTTCCGGGCGGCACAATCGGAAACCGAACGCCTGCGTGCCGAGCAGGAAGCCAATCGACAAAAGGCCGAGGAACAGGCCGCCGCCGCCCGGGAAGCTGAAGCCCGCCGGGAAGCCGAAGATCGCGAGAAAGAGCAGAAAAGACAGCAGCAGGCGGCGAGCGAGCGCAATAGCCTCGCCTCCCATTTCGATGAAACAGTCTCGAACCTGATGCGCGGTCTTGAAGATCAGGCACGCAAGGTTGAAGAAAGTGCCAAGGGCATGAAGAACCGGGCATCAGACAATCATTCCTGGAGCCGGGAATTGTCTGGCTCATCGAAAGCGGTTCTGGACAATATTCAGGTGATTTCAGCCGCTGCCGAAGAAATGCGGGCTTCGGTGGAGGAAATTTCCCAGCAGGTTCATCATAGCTCGCGCAATGTGACAGAGGCGGTCTCGGCAACAGATGAGGCATCCGCAACCGTCAAAACGCTCGAAGACTCGGTTCATCAAATCGGTCAGATCGTCACTTTGATCAATGATATTGCCGATCAGACCAATCTATTGGCCTTGAACGCCACCATCGAGGCAGCGCGCGCAGGCGAAGCCGGGCGGGGCTTTGCCGTGGTGGCCAGCGAGGTGAAAAATCTGGCGGCGCAAACGGCCAAGGCCACCAATGATATTGGGGAGCGGATCAATCAGGTGCAATCGCTGACCCATAATGTGGTGCAGCGCATGGTGATGAGCAAAGATATGATCGGCAAAGCGGAAGAAAGCGCTTCGGCCATTGCCTCTGCCGTTGAAGAACAGGCCGCAGCCACGCAGGAAATCGCCAGAACCGTTGAATTGGCGGCCTCGGAAACGGATCGATTCTCGGAAAAGGTTGCGCAGATGACCAAAGCCGCCAGTGAAAATGGTGCGGCTTCAGAAGAGCTTCTGGTCGTGATCACCAATCTGGGCCATGATTTCAAGACCCTGGGGGGTGCTGCCGATAATTTCGTAAAGCAGATCCGAGCCTGATTTCGGAGGCGAAACGAAAATTCAAATCTGATACCGCCACTATCGAGCCAGCCCCCTGTTGCGGCGGTTGTCTTGGTGGTGGCGTTCTTTTATGAACAGGTTCGATCAGCAGGCGGCCCGCACGCATTCGGGGCCATAATATTCAGGAGAGCAGAATATGACGATCCGTTTTGATGGCCGTGTGGCGATTGTGACCGGTGCCGGGGGTGGGCTGGGGCGCAGCCATGCTCTGGAACTGGCGCGGCGCGGGGCGTCTGTTGTGGTGAATGATCTGGGCGGCAGCGTGGATGGATCAGGGGGATCATCGGATGCCGCCAAAGCCGTGGTGGAAGAAATTCATGCGCTTGGTGGCAAGGCCATTGCCAATGGTTCGTCGGTGACGGATGAAGCCGGGGTGGCGCGCCTGATGTCCGAGACAATGGAGGCTTATGGCCGGATCGATATTCTGATCAATAATGCCGGAATTTTGCGCGATAAATCCTTTGCCAAGATGAGCCTTGATGATTTTCGGCTGGTGGTGGATGTGCATCTGATGGGCGCGGCCATTTGCAGCCATGCGGTGTGGCCGATCATGAAACAGCAGAAATATGGCCGGATCGTTATGACCTCGTCATCCAGCGGGCTTTATGGCAATTTCGGCCAAACCAATTATGGCGCGGCCAAGCTGGGTCAGGTGGGTTTGATGAATACGTTGAAGCTGGAAGGGGCGAAGGATAATATCCATGTGAATGCGATTGTTCCGATTGCCGCCACCCGCATGACCGAAGATCTGTTCCCGCCCCAGCTTCTTGATCTGTTTCGCCCCGAACTGGTGACCCCGGCGGTGATGCTGCTGGCCGGTGAGGATGCCCCCAATGGGCAGATCATCAGCGCTGGCGCCGGGCATTTTGCCAAAGCCCATATCGTTGAAACCGAAGGGGTGTATCTGGGGGCGGGTGCAAGCCCCGAAGCCCTGCGCGATCAATGGGATGATCTGGTGGCCTGTGATCAGCAGCAGGCTTTGGAAATGGGATCAAAGCACACCGAAAAATTTGCCATGAAGGCTTTGGCGGCCATGAAGAAAGGCTGATCGGGGATCAGGTTCTTGCTTTTTCAGGCTTCAGGCGTTACACCCTCGTGCGAGCACAGAGTCCGAACATCCCTGGAGGTCGGCTGTGCTCCATGAATGAAATCAATGGAGATAAAACGATGGCTCAGGCTTTGACCCTGAACGTGCAATCGCGCGAAAAGGCCGGAAAGGGATCCGCCCGCGCAGCGCGCCGAGAAGGTTTGGTTCCCGCGGTGGTTTATGGGGCGAAAAAAGCGCCCGTAACCGTGACGATCAAGCGCAATGAACTTGTGGCAATTCTTAACCGTGGCGGTTTTCTGTCGCATCAGTTTGAATTGGTGCTGGATGGCAAAAAAGAACGTGTTCTGCCCCGCGATATTCAATTGCATCCGGTCACTGATGTGCCTTTGCATGTTGATTTTCTGCGCTTGTCCAAAGGCTCGAAGGTGACGGTGGAAGTGCCCGTTCACTTCCTCAATGAAAGCAAATGCCCCGGCTTGAAGCGCGGCGGTGTGCTGAATGTGGTGCGCCATGAAATTGAGTTGAGCGTGCCGGCTTCGGATATTCCCGAAAGCATCGAGATCGATCTGAGCGGTTTGGATGTGAATGATTCGGTGAAGATTTCCACGGTGACGCTGCCTGCCGGCTGCGAGCCCACCATCACCGATCGCGATTTTACCATTGCCACCATTGCCGCGCCGTCTGCCCTGCGTTCCGAAGAAGGGGGCGCGAGTGCCGATGCTGCTGAAGGCTCATCTGAAGACTGAAAGACAGTTTGATGCGTCTTCTGGCCGGTCTTGGTAATCCGGGCAATCAATATGCTGATAATCGGCATAATATAGGCTTCATGGCGGTGGATGAAATCATCCGCCGCCATCTGTTTACGCCTGATCGTCCGCGCTTTTCCGGTCTGGTGAGCGAGGGCAGCATCGATGGCGAAAAGCTGATCATCATCAAGCCCCAAACCTATATGAATGAAAGCGGCCGCGCCATTGGCGAAGCCCTGCGTTATTATAAGCTCGATCCATCTGATCTCATTGTGTTTCATGATGAGCTGGATCTGGCACCGGGGCGGATGCGGGTGAAGATTGGCGGCGGTCATGCCGGTCATAATGGCTTGCGCTCGATCATATCCCATCTTGGCAGCCCGGATTTCGTCCGGGTGCGTCTTGGCATTGGCCATCCCGGTGACAAGGATCGGGTGGTGCCTTATGTGCTGTCGGATTTTGCCAAGTCCGAATGGCCCTGGGTGGATGATCTGTGCGAAGCGATGGCCGCTCATGCGGGTGATCTGGGGCGCGGGGATTGGCCGCGTTTCATGACGAATGTTGCACAGAGCGTTTCAAAGTCGCGGGCCGGGGGCTGATCGCCCTTTTTTGTAGCCCGACAACGGGAAGATGACATGGGTTTCAAATGCGGGATCGTTGGTTTGCCGAATGTGGGAAAATCAACACTTTTCAATGCCTTGACCAATAGCGCTGCGGCTGAAGCGGCGAATTATCCTTTTTGTACCATCGATCCCAATATCGGTGATGTGTCTGTTCCTGATCCCCGTTTGCAGCAGATTGCGGCCCTTGCGAAATCAAAGCAGATCATCCCCACACGCTTGTCATTTGTGGATATTGCCGGGCTTGTGCGCGGGGCTTCAAAAGGCGAAGGGTTGGGCAATCAGTTTTTGGGGAATATTCGCGAAGTGGATGCGGTGGTCCATGTGCTGCGCTGTTTTGAAGATGATGATGTCACCCATGTTGATGGCAAGATCGATCCTATCGCCGATGCCGAAACGGTTGAAACCGAATTGATGCTGGCGGATCTGGATTCGCTCAACAAGCGCATCCCCAATCTGGAACGGCGCATTCGCGGCCAGGACAAAGAGGCCAAGGCGATTTTGGGCCTGGTGCTGCGGGTGATCGCGCTTTTGGAAGAAGGCCTGATGGCACGCACCCTTGAACGCGCCGATGCCGAGGAAGAGCGCCTGTTCGAGGGGCTGCAATTGCTGACCGGAAAGCCGGTTTTATATGTGTGCAATGTGGATGAAGGTTCTGCTGCCGATGGCAATGAATTTTCGGCAAAGGTGGCCAAAAAGGCTGCAGCCGAAGGCTCTGGCTGTGTGATCATTTCGGCAGCCATCGAAGCGGAAATCTCCCAGATGGATAGTGATGCGGAAAAGCGCGAATTTCTGGCCGATATGGGATTGGAGGAAACCGGGCTCGCCCGCATCATCCGGGCCGGTTATCAGCTTTTGGGCCTGCAAACCTATTTCACCGCCGGACCAAAAGAAGCCCGGGCCTGGACCATCACCAAAGGCACCCGCGCGCCGCAGGCGGCCGGGGTGATCCACACGGATTTTGAAAAGGGCTTCATTCGTGCCGAAACCACGGCTTTTGCCGATTATATTGCCCTTGGCGGTGAACATGGCGCAAAGGATGCGGGTAAAATGCGCCTTGAGGGCAAGGAATATGTGGTTCAGGATGGCGATATCATGATGTTTCGCTTTGCCAATTAAGGGCATCCCGGGCCTTTATCGGGCTGGTATTCGGGGCTGTGTATGGGGCCTGCCTTTAGCGGTGGCAGGCAAAAAGGCGTCTTTGGACTATGATCAGTGATCGATCCAAGGCAAAGGAACAAATATGAGCCAGCAACAGCAGACGGTTTTTTTTGAAGATTTCAAGATCGGGCAAGAGGATCATTTCGGTCGCTATGAAGTGACCCGGGATGAGGTGATCGATTTTGCCCGGCGCTATGATCCCCAGCCCTTTCATGTGGATGATGAAGCCGCCCGATCCTCATTATTTGGGGGATTATGCGCTTCGGGCTGGCATACGTGCGCCATGACCATGCGGATGATGGTGGATCATATGAAAGAGAATGGTGTTGCCTCTTTGGGTTCACCGGGGGTTGATGAAATCCGTTGGTTGCAGCCGGTTTTCCCCGGGGACGTGTTAAGCGTGCAGATGAAGATTACGAACACGCGTCGCTTGAAATCCCGGCCCGAAATAGGCAATATCCAAAGCGACTACACAGTTCTCAATCAAAAGGGTGAGCCTGTGCTGACCTTTAAAAGCAATGGCTTTTTTGCGGCTCGATCTGCTGGGGATAGCATCTGATCGGCTTTGGCTGCGATGGCGCTGTCTGACTGGGATTGTGTTTTGTTTGTCTCGTTTTTTTTCAGGAGTTAAATATATGCGTTCTTTGTCCGTCATCGCTTTGCTGGTTGCCACAATGGGGATGAACACGGCTCTTGCACAGGTCATGAGCGTTGAAAGCGCTCAGGATCAGCTGCGCAATGCCTGCAAGGCCGAGCGGGGGACCGATGCCGAGACCTGTGATTGCTATGTGGACTCACTGGCCCAAACCCTGCCCAAAGACGATTTTGAAAAGATGGTTGTTTTGGCTGCCATCGCCATCAGTGGCGATGATGAAAAAATGACCCAATTCGTCGAGGAGCAGGAACTGACCTATGATGTGCGAAATGAAATGCTGCTGGATACCCGGGAGGCGCTGACAGCGGCGGAGAAAAGCTGCGGTCTCTGACGCCATCGCAGGATCTGACCATAACGAAAAAGGGCACCCCTTTCATCAAGGCGGTGCCCTTTTTCGTAGCTTTAAGGAAAAGATGCGAAAGCCGAGAGAGCGATTATGACTCCAGGCTTTTGATAGATTGGGCCATGGCGGTGGAGCCTTTTTTCCCGGCCAGTTGCTCGCGCATCACCCGGCGGGCGGCCTCAACAGCGATATGGGCGGCTTCGGCCCGCAGGCTTTTGATGGCATCAAGCTTGGCTTGATTGATTTTTTGCGCGGCCATGTCTTCCCGCCGACCGGCCATGCGATCCATAGCGATCACCGCATCATCCATCAACAAACGCGAATCTTCTTCCGCTTGATTGAGGATGGATTCGGCTTCGGCCGTTGCTTCTTTCTGACGGCGCTGCCGCTGGGCCAGATCGGCCTGCGCTTCCTCGCGAAGTTGGCGGGCTTCTTCGATCTGCCCGGCAATGCGATCCGACCGATCATCAAGGGCCTTGGCGATCATTTTGTGGACGCCAAGCCAAAGCATCAGCCCGACAAAAATCAAAAAACCAGCGGCAACAAAAAATTCAGCCGATTGCAGCAAACTCCCATCATGATGGGCTTCAACCTCGACCAGTTCCTGCTGAACCGTTTCCTGAGCGCTCTGGCCGCCCTGGCCGGCCTGACCGTCTTGTGCGGCCAGATCATCCGCCGCAAAATCAGCCATTATGAAAAATTGAAGATCACGCGCCATCATGCTGCCTCCGAACGGACTTGTGAAACGACGGCCTCAAGATCTTTGGCGGCAAGCTCTTCGCCCGCTAAACGCGCGATGATCGATGCGGCGACCTCTGCCGCTACCCCATCCACTTCGGATAGTGCCGATCTGAGCTCTTTATCAATTTCGGCTTGAGCCTCGACCATTCTGGCATCGAGCTTAGCTTGGGTTTCGGCCATCAACTGATCGGTCCTTTGGCGAATATCCGCCTTGGTCCGTTCGGCGATGGCTGCTGCCTTGGCCCGCGCTTCTGAAAGGGTCGCTTCATAAGCCGCCGTTAGCTCATCCGATTTCGCCGACATCTGCCGGGCGGCATCTAGATCGGCTTCGATCTGTTCTGATCGCTCGACCATCGTGCGTTCCACGCGGGGCAGGCCAATGCGGGCCATGACCAGCCAAAGCACGCCAAAGGCGATCATCAGCCAGATGATCTGTGGTGCAAAAAGCGCCGGATCAAACTGTGGCATCTTGCTTCCTTTTGATCGAACAACGGTTCAGATCACGCCCCGGCCATTGAAGGACCCCAATCCGGCTGATCCGAATTCGGGTCGAATCATTGGCCGGGCGCAATCACGTTTGCTGCCTTAAGCGACGAACAAAAGAATGAGGGCAACGAGGAACGAAAAAATGCCCAGAGCTTCTGTCACCGCGAACCCGAAAATCAGTGTCGGGCGGAGTTTATCGGCGGCTGCCGGATTGCGCAATGCGGCCTGAAGGAAATAGCCAAAGATCAGGCCAAGGCCGATCCCTGCGCCACCCATGCCCAAAGTGGCAATTCCGGCGCCGATCAATTTTGCGGCTTCTGCGTCCATGTGTCAGTCCTTTCGAATGAGGTCGGTTGATGATGCAAGAGCGTCACACCGGTTGGCGGTTGGTGATTTGGGATGAAAGAGCCTTTAGCCGATCAATGCTCAAGATTGACGGCATCATTGAGATAAACGCAGGTCAAAAGCGCGAAGACATAAGCCTGCACAACAGCAACAAGAAGTTCAAGGGCATTGAGGATCACAATCATCAGCGCGGGCAGGACCGAAATGCTCGATAAAAAGCCTCCGGCCAGCAAAAGGCTGACAATGAAACCCGCAAACACCTTCAATAGAATATGCCCCGCCGTCATATTGGCGAACAAACGCACCGAATGGGTAACGGGACGCGACAAAAACGAGATGACCTCGATCACGACGATCAGGGGCAGCAAAACAACCGGCGTATCCCGGGGGATGAACATCCCAAGAAAATGCATGCCATGATTGATGAAGCCGATGACGATAGTGGCGAGGAAAATCAATCCGGCAAAGGCGAAGGTGACCGCCAGATGGCTGGTCACCGTGAAGGAATAGGGCAAAAGACCGATCAGATTGCCCGCCAGAATGAACATGAACAGGGTAAAGACGAAGGGCACATAAGAGCGCCCCTTCTGGCCGATATTTTCTTTCACCATGCCCGAGATGAATTCATAGCACATCTCGACCATCGACTGCCAACGCCCGGGGACGAGGCTGCTGCGGCGCATCCCCATCAGCACGAAAAATACCACACTGACACTGGTGGCCAGCATGAAAATGCCGGCATTGGTCAAGGAGGCATCGATCCCTGCAATGCTCAAGGGAGCGGTCGGATGAATTTCAAATTGTTCGAGCGGGTTTGCCACGCTTCCATGCTCCGGTGAAAGTCTTCCAACTATCGGGTTATTTCATGTCGTCTCGGTCGTCAGTGTCGCTTTGGTTCACCAGCAAGCGCATCAGATTGCGAATACCCGTAACCGTCCCCACCAGCAACAGCGCAATCAGAAAAATCGGCGTGGTTCCAAACCAGCGATCCAGCCAGTAGCCCAGAAAGGCCCCCACTGCAACCGCCGAGACGAATTCAAGACCCATTCGATAGCCCTGCGACAGGCTTTGGCCCTGTTGTCCGTCGTCTGATCCCGTGCCGTTCTCTTTTTGATCGAGACCCTGTTTGGCGCGCGCTTCATTCAACCTCTTTTTGAAGTCGTCTTTTCGATGCGGTTGCTTCTTTGAATCCACGATCATAGCCGTTTCTGAGTGGCATCCGCGCCCGGCACGTGCCTGACGCGATCAAATGCGCGCGCACTATAGAAGCGGGTCCGAGGCCTGTCAAGAAAAGGTGATCATTATTTAAGATACTGAAAAATATAGGTTATTTGTAGTTCAATGGGGATGTGAGCCGGGCCATCCGCAATTATTCGGCAGCCACCATCTGCTCGGCCCGTTCCAGATCCACAGAAACAAGCTGCGACAGGCCCCGTTCGGCCATGGTCACGCCAAACAGGCGATGCATCCGGGCCATCGTCACTTCATTATGGGTGACGATCAAAAACCGCGTTCTGGTGCGGCTGATCATATCATCGAGCAGGGTGCACAGGCGCTCCACATTGGCTTCATCAAGGGGGGCATCCACTTCATCGAGCACGCAAATCGGCGATGGATTGGTGATGAAAACGGCAAAAATCAGGGACAAGGCTGTCAGCGCCTGTTCGCCCCCCGATAAAAGAGACAGATTTTGCAGGCGCTTGCCCGGCGGGCTGGCCATGATTTCCAGTCCGGCATCAAGGGGATCGTCCGATTCGACGAGTTCCAATTGCGCATGGCCGCCGCCAAACAGCGTTTGAAACAGCGAGGTGAAATGCCCGTTTACCGCATTGAAGGCGGTGAGCAGGCGATCCCGCCCTTCGCGATTGAGGCTGCCAATGGCATGGCGCAGGCGGCCAATGGCGGCTTCCAGATCCCTGCGCTCGGTTTCTATGTGATTGAGCTGTGCGGTGATGTCGGCCAGTTCCTCTTCGGCGCGCAAATTCACCGGCCCCATCCGATCGCGATCGGCCTTCAGATCTTTGAGATTGCCTTGCAGGCTTTCGATATCGGGCAAATCCTCAGGCGATCCCACAGCCAGCGTGTGCAGCAGATCAGGGGGCGGGCATTGAAAGCTTTCGCCGCACAGCCGCGCCAGGGCGGCCCGGCGTTCCCGGGCGGCTTCAAAGGAGGATTCCATCCGCGCCCGGCTTTCACGCACATCGAAAAGGGCGGTTTGGGCGGCTTTGAGGGTCTTGTCTTTTTCTGTAAAAGCGGTTTCCGCCTGCGCCACTTCATCGGCGGCACCGCGCCGGGCTTCTTGTGCCTTCTTCAGTTCATCGGCCAGTGCCTGATGTTTGGCGGCGCTGTCCTGATCGGGAATGCTGAGCTTTTGCTGCTCAAAAAGGGCGCTTTGGCGGCGTTTATCCAGATCGGCCAGTTGATCTTCGGCGCGTTTCAGGCGGCTTGTCCAGGCGGTGATTTCGCTATCGATGGCAAGCAGACGGTGCTGCCGGTTTTCGGCCTCACGCTTTTGGGTTTCAAAGGCAGAGCGGGCGGCGCTCGCCTCGCGCCGGGCTGTTTCCAGCTCGGTTTTTTTACCCTCAACCAGGCGGTCCAGATCAGCAGGATCGGGGAGGGCTGCCAAAGTGCCTTCAAGGCTTTCCTTGCGGGAAAGCGCAGCCCTCAGATCCTGTTCCAGAGTTTTGCGTGATTCTTCAAGGCCCGCAAGGCGCGAGGCCCTTTTGCTGGCGGCGAGTTCCTTTTCCGATAGCTGCTTGCGCAGATCGCGCAGCCGCGCTTCGGCTTCATGGCCAATCCGGCGCTGATCGAGTTCATCATTGCGCGCCTCATCAACAGCGGCCTGGGCCGTGCGATAATCCATCTGGGCGGCTTCCCGCCGCTTTTCATGGGCGGCTTCCTCGATCTTGAGGGCCGCAAAGCGATTTTTCTGTTGCAAAAGCACCGCTGCGGCAGAGGGGGCCCGGGCTGAGCTATAAAGCCCATCCCAGCGCATCATCGCACCATCAGGGGTCACCAGCCTTTGGCCGGGGCGTAATTGGGGGGCAAGGCGATCAAGCTCTGCCCGGCTTGGAACCAGCCCGATCTGTGCCAGGCGGCGGCTGAGAACAGGCGGCGCCTTCACCCATTGGTTGATTGCCTGTGCCGCAGGGGGCAAAGCGGGGGTATCGGCATAAGCGGGCAGATGACGCCAGATCCGATCCGCGTCCTCTGGCCTGAGGGGTTTTTCCTGATCATCGTGGGCGGCGCCCAGATCATCGCCCAAGGCTGCCCCCAAGGCCTGTTCATAGCCGGGTTCAACGCTGATTTTGGTGGCCAGCGCGGCGGTCGGTCCGGGGGCTTTGTCCTTCAGGCGTTTGTCCAGGGCAGCGATTTCGCCGGTGATATGGGCCATCGCACTGCTGATTTCCGAGAGGGCCGCGCGCTTTTGATCCATCAGTTCGTGGGCGGCGGCGGTGCGGCGGGTGGCGTCTTCAAGGGCCTTATTGCGCTGTTCCACGTTTTCGATCTGTTGGGCCAGATCGGCTTCAAGGCGGGCGATATCGGCCTGATCCTCGTGATCTGCCGATAGCAGATCGATGGCCTTTTGATTTTCCAGCACATCGGCCTGCCCGCGATCAAGGCGCCGCATCAGGGTCGCCAGATCGCTGCCAAGGCTGGAACGCCTGCCTCGCGCCTCGATCATCTGCTGATTGATCGCATCATGGGCTTGTTCGGCCAGCCGATTCTGCTGATCGGTCTCAATCAGGCGGGCTTTGGCCTCGGCTTGGGATTTTTGCTGATTTTCAAGGCCCGCGATCAGGTTTTGCCGTTCCTGTTGTAGGCGGTCCAGCGCCTGCCGGGCATCATGGCGGCTTTCACCTTCCCGTTCCTCATCGCGGTTGATCTGTTCGATCTGCCGGGCGATGGTCTCCAAGGCATCGGCCCGCCTTTGATCTTCATGGCGCAATTGATCGGCAGCCTGGCTCAGCCTTTGCACTCTGGCGGCACAATGGGCTTCGGTCTGGCGCAATTCAGGCAGAAGGGCCGCCAGTTTTTCATGGGCGGCTTCCAGTGCGGATAATTGCAAATTAAGGCTTGCCACCTCCTGATCGGCTTTGCGGATCGTCGCCTCATAGCCTTCGCTTTGGGCGCTGACCATGCGCCATTCCTGATAGAGCAGGCAGCCTTCGGCCTGACGGATGCGATCACTGATCTGGCGATAGCGTTCGGCCTGCTTTGCCTGCCGCTTCAGGCTGGCGGCTTGGCTTTCAAGGCGGCTGAGGCTGTCTTGCAGGCGCAAAAGATTGGCTTCGGTGGCCTTTAATTTCTGCTCGGCTTCCCGGCGGCGGCTATGCAGCCCGGAAATGCCTGCGGCTTCTTCCAATATGGCCCTTCGATCCCGGGGCTTGGCGGAAATCAGCGCCCCCACCCGGCCCTGGCTCACCATCGCCGGGGAATGGGCCCCGGTGGCCGCATCGGCAAACAAAAGCTGCACGTCTTTTGCCCGCACATCGCGACCATTGATGCGATAGGATGAGCCCTGATCGCGCTCGATCCGGCGGGTGATTTCCAGCCGGTCTTCATCATCAAAGGCCCCGGGAAGCACACGATCGGGATTTTCAACGACCAGCGAGACTTCTGCCAGATTGCGCGCGGGCCGACGATCGGTGCCGGCAAAAATCACATCGTCCATGCCCGATCCGCGCATGGATCTTGCCGAATTTTCGCCCATCACCCAGCGCAGGGCTTCTACCAGATTCGATTTGCCGCAGCCATTGGGGCCCACGACCCCCGTGAGTCCGGGTTCGATCCGAAGTTCGGTCGGATCGACAAAGGACTTGAAGCCGGTCAGTCGAAGCCGTGTAAACTGCAAGGCAGGAGCCTCGGGCTAGAGTTTGTCATTGATCATTTTGGCCAGACCTTCATAATTCTGGGCTTCTGCCCCCCGCTTTTTACCATCAACGATGATGGTGGGCGTGCCGGTGATCTGCCAGCGCGCTTGCCCGCCGCTGGTCATTTCAACCAGATGCTGCTGCAAATCGCGCTCAGCAAGGCATTGATCGAATTCGGTGCGGCTGATCCCCGCCCGGCGCACCAAAGCCGCCATATCATCAATCACCTGCCCCTGATCCCGGGCATTCGCCAGCCATTCGCGCTGGCGGGAAAAGAAAAGATCAGACAGCGGAAAAAACCGCTCCGGGCCAAAACAGCGGGAAATGCTGGAAGCCGCCAGATCGATGCGGTTCATCACATAATTATAAAACACATAGCGCACCTTGCCGGATTGGATGAAATTTTCCTTCAAACCGGGCAGCACGTCCTTATGGAAAGCGGCGCAATGGGGGCAGGTGAGGGACGCATATTCAATGATCGTGACCGGCGCATCGGGATTGCCCATGGCCACACCGCCCAGGGCGAAGCCCTTTTCCGATGCGGTATCGGTGGTGATGACATCAAGATAATTGGGGCCATCGCCTGATGCGCTGGCCGCCGTTTGCGCCGGGCTTTCGGCTTTGGACGATGAGGATTGAGACGGCTCATTTTCATTGCCGCAGGCAGAAAGCGTTGCTGCCATCAGGGCCAGAATCGAAAGGGCGGCACTCCGCTTATAGGCGCCAAATTGCTTTAAATTGTGCTTCATATGTCTTCACCTTACCAGATATAGTGATTTTAGGGCGTTTATAGCCTGATGGCTACACGGAATTTCGGCGATGTTATACTTTATTGTTGGGCTTTGCCTAAGGATGTTTTTTGGCCAATAGATCCGCGCCCCAGCGTTCCAGCAGGCGGCGCAGATCATCATCGGCCACCCCTTTGGCGAGATGACTTGACTGTGCCACGGCTTGTTGATCAGGGGGGGCCTGTTGATCAGGGGGGGCTTGCGGATTTTTTGCAGGCGCGTATGTGGGTTTCGGGGGCAAAGGGCCCTGCCGCAAGAGAATACGGTTCACCGCCCGATAGCCGAAAAAGCTGTTCACCCGTTCGATGATCAGCGGTTCCTGATGTTGCAGGATCGGGGCAAAGGCCGGGGTGACCCGAATTTCAAGGCTGGCGCCCATGCGTTCGCCACGCGGAAAGTTAAGGCGCAAGGGCACGGATTGCGAGGCGATGGCGGTGCCTGTGATCATCGCCCAGCGGGCCACGATTTCCTGATTGATGAACCCCCGCGACCGCCAGACGGATCGCGCCAGATCCGGCATCAGCCGCGACAGGGGCATGGCATGGCCGCGCCGCCCGGGGGCCCGCGTGCCCGCTGATCCGCCGCCCGATGAATTTGGGGACGATGATCGTTTGACGCTTCCGGCTTTGGCTGCCACTGTGCGCGATCCGCTTTTCATCATTGGGTTCTTGTCATTGACGCATGACAGCTTAGGTCATCCTGTGGGATCACGCCAGACCTCCATCAGGAAAGTGATTAAAGGATCGCCGCCGATCAGCCGTGATCTGCTTATCTGGTATGATCGCCACCTGCGGGATTTGCCATGGCGGGCAGCGGCGGGTGAGCGGCCCGATCCCTATGCCGTGTGGCTTTCCGAAATTATGCTCCAACAAACTACGGTTACGGCGGTGAAGCCCTATTTCGAGCGCTTCATGGCCCGTTGGCCGGGGGTGCGGGATCTGGCCGCAGCGCCGGTTGATGCCGTGCTCGATCAATGGGCGGGGCTTGGCTATTATGCCCGGGCGCGCAATCTTCATGCCTGTGCCAATATCATCAGCCGCGATCATGATGGGCTTTTCCCCGATAATGAAGCGGCTTTAAAGCGCCTTCCGGGGATCGGCGATTATACCGCCGCCGCCATCGCCGCCATCGCTTTTGATCGCCCGGCGGCGGCTGTGGATGGCAATGTGGAACGGGTGATCAGCCGCCTTTATCACATCACCCAGCCTTTGCCCGCCGCCAAAAAGCCGATCAGGGCGCAGACATTGGCGCTTGTTCCCGATGATCGGCCCGGCGATTTTGCTCAGGCCCTGATGGATTTGGGGGCAGTGATCTGCACCCCGCGCCAGCCCCGCTGCCCGGCCTGCCCATGGCGGGCTCATTGCCGGGCTGCCGCCAAAGGCGATGCTGAAAGCCTGCCGGTAAAGGCCCCAAAAAAACAGCGCCCCATGCGCCATGCTTTGGCCTTCTGGCTGGAAAAACATGGGGCGGTTTTTGTCCGGCGGCGGCCCGCAAAAGGGCTTTTGGGGGGGATGCTGGAAATTCCCACATCCCCTTGGCTTGATACGCCGCCTTTGATGGCTGAGGCCATGGCCCATGCCCCCTATCAAGCCCAGTGGGGCACCCTGCCGGGCGAGGTGCGGCATGTTTTCACCCATTTTGAATTGCGGATCACCGTTTTGCGGGCCGATCAGCCGATCGGCGCGCCAAAAGATGGGCACTGGCTGGCCCGGGATCAGCTTGATGGCCTGCCCGGGCTGATGCAAAAGATCGCCCGCCATGCTTTGGCCGCTCAACCCTGATCACGATCAGGGCTTGCTCTAATTCTGATCAGCCGCCTTGATCAATTCGGCATAAAAGCTGATCATTTCAAGATAATTATCGACGCCCAGCCGTTCATTGGTGCCATGGAGCCGGGCGAGATCATCGGGATGAAGGCGCATCGGGCTGAAGCGATAGACATCATCCGCCGCTTTGGTGAAATGGCGGCCATCGGTGGCGGCAATCACCAGCCCGGGGGCCAGCAGGGCATCGGGAAAGCTTTTGGCGATGCTCCTTTCCAAAATCGCGAAAGCTGCCGATTGCGTGGATGAAATGGGCGAGGCCGGCTGCGCCTCTTCGTCCGTGCCATGGATGGTGATCGCCTCATCATCGATCACCCGCCGCACATGATCGAGGATATCCTGCCCGCTATCGCCGGGGCGCAGGCGGAAATTGATGGTGGCTTCGGCAGTTTGCGCCAGCACATTCGATTTAAAACCGGCCTGCAGCATGGTGATGGCGGTGGTGGTGCGGATCATCGCATTGCTTGAAGGGGCGGCAGAAAACTGATCGATCACCAAAGGCTCGGTGAGCCATAGATTGGCGGTGATCAGATTGAGGGGAAAATTCATATGCGGGGCCAGCCGCACAAGCATCTGCGCGGGGATGCCATCAAGGCTGGCGGGCATGGGATTGCGTTCCAGCCGGGTGAGCGCCTTGGCCAGCCTGCCGGGGGCGGAGATGCGCGGCGGCATCGAAGAATGGCCGCCATCTTCCCGGGCGCTGAGGCGGATGGTCATCGATCCTTTTTCCGCCAGCCCCACCATGGCCACCGGCGCGCCGACGCCCGGGGTAATGCCATGCAGAACGGCCAGGCCCTCATCAAGGGCAAAGGCAATGGGAATGTCATGCTCGGAAAGCCATGTGGCGATTTTCACCGCGCCATTTTCGCCGCCCACTTCTTCATCGGCGCCAAAAGCCAGCCATAAACTGCGCTCGGGCTCAAAACCATCTGCCAGCAAAAGCTCCAAAGCCTCCAGAATGGCGAGCAGGGCGCCTTTATCATCCATGGCCCCGCGACCCCAGATATAGCCATCGGCAATCGCCCCGGAAAAAGGCGGATGCTGCCAATCTTGATCGGTGCCCGGCTCGATGGGCACCACATCCTGATGCGCCATCAAAACAGAACCCGGTAGTGTGGGCTGGCTGCCCGCAAGCTTGAAAAAAAGCGCATCGCTGCCAAGATCGATGCGTTCCGCCCGAGCATGAACCAAGGGGAAATGATCCGCCAGAAAGGCATGAAAAGCGGCAAAGGCACTGGCATCGCGATCAGCCGGATTTTCGGTGGATATGGTTTGATATTGCAGGGCCTGCGATAAGCGCATCAGGGCGGCTTCGCCATCGATCGGATGAGGATAGGCCCCCGCCATGGCCCCCGTCATGGCCCCCGCTATGGCCTGTTGCTTTTCCGAATGTGCAGTATCGGGCAGCAGCATCAGCCGCAGCGCCATCAAAGCCAGCAGCGCGAGAAGGCCCGCAAAAGGGATCGACAGCCATAAAATCAGAGAGCGCCGCTTCCTGCCTTTGGCCATGGTGCCGATCCTTTTCGCTATGCCATCGTTATCTGGTCGTTGAACGGCAAGGCCGCTGATCTTGCGCGATCAGGCGTGAGACGCGGCCCGCATTTCTTCGCGCAGGCGATCAAGAGGCACCAGATCCCCGCGTTTGTCGATATGCCAGAATGTCCAGCCATTGCAGGCAGGCGCGCCCTGCACATGGGCGCCGATCTGGTGGATCGAGCCGGTCATATCCCGGCAGACAAGGGTACCATCGGCCCGCACCCGCGCCGTGTGGCGGCGGCGGCTGTCATAAAGAGTGGTGCCGGTCTGGATCAGCCCGGCTTCCACCAATTGGCCAAAAGGCACGCGCGGGGCCTGACGTTTGGAGATGCTGTAGCCCAGCGCTTCTTCATCAAGCTTAGCGGCTGTGGCGATCCGTTCACGGGCGATGGCGATATAGCCGTCATCGCGCTCGATCCCGATGAAATGACGGCCCAGCTTTTTGGCCATCGCCCCGGTGGTGCCAGACCCGAAAAAGGGATCGAGGATCACATCACCGGGCCGGCTGGCGGCCATCAGGATGCGATAAAGCAGGGCTTCGGGCTTTTGGGTGGCATGCGCTTTTTTGCCATTTTTTTTCAGGCGTTCCTTCCCCGTACAGATGGGGATCAGCCAATCCGAGCGCATTTGCAGATCATCATTCATCGCCTTCAACGCATTGTAATTGAAGGTGTATTTGCGCTGATCGGCGGTTTTTGCGGCCCAAATCAGGGTTTCATGGGCATTGGTGAAGCGGGTGCCGCGAAAATTGGGCATGGGATTGGTTTTGCGCCAGATGATATCATTGAGCAGCCAAAAGCCCCGATCCTGCATGGCGGTGCCCACGCGGAATATATTGTGATAGGTGCCGATCACCCAGATCGTTCCAGTTTCCTTCAATAGACGCTGGGCTTCAAAAAGCCATGCCCGGGTGAAGCTGTCATAGGCGGCAAAATTATCGAATTTATCCCATTGATCATCCACACCGGCCACAAGGGATTGATCGGGCCTTTGCAGATTATCCTTCAATTGCAGATTATAGGGCGGATCGGCGAAGATCATATCCACCGAAGCATCCGGCAGGGCGCGCATCTGCTCGATGCAATCGCCTTTGAGGATGCTATCAAGGGGCACATGCGCCCTTTTGGGCGAAGCCTGTGCGCCCGCATTTTCATCTGAACTAAGCGATGGCTTTTTCAGGTTTTCTGGTGATTTCGTCATGATCTTCCCTCATTGAACGCCGCCAGTTTGGAAAAAACAGCGACTCGGGTCAATCAGATTCTTCATTTTGAATCAATATTTTGCAAGATTATACTAGAGTCGAATCTTACGAACCGGGGCAAAGCTCTTGCGATGATGGGGGGATGGACCCACAAGCCTTAGCGCTTCGAGATGCGCTGGCACGCCATATCCTGCGTTTTTCTGCCATTCATAGTGCGGCCAATCCCGGGCCAATTCCTCCATGATCCGGTCGCGGGTGACCTTGGCCAGAATGCTCGCAGCAGCAATGGAAAGGCTTTGATGATCGCCTTTTATGATGCATTGGCTGGGAAAAGGCAGGCCGGGATCGCGATTGCCATCCACCAAACAGGCGATCGGAGCCGGTTCCAATTGGGCCACCGCCCGGCGCATGGCGAGCAGGCTGGCCTGCAGGATATTGAGGTGATCGATTTCTTCGACCGTCGCTAAAGCAATAGCATGGCTGAGGGCATGGCGCTTGATGGCATCAAACAAGGCGAGCCTTTTGCCTTTGCTGAGTTTTTTGCTGTCATCAAGCCCGATGAGGCTGGGATCAAGGGGGCGGGTGCGATCAAAAATAACCGCTGCGGCCACCACCGGCCCGGCCAATGGCCCGCGCCCGGCTTCATCGATCCCGGCGACAAGCCCTAAGAAAGCCTGCTCATGGCTGAAATCAGGCATAGGCGTTCGCTCCCGCTTGGGAACAGTCAATCTCTGTGAGGTTTCTCCCTGTGAGGTTTGGCCCTGTGAAGTTTCGTTCAACGATCATGGAAATGACCATAAATGCGCCGGGCCATGGCCCCTGAAATACCATCCACGGCCTCAAGATCCTTCAGGGCTGCATCGGCCACCCCCCCCGCCGAGCCGAAATGATGCAAAAGCGCCCGCTTTCGCCCCGGACCAATGCCCGCAATATCATCAAGGGGATTTTTGCTGATCGCCTTTGATCTCCGGGCGCGATGGCCGCCAATGGCAAAGCGATGGGCCTCATCCCGCAGGCGCTGCAGATAATAAAGCGCCGGATGCCCTTCCCGTAAAATGAAGGGGGGTTTTCCCGGCTTGTGGAATTGTTCGCGCCCGGCATGGCGATCAGGGCCTTTGGAAATGCCGATGATCGCCACATCATCGCCAATCCCGAAATCCTGAGCCACCGCCAGAACCGCCGATAATTGCCCCTTGCCCCCATCAATCAGCATCAGATCGGGCCACAAACCACGGCTTTGATCAGGATCGTCCTTTAAAAGCCGGGCAAAACGCCGGGTCATCACTTCGCGCATCATGGCATAATCATCGCCCGGGGTGAGGCTGCTGTCTTTGATATTGAAACGCCGATATTGGCTTTTATCAAATCCTTCCGGTCCCGAAACGATCATGGCTCCCACTGCGTAGCTGCCTTGGATATGGCTGTTATCATAAACTTCGATGCGGCTTGGGGTCGTCTCCAGATCAAGGGCCTGTTCCAGATTGTGCAGTAATTGCCGTTCATTGGAGCGTTCAGCCAGCCGACGATCAAGGGCGAGGGTTGCGTTCTTTTCCACCTCGGCCAGCAGATCGCGTTTGATGCCTTTTTGGGGCAGGATCAAATGCACTTTATGGCCCGCCGATACGCTCAAAGCTTCGGCCAAAAGCGGCAGATGCGCTGGCGCTTCATTCAAAATGATCTGGGCCGGCGGGGGTTTATTGTCATAAAACTGGGCGAGAAAAGCCCCCAGCACATCATCGATGGCCGCATCAGGCTCATGACGTGGGAAATAGGCGCGATTGCCGCGATTTTGTCCGGCACGATAAAAAAACACCTGAATGCAGGTGGCCCCGGCCTTATGGCTGGCGGCGATGATATCGGCATCGCGCAAGCGGCTGGTGGCCACGCCCTGATGGCTTTGTACATGGGCCAGTGCCTTGAGCCGGTCGCGCAAAACGGCGGCGGCTTCATAATCAAGGGTTTCAGCCGCCTTCATCATATCGGTGGCCAGTTGTTTCTGAATGCCGGTATCGCGGCCCTCCAGAAAAGCCCGGGCATCGGAGAGCAGCTTTTGGTAATCTTCATGGGAAATGCGCCCCACACAGGGCGCGCAGCAGCGTTTGATCTGGTAAAGCAAACAGGGCCGCGAGCGATTTTCCAGCACCTGATCGCTGCAGGTGCGGAGCAAAAAAATGCGCTGCATGGTGTTCAGGGTTTGATTGACGGCGCTGGCAGACGCAAAAGGCCCGAAATAATCCCCATCCTTGCCCCGTGCCCCGCGATGCTTGGCGATCTGGGGCCATGGATGGCCGCGCCGGATGACGATATAGGGGAAGGATTTATCATCGCGGAGTAAGATATTATAGGGCGGCTTTAGCCTTTTGATCAGATTGGCTTCTAAAAGCAGGGCATCGGCTTCGGTATGGGTGGTGACAAATTCCATCCGCCGGGTCAGCATCACCATGCGTTTGATCCGGGTGCTCAGCCCCGTGACCCGGATATAGCTGCTCACCCGTTTTTTGATATTTTTGGCTTTGCCCACATAAAGCACATCATCGCGGGCATCAAACATCCGATAAACGCCCGGCGCATGGGGGGCATTGGCCAAAGCCGCGCGGATGGCATCCGCGCCTTTCACCCCGGTATCGGTTAAGGGATCATTTGGCAGATCATCATCGCGGCCATCCCCCAGAAGGGGATTATCAGGCGCGCTGACCCCCTGATGGGATGGGGGATGATTTTGCTGGTGTCTGGCCATGGATCGATCCGCTGCTTTCATCTGCTCAATAGCATGATCTTCTATTATGGACAGGTCATTGCCTGCGCAAAATTTTGCCCAAAAGGGCCTTTGGGGCAAAAAATCATGTCATCTCAAGGGGCTGGATGGGGCGGATTTGAGTCGGCAAAAACTTGTCCACGGAGCCTGTGGATAACTATGTGGGTAAGCTTTGGGCCGAGGCTGTAACATGGCGGTAACCTTTGAGTCACAGGGCTTTGCACAATAAATAGGCAATTTCATCAACATATTGATAATAAAGCATTATTATTAAGTCAATGAACAAATCAGGAAAGATCATTAAGGACATGGAACGGCCATCAGAAGCCGCTTGACGGCTTTGGTGGGCTGTGCAAAAGCCCTATGAGATTCGCGACCAAAGCCGGTCTTTTAAGCCTTTATAAAGGGCGTATCCGCTCGATTTCCACGCCCACACTGGCGGCATCTGCCACGATGTCGAGTTTTTCCACCCGGATGCGTGCCGAAGAGACGCGGGGATCGGCCAGCGCCATGCGGGCGATCTCTTCGGCCAGGGTTTCGGCCAGATGGATATGCCCCCCCGCAATGATGGTGCGGATGCCTTTGATCACCTCGTGATAGCACACCACATTTTCGATGCGGTCTAGATGGTCGTCCCGATCCTCGACCCCCAGATCCACATTGACCCGGATGCGCTGGCGGGCGGTTTTTTCCTTCTCCCACACGCCAATTTGGGCTTCGATGATCAGATCACGGATGAACACATGGCGGATTTTGCGCCAGGCATTGGCGATATCGGGAGCAGGTCGCGCTGTGATGTCGTCGCTGCCGTCCATATCATTCTCCTGTGCCTGCATCCACATCGGGGGTGCGCCATGCCAGATGCTGGCCACCATCCAGCGCAATCATCTGACCGGTGATCGAGGGTGTTTCAAGCAGAAAGCGCACGGTTTGCCCGAATTCCTCAAGCTTTGGGCCATGGCCAA
This sequence comes from Iodidimonas sp. MBR-22, assembly GCF_029946565.1. Taxonomy (NCBI): domain Bacteria; kingdom Pseudomonadati; phylum Pseudomonadota; class Alphaproteobacteria; order Iodidimonadales; family Iodidimonadaceae; genus Iodidimonas; species Iodidimonas sp. MBR-22. The sequence continues at coordinate 227,587 of NZ_JARKVQ010000003.1, forward strand.
GGGGGGTGGCGCTGGCTTCATTCTCGAAAATTTCGGCATTCTGATGGATGCTGGGCAGCACCGGACCGGGGCCGATGGCATTCACCCTGATATGGGGAGCCAGCGCCTGCGCGGCGGTTTGGGTGAGGGTCCATAAAGCTGATTTCGATAGCGTATAGCTGGTGAAATGCGGATTAAGCTTCCACACCCGATGATCGATGATATTGATGATCGATCCCGATGCATCCTCCCCGCTTTGTTGGCCCAGATGCGCGGCCATGGCCTGTATCAGCACGAATGGCGCCCGCAGATTGATCTGCATATGCCGCGTCCATGTCTCGCGGGTGGTGCTGTCCAGATCATCTTTCAAAAAGATCGAGGCATTATTGATCAGGCCGCCGATCAGGCCAAAGCGTTCGATGGCGCGCGGCCATAAGCGTGCCAGATCATCTTCATCTTCCAGATTGGCACAAAGGGCGTGCGCCCGGCCCCCGGCGGCACGAATGGCATCAACAGTTTCATCGGCATCCTGTGCGGACCGGTGATAATGCACGGCGATGGGATAACCGGCTTTGCCCAGATCAAGGGCCATGGCCCGGCCGATGCGTTGGGCGGCCCCGGTGATCAGAATGGCTTTTTTAATGGGATCTATGCTCATGCAGGCTGCTTTCAGGAAAGCTGGGCGGCGGCATTCGCCATATGCACCCCATTATAGGCAATCCAGCCGATATAGGCGCTATAGAATAAAAGCAGAAACAGGCCCGCCACGCGCCCCACCGAACCGCGCCGCAGGGTAAAGGGGAAAACCGCAAGGCTCGCTGCCAGCATCACCCAAAGATCGACCTCGAAAAAGCTATCGGGCACGGGCACGCTGCCGACCATGACCGTGACGCCCATCACCCCCAAAAGATTGAAGATATTGCTGCCGATAACATTGCCCAAGGCCACATCGCAATGCCCACGAAAAGCCGCCATGATCGAGGTGGCCAATTCAGGCAGGGAGGTGCCCAGGGCCACTAATGTCAGTCCGATGATGGCCTCGGAAACGCCCAAGCTTGTGGCAATAAACACCGAACCGCTCACCAGAAGATCAGCCCCGATCACAAGCCCGGCACAGCCCCCGATAACGAACAGGAGTGATTTGAGCAATTTTTTGCGCGGGTTGGCCGCATCATCGGTTTCAACCTCGGGAAGATCGAGAAATTCAGCCGCCACTGCGGGATTGCTGCGGGCGCGCAGGCCGGAATAAACCAGATAACCAGCCAGCCCCGCGAACAATATCAGGCCTTCATAGAAAACCAGAGCGCCGCCCGCCGACAGGGCAATGAATAAAATGGTCGCCCCCAGCATGATCGCCATATTCCGGTTCAGTCGCGGGGCGGAACAGGCCAGCGGTGCGATCAGCGCTGGCAGGCCCAGAACCAGAAGGCTGTTGGCGATATTGCTGCCCACCACATTGCCTAAGGCCAAGGTGGGGGCCCCGCGCAAAACGGCATCAATCCCAACGAAAAATTCCGGGGCGGACGTGCCAAAAGCCACGATGGTGAGGCCAATCAGCAAGGGCGGCAGGCCAAAAGTTTCGGCCAGTGCCACAGCACCTTTGACAAGATAATCACCGGCAATCACCAGAAGGCCAAGGCCGATGATCGCTTGAAGAAGGGCAAAAAGCATATGCGTTCTTTATATCCGGTTCAGATGACAGGAAAAATTGACAGGACAATTGTTCCTTCGCGATGATTGGTTCATATAGGGCTTGATAGGGCCGATTAAAAGCAGTGGCCAGCGTTAATTTCAGGCAGGGAGACAGGCACGGATGGAGGCTGAGCTTTCACAGATCGCAACCATTGGAAGTGAAAGCGCCCTTCTCGATGCGCTGGTCTTTCTTCTGGCGGCCATTCTGGCGGCTTTGGGAGTTCAGCGATTAAGCTGGAGCCCGGTTGTGGGCTATATGATCGCTGGTATGCTGATCGGGCCGGGGGTTTTGGGGTTGGTCGAAGAAACCGATCAGATCCATTCCCTGGCCGAATTTGGCATTGTTTTTCTGATGTTTACCATTGGGTTGGAGCTTTCTCTCCAGCGCCTGCGAGCCATGCGCGGCTATATTTTTGGGTTGGGCGGGCTTCAGGTCTCGCTCAGTGCTTTGCTGATTGCTTTGGTGCTCATGGCCTTTGGGGTATCGTCTGAATCGGCAACCGTGGTGGGGCTGGCCCTTGGTTTATCCTCTACGGCTGTGGTCATGCGTTTGATGATCGATCAGGATGCGCTGGCCAGCAAGGTGGGGCGGCGGACATTTTCGGTGCTCTTGTTTCAGGATATTGCGGTGGTGCCGATCCTTTTGCTGGTCTCGGCCATGGCCAATGGGACGCCGCGCATTTCCATGGCCGCTTTGTCGGCGGTGGGGGAAACCATCCTCGCCATCGGCGCGGTGATCCTGCTCGGGCGCTATGCCGCCCAGCCCTTTTTCCGGCTGGTGGCACGATCCCGCAGCGCTGAGCTTTTCACCGCCACCACCTTGCTGATCGTTCTGGGATCGGCTTTCCTGATGGAGCAGGTGGGCCTTTCGATGGAATTGGGGGCTTTTCTGGCCGGTATGCTGCTGGCTGAAACTGCCTATCGCTCGCAGGTCGAGCTTGATATTTCCCCTTATCGCAGCCTGCTTTTGGGATTGTTTTTCCTCACCGTGGGGATGGCCATCGATCCCATTCTGGTGCTGAAAAATCTGGGCTGGATTGCGGTTTTATTGTTCGGAATGCTGATTTTGAAGGCGGTGGTGGCGGCCCTTTTGGGGCGCTTGTTCAAGCTGCCCACCGGATCATCTTTGCGCTTTGGGCTGTTATTGTCGCAGGCCGGAGAATTTGCCTTCATCGTTTTTGCCGCCGCTTTGGCCTTGGGCCTGCTCGATGATCGCGCGGTTCAAATTCTGAGCGTGATGGTGGTTTTGTCAATTGCCCTTACCCCGGCTTTGGATTGGCTGGGGCGCTTGATCGAAGGCCGGATGCGCACCCATGCGCTGATCCATGATGCCCAATCCGCCAATCCGGAGAATCTGGAAGACACCGGGCATGAATTGGAAGGCCATGTGGTGATCGCCGGTTTTGGGCGGGTGGGCCAGATGTTGGCGCGGGTGCTGGCCAGCCAAAGGATCGCCTATGTGGCGCTGGATTTGAATGCCGATACCATCGAAAATGCCAATCGCGCGGGCCTGCCGGTTTTCTATGGCAATGCGGCCAGCCCGGAAACCCTGAAAGCCGCCGGGTTACACAAGGCTTCAAGCCTCATCATCACCCTTGATAGTGCCGCATCCGCTGCCCGCACGGTGCGCACGGCCCGCCGGATGAACAGCGATATTCCGATCATTGCCCGATCCCGCGACCATCGCCATGGTCAGGAACTGGAAAAGCTGGGGGCCACCGCCTGTGTTCCGGAAACTTTGGAAGCCAGCCTGCAATTGGGGGCGCAGGTTTTGCGCAGCCTTGGCCTGCCCCATGGAACGGCGGATGATATTATTGATAGTTTGCGCAGCGAAGATTATGCCAATATTCGTGATCTTGAAGGCCGGGGCTGAAGGTTTCCAGGGCCGCGGCCGCCTTTGCACGATAGAAACAATAAAGCGGAAAAAATCCATGCAGGAGGCTTATGTTTGCATTTCCCGTGCCTGAGATGATCAAAACCAATGATATTCATCTGGCTGTTTACCGCGCGGGGCCACCCCCTGAAAAAGCCCGGGCGGTGGTGCTTTTCCTGCATGGTTTTCCTGATCTGGCCTTTACTTGGCGGCATCAGTTCCCCGCATTGGCGCGGGCGGGCTATTGCGTGATCGCCCCCGATATGCGGGGCTATGGCCGATCCGATAAGCCCCGTGATCGCGCGGCTTATGGCATGGGGGTGCTGGCCCGGGATATCACCGGCCTGCTCGATCATTATGGGGTGGAGCGGGCGATCATCATCGGCCATGATTGGGGAGCTTTGATCAACTGGTCCTTGCCTTTTTATTGCCCGGAGCGATTGCAGGCCATTGGCAATCTCAATGTGCCCTTTATCCCGCGCGGCTCGATTGCGCCTGTGGCCCTGTTTGCAAAAGCCTTTGGGCCGCAGATGTATATCGTGCAATTTCAGGATGAGGGGCTGTGCGAAGCGATTTTCGAGGACGATATCGAACGCACTATGCGCTTTTTCATGCGGCGGCCAAAGCCGCGCTCCGGCAAGGGCGGCGGGGCTTTTTCCACCCCGGATCTGGATCTGGTGCGCTGGCTTGAGGGGCCGATTGAAAAATGGCCGGGCGAAGATTTTCTGCCTCCACGCGAATTGGCGGTTTATACGGAAGCCTTTCGCGCTGGCGGGATGCTGGGGCCTTTGCATTATTACCGCAATATGGATGCGAACTGGGCGGATATGGAACGCTTTCAGCCCTTGGGGGGCAAGCCCTCCATCGATATTCCGGCCCTGATGATCACCGCCGATCTGGATGGCGTGTGCCCGGCCCATCTGGCCGATGGCAAGGAAGCATTTTTCACGAATTATCAGCGCATCGATATGCGCGGCTCGGGGCATTGGATGCAGCAGGAAAAACCACAGGAGGTGAATGACATCCTGCTCTCGTGGCTTGATGGAATCGTCTCGCGCAGGTCGCGCAGGCCTGCCGATACCATCAGATGACGCTCTGGTCTTTCCTTGAAGGCTTTGTGATCTCGATCGGTTTGGTGATGGCCATCGGCCCGCAAAATGCTTTTCTTTTGCGGCAAGCGGTCCATCGGCAGCATCCCATGGCGGTGGCCCTTACCTGTTTTCTCGCCGATGCGGTGCTGATTTCCCTCGGGGCATTGGGGGCGGGGGCCTTTTTCGCCTCGCACCCCCTGTTGCGCCAAAGTGCGACAGCCATGGGCATTTTGTTCATCAGTTTTTATGCCTTTCTGGCCTTCCGGGCGGCGGCCCGGCCATCCCCCGGCCTTGAGGATAAGACGGCAATGGGCAAGGCGAACATGGCTCGCCCCACAGCGCGCCGGGCCGCGCTGGTGGCACTGGCCCTCACGCTTTTCAATCCTCATGCCTATGTGGATACGCTGGTTTTGGTGGGGGGCTTGGCTTCGGCCCATGCGGCGGGGCTCGATCGTCTGTCTTTTACGGTGGGGGCCGTGCTGGGTTCGGCGGTCTGGTTTTTTGGTCTTGCGCAGATGGCAGGGCGCGCCGCGCCGTTTCTGTCGTCGCCCCGGGGCTTGCGGCGTCTCGATCTGGCCATCGGCATCATCATGACGCTCATCGCCCTTGCTTTGGCCTTTCGGGCCATCAAGGAAGTGACGGCCGATTTTTAGGAAAAATCGATAGGGGGCTTGCTCTTCATCGCCGGTCGCGCAATGATCTGCGCATGGTTTTACCCACAAATTCATGCCAGCGATGAGGCTTCATGACCTATCCCATTCATCTGAAAGTCAATGGCGCGCCGGTCTCGCTATCGGTGGAGCCCAATCGCCTTTTGGTCGATCTTTTGCGCCAGACCCTGGGGCTGACCGGCACCCATGTGGGCTGCGATACCAGCCAATGCGGGGCCTGTTTGGTGCAATTGGATGGACAGGCGGTGAAATCCTGCACCCTATTGGCAGTGCAGGCCGATGGTTGCGATCTCACCACCATCGAGGGGCTGGCCACGGGCGATGATCTGCATCCCATGCAGGCCGCTTTTCATGAACATCATGGCCTGCAATGCGGCTTTTGCACCCCGGGGATGATCATGGCCGGGATCGATATTGCCAAACGCCATGAAGCCCCCGATGAAGCCACCATTCGCCATGAGCTCGAGGGCAATCTGTGCCGCTGTACCGGCTATCAGAATATCGTGAAGGCCATCGATGCGGGCGTGCGCAGCCTCAATCAGGCGAAAGCATGATGTACAGCTTTACGTATCAAAAACCCGATAGCGTCACCGCCGCCCGCTCCGCTTTCGAAGCGGCGGATGATGCAAGCTATCTGGCGGGCGGCATGACCATGATCCCCACGATGAAGCAGCGCCTTGCCATGCCCTCAGACCTTGTGGACCTTTCGGCGATCCCTGATCTGAAGCAGATCACCATGGCCGATGATCATCTTGTGCTGGGGGCGATGTGCAGCCATCATCAGGTGGCCATGGCGCCGCAGGTTTTGGGATCGATCCCGGCGCTGGCGGCTTTGGCCGGGGCGATTGGCGATCAGGCGGTGCGTTATCGTGGCACGATGGGCGGCTCGGTGGCCAATAATGATCCGGCGGCCGATTATCCGGGGGCGGTGCTCGCCCTTGATGCCACCATTATCACCGACCGGCGTGAGATTGCGGCGGATGATTTTTTCACCGGCATGTTTGAAACCGCCCTTGATGCCGGTGAATTGATCACCGCCATCAGGTTCAAAAAACCCCGGCGCGCGGCTTATATGAAATTTCATCATCCGGCTTCGCGCTATGCCATTGCCGGGGTTTTCGTGGCGGAATTTAGTATCGGCGTGCGTTTGGCGGTCACCGGGGCGGGGCCGGTGGTGCATCGTCTCGATGATTTCGAGCAGGCCTTGCAAAAATCGTTTTTGCCCGAGGCACTGGAGCCGCTCAGGGTGGATGAGGCCGTGCTCAATCATGATCATCGTGCCAGTGCTGCCTATCGTGCCCATCTGGTGAAGCTGATGGCCCAAAGGGCGGTGAAGGCTGCCGGGATCGCATCTTGAGCAGGTCAGATATGCAACCGGACACTCAGCAGCCGGATCATCAGCAGCAGGCCGATCTCGATCATTTTCGCAGTCTGTTCAAAAGCCCGGCTTTCGCCCTTTTGGGGGGCGAAGTGCTGGCGCTGGATCGGGATGCGGGCACCAGCCTCATTGCATTTTCCCCTAAGCCCGAATTCTGCAATCCATTCGGGCAGGTGCAGGGGGGCTTTGTGGCGGCGATGCTGGATAGCACATCGGGGATTGCCGCCATTGCCAAATCGGGTTTCACCTGTTTTGTACCTACGCTGGAAATCAAGACCAGCTTCATCGCCCCGGTGCGTTTGGGGCGCCTGATCGGGCGGGGCCAGTGCCTGCATCTGGGGCGCAGCATCGGCTTTCTTGAAGGCTCGCTTTATGATGCAGATCATCGCCTGCTGGCCCGCGCCACGGTGACCTGCAAGCCGGTTTTGATGGAAAAGGCGCTGTCCAGACAGTCTGAAGCCTGAAAAAACCGGCCTTCACCAAGGCACGAACAGGCCGCGCTTGATTGCTTCCACCACGGTTTGGGTTTTTGTATGGCTATCGAGCTTTCTGGCTGCGGTGGCCAGATGCGCTTTCACCGTATGCTCGGAAATCGACAGGATGATGCCGATTTCCTTGTTGGTCTTGCCCTTTGCCGTCCACAGCAGGCATTCGCGTTCGCGCTCGGTAATATCGGGGCTATCGATGGGGCGATCAGCCTTCATCACCGCTGATACCGCTTCATGAAGCCGTGTGGCCAGCATTTTGATCTCGGCGCTTTTTTCCCGCAGCCTTGCCTTCACGGATGGGCGATCATCGCCAAAGATCGAAAAGACCGAAAAATCAAAACCGCCCTGATGAAAGGGAATATTATAGCCCGAGGCGCAGCCAAAAGGCCGCGCTTCATCCATGATGCGGGCCTGTTTTTGGGTGAGCTGCGTTTTTTGGAGAATATCATCCCAAAAGAAGGCGGTATTTTCCGAATAGGATGCATAGGCAATGGGATCATAATAAAGATAGTTCGATTGATGATAATGCTCCATCCACGCGGCCGGGCGCTGATCGATGGCCACGCAAAGCCGCCCCTGGCAGGAGCGGATATAATAAGTGCCCCCAAAGCCATTCAGGCGAATGAAAGATTGGATGTCGAAGGTGATTGGCAGATGAGCAAAATCATCCCAATCATAGAAAGGCATTGTCAAAATAAACTACCATTTTTTTCATAAACATGACAAGAATACACGCATAAATTATGTATTTATAAAATGATGCAGCCACTGGGTGTTTTCTTTGGGTGCAACTGTTATCATACAACCCTATTTATACAGTTTTGGCTAGCCATTCTTGTATATTTGCCCATTCTTTTTGCATGAATGCCGGATTTTTTAGCATTCATGTCAAACGTTTCTAGTATTTATGATTGAATAATTCAAATAACTACAACTTTTTTACCGGAAAAAGCCCGCATGATCCTGCAAATCATCCACGCTTGATCCATCCCCGTGCCTATGCGAAAGCTTTTTCATGTCAGATGCCTTTAAAGCCTTGCGTTTCATCAATCCGCGCCATGGCCTGGCGGTGCGGATGAGCCCCATGGTGCGGCGGCTCATTGCGCCCAATCAGGGGCCCTTCACCTACAGCGGCACGGGCACCTATCTGATTGGCGAGAAGCAGCTTGCGGTGATCGATCCCGGCCCGGATGATCCCGACCATATCGATGCCATCCTCCATGCGGTGGGGGCGGCCCGGGTGAGCCATATCCTGATCACCCATACCCATCGCGATCACAGCCCCGGCGCGCGTTTATTGCAGGAGCGGACCGGCGCGCCCTGCTATGGCTTGGGCCGCCATGGCACAGCGGCGCGGGATGATCTGCCTGCCGGTTTGGTGGGGGGTGCGGGCGAAGAAGGCGCTGATGTCGATTTCGTGCCCGATCATCATCTGGCTGATGGAGACGAGATCAGGGGAAGGGGGTGGACCTTGAAAGCCCTGTGGACACCGGGGCACACATCCAATCATCTGTGCTTTGCCCTGATGGCGGAAAACGCCATTTTTACCGGCGATCATATCATGGGCTGGTCCACCAGTGTGATATCGCCCCCCGATGGCGATATGGGCCGCTATATGCGGTCCTTGCAGCTTATCAAGGATTGCAATGCCGCGATTTTATGGCCCACCCATGGCCCGCCGATCCTGCAGCCGCGCGCGCATATATCGGGGCTGATCCAGCACCGGGTTGATCGCGAAAAAGGGATCATCGGTTGCTTGGAAAACAAGCCCTGCGGGGTGGAGGAGATCGTCGCAAGCCTTTATGTCGATCTTGATCCCCGGCTTTATCCAGCGGCCCAAAGATCGGTTCTGGCGCATCTGGTGGATCTGGCTGATCGCAAAATCATCAAATTTGAGGGATTATTTGACCAAAGCGGTCGCTTTTTTGTATGAACAAGCGAGAGCGGTCTGGAAAGTCAGAGAGTGTGGGAAAACGCGGCCTCCCCCTGCAATTTTCCAATTTTTTTCTTATATCAGGATGAAAGCCGGTGCCTGTGACAGATACCAGCACCAAGCCGAATGGAATGAATTGCCATGGATGATGTCGTCTTTGATCCGTTTCAGCCCTCTGAGCAACCGCTGATCGATCCCTCGATCGATATCGAGGCGGAAATCGATCGCCTGCGCCATGAACGCAAGGCGGTGATTTTGGCCCATTATTATCAGGACCCGGCGATCCAGGATATTGCCGATTTCGTGGGCGATAGCCTTGATCTTTCGCGCCGGGCGGCGGCAACACAAGCGGATGTGATCGCTTTTTGCGGGGTGCGCTTCATGGCTGAGGTGGCGAAAATCCTGTCGCCCCAAAAAACCGTGGTGCTGCCGGATATGCGCGCCGGATGCAGCCTTGAAGATAGCTGCCCGCCAGCCGAATTTGCGGCCTTCCGCCGGGCCCACCCCGATCATCTGGCGCTGACCTATATCAATTGCTCGGCGGCGGTGAAGGCGGAAACCGATATCATCGTCACCTCATCCAATGCCGAGGCGATCATTCGCCAGATCCCCCTTGAGCAGAAAATCCTGTTTGCCCCGGATCGCCATCTGGGGGCCTATCTGTCGCGCATCACGGGCCGGGAGATGCTTTTATGGCCGGGGAGTTGCATCGTTCATGAACGCTTCAGCGAACAGGAATTGATCAAGCTGAAAGCCGCCCATCCCGATGCCCCGGTGGCGGCGCATCCGGAATGCCCGGCCCATATTCTTGATCTGGCCGATCATGTGGGATCCACCAGCGCGATTTTGAAATTTGCCAGCGAAAGCCCGGCTCGCACGATCATCGTGGCCACCGAGCCGCATATCATTCATCAGATGCAAAAAGCCCAGCCCGATAAGATTTTCATCGGCGCGCCGGGGGCGGATGGTAATTGCAATTGCAATATGTGCCCCTTCATGGCGATGAACAATTTGGAAAAGCTTTATGTGGCCCTGCGCGATTTGCAGCCGCAAATCGAACTGCCCGAGGACGTGCGGCTGAAAGCCCTGAAGCCTTTGCAAAAGATGTTGGAAATGAGCCCCAAATCCGCCCCGGCCACGGATGTTTCAAATATTGCCACAGCCGCTGAAGATGGGCGGTTGTCGGCGTGAAGGCGCTGGAACCCGGCATGATGCGGCTGATGATGCGCGCGGCCCTTTTTTTGTGCGCCGGATTGCTGCTTTTATTGCTCGCCAGCAGCGGATGGTTGGGCCATGAGGGCTGGATTTTGCAATTGGCGCTGATGGGGGCGATTGCCATGAATGCCGCCGCCGCCTGGTATTTTCTGCGCTATTTTCTCAGTGCCGTTCAAGATATCTGGCGCAAATAGGCGGGAAGTCCGCCGCAGTATCATGGCGCTCACCGCTCTTTGATCGCCGCTTTTCCCACATCATCAAATCTTGCATGGGCGGTGAGGGCACGATCCCCTAGGATGGCCTTCTTTGTCGAATGTTGAGGTGCGTGATGCCATCTGGTTTCGTTGTGGATGCTTTGCTGTTTCTGGCGGCCCTGTTCATTTTCACGGTGGGCCTTGGGGCCATGGCGGTGGTGATTTTATATATCATCGATCGCACCCAAACCAGCCATGCCATCCGGCGGAATTACCCGGTCATCGGGCGAATGCGCTATGTGATGGAGCATATGGGCATTTTCCTGCGGCAATATTTCTTTGCCATGGATCGCGAGGAAATGCCCTTCAACCGATCCCAGCGCACCTATGTCTATCAGGCGGCGAAAAATGAGGATACCACCAGCGCCTTTGGCTCGACCCGGGATATCCACACAGTGGGTTCGGTTTTGTTTGTCAATTGCCCCTTTCCCACATTGGAAAGCGATGCGGCGGAAACCTCGGCGGAAACCATCGGCGCCGGGATGTGTCGGCAGCCCTATACCACCTCCAGCCTGTTCAATGTTTCGGCCATGAGCTATGGCGCCATTTCAAAACCGGCGGTAAAGGCTTTATCAGCGGGATGCGGCATGGCCGGGGCGTGGCTCAATACCGGCGAGGGGGGCTTGTCGCCTTATCATGAAGGGGGTGGGGCGGATATCGTTTTTCAACTGGGCACCGCCAAATATGGGGCCCGCACCCCTGATGGGGCGCTGAGCGAGGAAAAACTGCGCGAATTGGGCGCGCATGAGCAGATTAAGATGATCGAATTAAAGCTGAGCCAGGGTGCCAAGCCGGGCAAGGGCGGCATTTTGCCGGGTGGCAAGGTGACCGAAGAAATTGCCCGGATTCGCGGGATCCCGGTGGGTGAGGATTCGATCAGCCCCAATCGCCATCCCGATATCAATAATGCCGATCAATTGCTCGATCTGATCAATCGGATGCGCGATATCACCGGCAAGCCCGTGGGGTTTAAATGCGTGGTGGGCGCTTATGGATGGTTTGACGATCTGTTTGAAGCCATCCATCGCCGGGGTATTGAAAGCGCACCCGATTTCATCACCATCGATTCCTGCGAGGGCGGCACCGGGGCCGCGCCGATGAGCCTGATGGATTATGTGGGCCTGCCGATACAGGAAAGCCTGCCGATGGTGGTGGATATGGTCAATGGCTATCAATTGCGGGATCGGATCAAGATCATCGCTTCCGGCAAGCTGATCAATCCTGCCGATGTGGCCTGGGCTTTATGCATGGGGGCGGATTTTGTGGTTTCGGCCCGGGGCTTCATGTTTGCGCTGGGTTGTATTCAGGCCATGCAGTGCAATAAAAATACCTGCCCCACCGGCATTGCCACGCATGACAAACGCCTGCAACGCGGCCTTGATGTTGAGGATAAATCCCAAAGGGTGGCGAATTATATTCGCAATATGCATAAGGAAGTGGGGATCATCGCCCATAGCTGCGGGGTGCCTGAACCGCGCCGCTTGAAGCGGATGCATGCGCGGATCGTGATGCAGAATGGCCGCTCTTTGCCTTTGAACGAGATTTATCCCGATGTTTTGCCCGGAGCGACGCGACCAAACCACTAAGAGCGACGCGACCAAACCACTAAGAGCGACGCGACCCAACCATTAAGGGCGACGCGACCAAACCACTAAGAGCGACGCGACCTAATCATTGAAGCTGCGGCAGGCATGGCATGGCGGTGCCAGCCGCAGTTGCCTCAGCCCTTTTTAGCGCCAGCCCGCCCGATCGAACAAGCGCTGGGCGGCGGGCTGGTTGATGCCCAATTGCGCCACATTCAGATCATCGACCTTGAAGCGGCCCAAAGTTTTCAGGGCATCATTGTCGATCGCCACTTCGGTCACCGGATATTCATTATTGCCTGCCGCGAAATAGATCTGGGCGCTATCGCTGGCCAGATAGTCGAGAAAGGCAATGGCTTCTTTTTTATGGGGGGCAAATTTCAAAATCCCGGCACCCGAGATATTGACATGGGTGCCCCGGCCGTCCTGATTGGGGAAAATGGGGACCAATTGGGCGATCACTTCGCGATCGGCTTGATTCTCAGACAGCATCAGGCGGGCGAAATAATAGCTGTTGGCCACCGCAATGGCGCATTCCCCGGCGGCTGCGGCGCGCAATTGATCGGTATCGCCACCTTGGGGCGGCCGGGCGAAATTCGCCACCACGCCCGTTGCCCAAGCTAAAGCATCCGCCTCACCATGATGGGCGATCATCGAGGCCATCAGCGACAGATTGTAGATATTGGAGGATGAGCGGATGCAGATCTGCCCTTTCCAGCGCGGATCGGCCAGATCTTCATAGCCTGTGATCAAGGCGGGATCGGCCAGATCGCGATTGACGAAAATCATCCGCGCCCGGGATGAAAAGCCAAACCACAAGCCATCGGCATGACGCAGATGTGCGGGGATTTTCGCCGTCAGTTCATCGGATTGGATGGGCTGAAACAGGCCCGCTTCTTCGGCCCGCCACAGGCGCCCGGCATCCACGGTGAGCAGAAGATCGGCGGGGCTGTTCCGCCCTTCCTGTTTCAGCCGGGCGATCAGGGCATCGCCTTCGCCCTCCAGCCGATTGATGCGGATGCCCGTGGCTTTTTCAAAATCCTCATAAAGCCGTTCATCAGTTTGATAATGGCGCGAGGAATAGATATTCACCTCTTGCGCGGCCAGATCGGGGATCAGGAAAGGCAGGACCATCAAGCCCATCACGGCGGCGAGCCGGTTTGACCTATTTTGGAAAAAGCTGCGCATGATTGCCTCCCGATCAATGAAAATAAGAATTATTATTATCTAATAAGCGATGGCGGCGGTGCATTCAAGAGCTGTTTGCGTGGCATCGGCGCATGGCCGGGCCGGGACCGGCTGATCAAGCGCGTGAGGATAATCACCGGCAAAAGGCCGACCAGAACGATGGTCAGCGCCGGTGTTGCCGCCTCGGCCAGGCGCTCATCAGCGGCCAGATTATGGGCCTGCACGGCCAGCGTATCGAAATTGAACGGGCGCATGATCAAGGTGGCGGGCAATTCCTTCATCACCTCGACAAAAACCAGCAATCCGGCCGTGAGCAAGGGGGCCTTGAGCAAGGGCATATGCACCCTGCGCAAAGCTTCGAAACGGCCCACCCCAAGGCTTGCGGCGGCGGCATCCATCGAAGGGGTGATTTTCAACAGCCCGGCCCAGGTGGTTTGCTGGGCCAAAGCCAGAAACCGTACCAGATAGGCAAAAATCAGGGCGGCAATCGATCCGGTGAGCAAGAGGCCGGTGGACTGATCGAAGGTGTTGCGGAAAAATGCATCCACCCTGTTATCGAGCCACGCAAAGGGGATCAAAACCCCCACGGCGATGATCGAGCCGGGAATGGCATAGCCAATACCGGCAATTGCGCTGGTTGTGCGGCTAAGGGGGGTGCTATCGGTGCGCCGGGCATAGGAAATCAGTAAAGCCAGCATCACAGCGAGCAGGGCGGTGATGAGAGCAAGGCTGATGCTTTTTTTCGCAAGGTCCAGATAGCGATGGCCAAATTGCGCATCGCCGCCCGCATAAGCCAAATGCAAAAGGATCAGAACCGGCAGCAGGAATCCGGCAAAAAAAGGCAGGGCGCATAAAAAGGCGGCCAGCCATCCGCGCAGCCCGGTCAATCGCTGAATATTGAGCGACCGCATTTTCTGGCTGGTTTGGTAATAGCGCGCCCCGCGCCGGCTGGTTTTTTCAAGGAAAAGCAATAAAACCACGAAGCCGAGGAGTAAACTGGCCAATTGCGCCGCCACAACCCGATCCCCAAAAGAAAACCAGGCGCGATAGATGCCCGTGGTAAAGCTTTGCACGCCAAAATAGGATACCGCCCCGAAATCGGCCAGTGTTTCCATCAAAGCCAAAGCCACCCCTGCCGCCAAAGCCGGGCGGGCCAAAGGCAGGGCCACCCGGTGAAAAGCCGCCCATGGGGTGCAGCCAAGGGTGCGGCTGGCTTCCACCACACATTCCGATTGCTGCAAAAAGGCTGCCCGCCCTGCCAGATACACATAAGGATAAAGCGCCAGGATGAAAACCGTGATCGCACCGCCAAGGGAGCGGATTTGGGGGAACCAGTAATCGCGCGGCCCCAAGCCGGTGAGATCACGCAACAGGCTTTGCACCGGGCCCGAGACCTGCAAAAAATCGGTATAGGCATAGGCCAGCACATAAGCCGGAGCGGCCAAAGGCAGGATCATCGCCCATTCAAAAAAGCGCCGACCGGGAAATTCATAGATGGTTACAAGCCATGCCGCCCCGGTGCCGATCAAAAAGGTGCCAAAGCCCACAGTCAGCACCAAAATCAGCGAATTCAACACATAGCGCGGCAAGACCGTCTCGCTGAGATAAGACCAGCTTTCCCCGCCGGGCATAAACAAATGCCCCACCACCACCGCCACTGGCAGCCCGATCAGCAGCAGCACGCCTGTCAGCAAAAACAGATTGAGGCTGAAAAAGCGCGACACGGCAATCATCCCTTCAAGGGCGCGTGGATCTGACGACAGATTAAAAGCCATCCATAGCCGATGCCTTTGCCCGCGCCCAAGAGGAAAATGCGAACCCCATGCAGGATCGGCCACCACGGGTCGGCGGAATCATTTTTTTGAAATCATGGAAAATCAGGTTATGGTTTTTTGGAAAGAAACAGATATCGAACCGGATCATGGGGAAAAAGCAAATGCATAGCAGGGATTTATCCCTCTCAGACAGCCGCATCAATCACTATTGGGCGGCGAATATTTCCCTTTTGGCAAAGCTGATGGCGATCTGGTTTATCGCATCCTTTGGCGCGGGGATTGTGTTTGTCGAACCCCTTAATCACGTTCAGTTTTTCGGTTTCAAGCTTGGTTTCTGGTTTTCCCAGCAAGGGGCGATTTATGTGTTTCTGGGGCTTGTGCTTTATTATGTGCGGCGGATGAACAGGCTGGAACGGC
Source organism: Iodidimonas sp. MBR-22 (assembly GCF_029946565.1). Lineage (NCBI taxonomy): Bacteria > Pseudomonadati > Pseudomonadota > Alphaproteobacteria > Iodidimonadales > Iodidimonadaceae > Iodidimonas > Iodidimonas sp. MBR-22. The sequence continues at coordinate 243,124 of NZ_JARKVQ010000003.1, forward strand.
AGTTTTCCAAGCCGGAAAAATCTGGCCCCGAAAAATCTGGCCCGGATGAAAGCGGATCACATTAAAGCCTATGGAAACGCAAACCCTGATCATCATCACCGTCAGCCTCAGCTTTGCCCTTTATATCGGCATTGCCATCTGGAGCCGGGCGGGAAGCACCAAAGATTTTTATGTGGCGGGTGGCGGCGTTCATCCGGTGGTCAATGGCATGGCCACGGCTGCCGATTGGATGAGCGCGGCCTCCTTCATCTCGATGGCCGGGATCATTGCCTTTGCGGGCTATGATGGCTCGGTTTATCTGATGGGTTGGACCGGCGGCTATGTTTTGCTGGCCCTGCTTCTTGCCCCTTATCTGCGAAAATTCGGCCAGTTCACCGTGCCCGATTTTGTGGGCACCCGCTATTATTCCCGCACGGCGCGGGTGGTGGCGGTGATCTGTTTGATCTTTATTTCCTTTACCTATGTAGCCGGGCAGATGCGCGGGGTGGGCGTGGTTTTCTCGCGCTTTCTGGAAGTGGATATCACCTATGGCGTGCTGATCGGCATGGGCGTGGTTTTTTTCTATGCGGTGATGGGCGGTATGAAAGGGGTAACCTATACCCAGGTGGCGCAATATTGCGTGCTGATTTTTGCCTATCTGGTGCCCGCCATTTTCATGTCGATCCTGATCAGCGGCCAGCCGGTGCCGCAAATCGGGCTGGGGGCCCAGATGGCCGATGGATCGGGGCTGTGGGTTTTGCAAAAGCTGGATCAAACCCTCGTTGATCTGGGCTTTGCGCCTTATACCAGCGGCAGCAAATCGATGATTGATATGATGGCCATCACCGCCGCGCTGATGGTGGGAACGGCGGGGCTGCCCCATGTGATTGTGCGGTTTTTCACCGTGCCCAAGGCATCGGATGCCCGGCTTTCTGCGGGCTGGGCGCTGTTTTTCATCGCCCTGCTTTATACCACGGCACCTGCGGTGGGGGCCTTTGCCCGGATCAATTTCATCGATCAGGTGAATGAGCAGCCCTATGAAAAGGCCCCCTTCTGGCTTGGGAATTGGGAAAATATGGGGCTGATTGCATGGCATGATAAAAATGAGGATGGGATCATCCAATATCGGGCGGGCGAGGCTTTCGAGGGCGCGCCCCTTTATAAAGATACGCAGCGCGGCCAATGGGGGGAGCGGCTGACCGCCAATCCATCCGATGGCCCCAATGAAATCTATGTGGATCGCGATATCATGGTGCTGGCGAACCCCGAAATAGCCCAGCTTCCGCCCTGGGTGATCGCCCTTGTGGCGGCGGGCGGATTGGCGGCGGCTTTATCCACCGCAGCCGGGCTTTTATTGGTGATTTCATCGGCGGTGAGCCATGATCTGATGAAAAAGACATTCCTGCCGGATATGACTGATAAGCAGGAATTGATGTTTGCCCGGCTTTCAGCGGCCACGGCCATATTGGTGGCGGGTTATCTGGGGATCAATCCGCCGGGATTTGTGGCCGAAGTTGTGGCCTTTGCTTTTGGCTTGGCGGCGGCATCCCTGTTTCCGGTGATTTTCATGGGCATTTTCACCAAGCGGATGAACCGCGAGGGGGCGATTGCCGGCATGATCAGCGGCCTTCTTTTCACCTTTGGCTATATCCTGTTTTTCAAATTCGTGATGCCGGAATGGAACAGCGCCGCCCACTGGCTTTTCGGCATCTCCCCCGAAGGCATCGGGATCATCGGGATGCTGGTGAATTTTGCCATGGCCATAAGCGTTAGCCATTTCACCGCCCCACCCCCCGCCGAAATCAATGATCTGGTGAATGATATCCGCCTGCCCAGCGGCTATGCGGGGGCCCATGCCATGCGCCATCCTGCCGATGAAAGCTCATAAAATTCCAATGTGCTCAGCGGATCTGGCGGCCTTCGATCAGGCTATCCACCACCGAAGGATCGGCAAGGGTGGAGGTATCGCCCAGATTTGAAAAATCATTCTCCGCGATTTTGCGCAAAATACGCCGCATGATCTTGCCGGATCGGGTTTTCGGCAGGGATGGGGTGAAATGAATATGATCGGGGGTGGCGATGGGGCCGATATCCTTGCGCACCCATTGGCGCAATTCCTTGGCCAGATCTTCCGTGGGCTCCAATCCGGCATTCAGAGTCACATAGCAATAAATGCCCTGGCCCTTCACATCATGGGGAAAGCCCACCACCGCCGCTTCCGCCACAAGCTGATGGGCGACAAGGGCGCTTTCCACTTCGGCGGTGCCCATGCGATGGCCTGAAACATTGATCACATCATCAACCCGACCGGTGATCCAATAATAGCCATCCGCATCGCGTTTGCAGCCATCGCCGGTGAAATAGGTGCCGGGATAGGCGCTGAAATAGGTTTGGATGAAGCGTTCATGATCGCCATAAAGCGTACGCGCCTGCCCCGGCCAGCTATCGGTGATCACCAGATTGCCGGTCCCCGCGCCTTCGATGATCTGGCCCTCGGCATCCACAAGGGCAGGTTTTACTCCGAAAAAGGGCCGGGTGGCCGAGCCGGGTTTCAGATCGGTGGCGCCGGGCAGGGGGGTGATCATCATGCCGCCGGTTTCGGTTTGCCACCATGTATCCACAATCGGGCACCGGCCCTTGCCCACCACGCGATGATACCACAGCCAGGCTTCGGGATTGATCGGCTCGCCCACCGATCCCAAAATCCGCAGGGAAGAGAGATCATGGCGCTCCACCGGGGCGTCGCCTTCGCGCATCAGGGCGCGCAGCGCGGTGGGGGCGGTGTAGAAGATATTCACCTTGTGCTTGTTGATGATCTGCCAGAAACGATCCACATCCGGCCAGGTGGGCACGCCTTCAAACATCAGGCTGGTGGCCCCATTGGCCAGCGGCCCATAGATGATATAGCTGTGGCCGGTGACCCAGCCCACATCGGCGGCGCACCAGTAAATTTCGCCCGGCTGATAATCAAAAACATAATCATGGGTGATCGAAGCCCATAAAAGATAGCCGCCGGTGGTGTGCAGCACACCTTTCGGCTTACCGGTGGAGCCGGATGTGTAAAGGATGAACAGGGGATCTTCGGCGTTCATCACTACCGGTTCGCAATGGCTGTCCACCTTCAGCGCCGCTTCATGATACCAATAATCGCGGCCATCCACCCATGAAACCGTGGCCCCGGTATGGCGCACCGCCAGAACCGCTTTCAGCCCGGGACAGGAGCGGGCGGCCTCATCGAGATTGTTTTTGAGGGGGATGGATTTTCCGGCGCGCACGCCCTCATCGGCGGTAATCGCCCATTGGCTATCGCAATCCTTGATCCGATTGGCCAAAGCTTCTGCGGAAAAACCCGCAAAAACAACGGAATGAACAGCCCCGATACGGGCGCAGGCGAGCATGGCATAGGCCGTTTCGGGGATCATCGGCATATAGATGGTGACCCGATCCCCTTTTTTGACGCCCATATTTTTCAAGACATTGGCAAAGCGGCAGACATGATCATAAAGCTGGCCATAGGTGATGGCATGGTGATAGGCGGGATTATCGCCTTCCCAGATCAGGGCAATATCATTGGCTTTTTCGGGCAGATGCCGATCGATACAATTAACGCTGGCATTGAGGGTGCCATCCTCGAACCATTTGATCGAAACATCCCCATCAAAGCGGGTGTTTTTTACTTGGGTATAGGGAGTTTCCCATTGCAGGCGTTGCCCCTGTTCACGCCAAAAGCCATCGGGATCATCGATAGAGGCACGATAAAGCCTTTGATAATCATCCGCATTGCACCGGGCGGATTGCGCCAGCGTTTGAGGCACCGGAAAGCGTGTTTGATCCTGCTCGGTTTTTTCTTGTGTCATGACATGCTCCTGCTACCCAAAAATGGAATCCGATCCGGTTTTTATGCCCAAAGGCTTTATCTGCCCTTGATGGCATAGACGAGGCCGGGGCCGCAAGCGGGGAGGGAATGGCCCCGTTTTTCATGAGGTCTTTCATGATGCCGATGGGATCATTCGGCGGCCAGATGGCGGGGGGGCTCGCTTTCGCTCAGGTCTGCATCGGCATGGCCCAGATCAAGGCTGAAAAGTCCCTTTAACAAACGCCCCATATCGGCGGCTACAGCCTCGAAAGCGGGCTTTTTCAAAAGCCTGATCTCATCCATATAAAGGCCGCGATTAATCTCGATCTGCAAAGCATGGCGGCCCTCATCGGGGCGGCCATGATGCTGGGTGCAATAGCCCCCGGCATAGGGATCATTGCGGGCCACCCGATAGCCCAGATCATGGAGGATGTCCTCGGCCCTGTTGATCAGGCGGGGATCGCAGCTTGCGCCATGGCAATCCCCCAAAACGATATCGGCATCAAAGCCATGCTGATCGCTCTCGCCCGCCCGCAGGGGTTTTGAGGGCATGGAATGACAATCGAGCAATACGCTCCAGCCATGATGCTTGTGGGCGGCAGATAAAAGCGCATCCAAGGCCTGATGATAGGGGGTGTGAATGCGTGCGATGCGGGCTTTGGCTTCGGCGAGCGACAAAGGCTCGTGATAAATCGGCATCCCGATGGCCACGACCCGCGCCAAAGTGCCCAGACCCGCGGCCACCCGTTCGCTGATCATGGCGCTGCTTTGGGGCAGGGGATCGCGGATCAGCAGGGGATCAAGCTCGTTTTCCGCGCGATTGAGATCCACATAGGCGCGGGGATAATGGGCCATAAGCAAAGGCGCGCCAAAATCCGGGGCCAGTTGAAACAGTTCATCCACATGAAAATCTTCCGAGCGCCGCAACAGCAGTTCATCAAGGCGCGAGGCCCGCTTGAAATCATCGGGATAATAGCGGCCGCTATGGGGCGATGCGCACAGAAAAGGGCCAGCCTTGAAGGCCGGGCGAACAAGGCGATAAGGCGCCGGATAAAGGCCAGAGGGTTCAGATGTCATAAAGGCTTGGGCCTTGTTGAGCGGTGAAGATCATGACAAAAGCAAACTTGGCAACCCCCGCAGTTTTGCCCATTGCAGCATCAGGATGCAACAGGCACAATCTGATTGCGGTGCATTTCCTTGCCGTTTTTTATGTGATGAGGCCTGATAATGGCATGTAAAGGCAACCCCGATAGGGGCGTTAGGATACGGGCGTTAGGAGGTGATTGAGCCTTTTTGGGGCCTTTCAGGGCTTTTCATTGCGCCCTTTTTGGGCAGTTTTTTTGCCCTGTTGGCGGATCGCCTGCCGCGGGATGAGCCGGTGGCTCTGGTGCGTTCGGCCTGCCGAACCTGCGGCACCCCCTTGGCAGCCTATGATCTGGTGCCGATCCTTTCTTTTTTGATATTGCGCGGGCGCTGCCGAACTTGCGGCACCCCCATTCCCCGCCACACGTTGATTTTCGAGCTTTTGGCCCTGCTGATTGCCGCCCAATCCGTTCTGGCAATGGGCTGGGGGATATCATCCCTTGCCACCCTGTTTTTGGGGCTGATTCTGCTGACCCTTGCGGTGATTGATGCCCGGCATTTCTTTTTGCCCGATCTGCTCACCCTGCCTTTGATCCTGATGGGGCTTTTTGTGGCGGGCTTCATTGGGCCGGTGGATCTGCTCTCGGCGGCCTTGGGGGCGATGGCTGGTTATGGTCTTCTCGCCGGGATCGCATATGCCTATCGCCATCTGCGGGGGCGCGAGGGTCTGGGCCTTGGGGATGCCAAATTGCTGGCTGCCGCCGGGGCGTGGATGGGCTGGCAGGCTTTGCCTTATGTGCTGTTGCTCGCCAGCCTTTCCGGGCTTTTTTATGTGCTGGGGCAAAGGCTGCGCGGGCACCATCTGGGGGCGGGGGATGCCATTCCCTTTGGCCCCTTCATTGCCCTGTCTTTCTGGTTATTATGGCTTTATGGCCAAAGTTTTTTTGGCAGGTTTTAAGCAGGATCAAAGCAAGAGAAAGAGGAGCGTGTGAATGAGCAACCCCACTCAGCAGCAGCGCGAAAAGATGGAGGCCGCAGCCTTTCGCAAGCTGGTGCAGCATTTGCGCCATCGCACGGATGTGCAGAATGTGGATCTGATGGGCCAAAGCGGCTTTTGCCGCAATTGTTTGGCGGATTGGTATGCCGAAGCGGCGGCGGATCTGGGGCATCCGATGGATAAGGATGCGGCGCGCACCGCGATTTACGGCATGTCGCCCGCCGAATGGAAACAGCGCCATCAAACGCCTGCCAGCGAAGCCCAGCTTGCATTGATGGCCGAAAGCCTGAAGAAAAACGAAGGCCGGGGATTTTAAACCCCCGGCCCTATGGCTTTCAGGAAAAAAGCGGCTCAGCGGGCGAACACGGTTTTCTTCAAAAGGGCATCAACAGACAGGCTACCAGCGCCGTATTTCATGATGACCAGCATAGGCACGGCCCAGAAAATATGGGTTTGCAGCATCATCAGCCAGAAATCATCGGCACTCCAGAACACATAAAACTGGATCAGCAGGGTCATGAACAAAATGCCCGCAGCGGCAAGGCGGCTGGCCAGCCCGATCAGCAAAAGGAAGGGCAAAGCATATTCCGCCCAGCCTGCCAATAAAGCCGTAACCTCGGGGAAGGGCATGCCGAATTCGCTTTCAAACAGCATGGCCTGAAAAGGCTTCAGTTCGAATAGACCTGCCAGCTTATTGCCAGCGGATGACCAGAATGTGTGGATGATGGCGATCCGGGCCACCAGCAAAACCAGCCATTCGGGGGTGAGATTGAACAGGCCATAGGCGGATCGGGCTTTATTCACAAGGCTGCCTGAGCCCATGTGCGAGTTGGTCATATGCGGTCTCCTGATGATGACACGGGTTATTTTTCCGTGAAGGATGCAAAAACACCCATTGATAGCGCTTGGCTAAGGGCTGAAGAAAGATCGAAATCATTTTGTGATGCAAAGGCAGCCGCCGCACTTTCGCCCAGAGCCGCCCCAGCATCGAGGCTCATGAGAAACGAGAAGTCCCCATAGGACAAGGGGATAATCTCAACATCTCCGTGAAGTCGGATAATGAGCAGGCGGGCAGGATTATCGGCAAGGCTGGGCGCGCTGGCGCTGTCATCGCCCTCAGCCGCCGCCATGGCCATTTTATAGATATCAAGAACAGGCCAGGGGCTGGCCAGAAGGCAGGCATATGGGGCCAGATCAAAATGCAGGGATTCCACATCTTGCGGGGGGATGTTGGCCAGAAAGGCAGGGTCCAGCGGGGCCATTTCGGGGGCGCTGAGCATTTTGAAACTGGCGAGTTCGAGCCGGGCAATATCGGCAAAATAGGGGTGGCGGTTCGCGGCTTCATAACGATTGCGAAAATCATCGCTTTCCAAAAATGCCGGCAGATCATGGCCATAATCCACCATGCGCCCATGTGTTGGGCGGTGGAGGCGGTGATAATCGCGCATCATCTGGTGGAAAAAACCTTCGCCCACAAGAGCATAAAGGGCGGGATACAGCCCCTGACAGGATCGGGTGAGGGCGGCATGGATATTATTGCGATAAATATCGAGCTGGATGCCCGCTGGCACCCCATCCATCGGTTTGATCATCGCCGCGATGGCGTCATCTCCGCGCCCTTCAAGGGCAGCGGCAAAAGCCGATTGCACAGCCGCTAAAGACCCGGTTTCAGCCATGATCCGCCTCAGCCAAATGGTGGGACTGCTTAAAAGAGGAGGATGGCTTGCCCGCCATGATGCGTTCGGCCTTTTGGGCTTCGGCCAGAAGATCGGCGAAGGGCGGCAGATTGTCATCGCGCTCGATCAAGGTGGGGCGTGGGCCGAAAAGCCCGATGGCATGATCATAAAGCGCCCAGACATCATCGCAGATCGGCGCCCCATGGGTATCGATCCGAATATCGCGCGCGCCATAGCGATCAATGGCATGGCCCGCCATATGGATTTCGCCGATGGCAGAACCGGGGATGGCCGCCAGATAGGCATGGGGATCAAAGCCGTGATTGCTGGCGCACACATGGATATTATTGATATCCAAAAGCAGCCCGCAGCCGGTTTCCTTCACCAGTTCATTTAAAAAGTCCGGCTCGCTCATCTCGGCATGGGCAAATTCAAGATAGGTGGAGGGGTTTTCAATCAGAATCGTGCGGCCAAGGGCATCCTGCATCCGGCCCACATTGGCTGCCATGGCCGTCAAAGCATCGCGGGTGAGGGGCATGGGCAGCAGATCCGACAGGAAATGATCTTCAAAGCGGCTCCAGGATAAATGCTCAGAAACCACAAAAGGCTCGAACCGATCCTGCAGGGCCTTGAGGCGCTCGAGATGATCGCGATCCACCGGATCTTTCGATCCCAATGACGCCCCCACACCATGGAGGCTGAGGGGATAGTGGGCGCGAATACCCTCAAGAGCCTGTAGGCGCGGACCGCCCGCAAGCATATAATTTTCGGGATGAACCTCGAAAAAACCGAGATCGGGACGTCCGTTGAGAACGTCCCGATAATGCTCGACCTTTAAACCGACGCCAGCGCAATGCGGCATCGGTTTTTCAGGCTGTGCCAAAGGCATTAATGGCCTCAGGCTTTGGGCTCTTCAAGGCTGCCTCCGGCCAGCTTGTCGCACACGCCTTTAGGAACGAACATCCATGCATTTTCCTGGCCATCCACTTTGGACGTGCCCTGGCATGAGGTGCCGGGACCGGCCTTGCAATCATTCTGGCCGGCTTTGGCAACGCCATAGCATTTTTCGGCCTTCTTGGCCCAATCCTGAGCCTGCACGGTGGTGGCGGAAACGGCGGCGGCAAGCGCACCGGCAAGGGCGATGGTGGTGGCTTTTGACGTCAGCGTTTTCATAAGATCTTCTCCAATATAATAGGCATATCAAACCTGATTATCAGGTTATCTGTTGCCGGGTATGGCAAAGGGCACGCAATCCCTTTGCTCCGACACAGTGTTAAACTAAGGTGTTAGGGGCCGAAGTTGAAGAGGAATCGATTTCACATTGTTGTCAGCAGTAAAATGCCTGTTCTCACAAAGACTTCAAGTCGCCTCTTTGTACCTCATCATGAACGCGTTTTATGCATGGCATTGCATGTCTTTGGCCATGTCGCTATGGTCCCCCGCCATTATGGGATCGGCAGCGATCCTTTCTGGCCGTAAATGGCAAAGCCCCTCATCAGGAGATTCCCTTCATGGCGACCAATGCAGGCGGAATAGCAGGCGATATTCTGCGTTCTTTCATTGAACGAATCGAGCGTTTGGAAGAAGAAAAAAAGGGAATCGCCGACGATATCAAGGATGTTTATGCGGAAGCCAAATCATCCGGCTTTGATCCGAAAATCATGCGCCAGGTGGTGCGGATCAGAAAAATGGAACGCCATGAGCGCGAAGAGCTCGAAGCCCTGCTCGATGTGTATATGCACGCTTTGGAAGGTGGATCGGCTGCCCCGTCAAGCGGAGAGGACGCCTGAGCCGAGGGCCGTGGGCAAGGCTTCAAACCGGCGCAGTTCGGCCGGCAGGCGCGAGGCCAGCCCATTGAGATGGAGCGGATCGGTGCTTGTTAAAAGCCGCAGACGGCCCGCGCCCCGATCATCGATATCGGGATGGCGTTTGAGATAATCCGCCAAGGCCAGCGCCACCATCCGGGGTTGGGTATGGATGGCGATGGCAGGCGATAGGGCCGCGCGAAATTGCTTTAAAGCAAAAGGATAATGGGTGCAGGCCAGCGCCACGCTGTCGATGGCATCAGCCCCCGGCTGCGCCATTAACTGATCCACATAGCCACGCACCAAAGCTTCGATCCGATCATCAGGGGCATGGGCTTCGATGGCATCGGCCAGCCCGGGGCAGGGCTGTTGCAGCACATGGATGGCGGGGGCGCGGGATTTGATCTCGGTTTTAAAGGCGCCGGAGGTCACCGTACGCGGGGTGGCGAAAATGCCTAAGGTACGCGGCCTGATTTCAGTTGTGCAGATCGCGCCATGGTCGGCAATGGGATTGATAGGGGCATTCCACCCCAGCCCTGTGATGCTTTCCACCAAAGGCACATGCACCCCCAAAACCCGGGCATGGGGGGCGGTTTGGGCAAGCCAGCCCTGTTGCAGCGGGCGCAGGGCCACGGCGGCCGCGGTATTGCAGGCTAAAATGATCAATCGGCAATTTTGCTGCAAAAGATAATCCACCGCCTGGCGGGTGAATTCATGGACTTCGGCCCCGTCTCGCTCGCCATAAGGGGCGCGGGCGTGATCGCCGATATAGAGAAAATCACGGTCGGGCAGGGTTTCGCGCAAGGCCTGCAGGATGGTGAGGCCACCCGAACCGCTATCAAAAACACCAATCACAGGATTAGACTTTCGGTTCGATAGAAGAACGATGCTTCAGCATAGGCTGATTTTGGGTGCATTTAAGGCAAAAATCATGATCGGGCTTGAAAAAGATCATCGCGATAATTTTTCAGGGTCTTTTGATAAGCCCAATTCATCCAGCCGCCGGTAAAGCGTGGAGCGGCCAATGCCCAAACGCCGGGCGATTTCAGAGAGCTTGCCATCATGAAGCCGAATGGCGGCGGCGATGATCTCGGCTTCCAGATCAGCCATGGGGCGAAGGCTGCCGCCATGATCGAGCAGATTGATCGAAAAAGCCGGGGTCGATGGCTCGGGATGGCGGTCTGTGGGCGGATTGTGCGGGGCTTTATCCGCTGCGGTTTTGGGGGCGGATGGGCTGGCCGGGCGCAATTGGGGGAAATCATCGGCGGTCAATTCCGGCCCATCGCTCATCACCATCGCCAGAAACACGGCATTTTGCAATTGGCGGATATTGCCCGGCCATGAATTATGCGAAAGCAGCGTCAGGGCATCGGCCGACAAGGGCTTTTCTTCGAGATTTTCCGCGCGGGCGATCTGCCCCACGAAATGCCGGGCCAGCAGGGGAATATCCCCGGCCCGATCCTGCAAGGCGGGGATGGTCAGGGGGAAAACATTGAGCCGGTAGAACAGATCTTCGCGCACATGGCCATTTTCAACCAGTGCGGCCATATGGCGATTGGTGGCGGAAATCAGCCGGATATCCACGGGCACCGGGCGCGCGGCGCCGATGGGGTCCACTTCATTTTCCTGCAAAACACGTAAAAGCTTGACCTGCACATCGAGGGGCAATTCCCCCACCTCATCAAGGAACAGCGTGCCGCCCGAGGCTTCCTGGAATTTGCCGATATGGCGGTCGCTAGCGCCGGTGAAGGCCCCTTTTTCATGGCCGAATAAAATGCTTTCCACCAGATTTTCCGGGATCGCCCCGCAATTGACGGTGATGAAGGGTTTGGCCTTGCGATTGCTGGCCTGATGAATGGCCCGGGCAAAGATTTCCTTGCCCACGCCCGATGGGCCTTCGATCAAAACCGGGATCGACACGGCGGCCGCTTTCCGGCCCAATCGGATGGCATCGAGAAAGGGCGGGCTTTCCCCCACCATATTTTCAAAACCGGGAAAATCTTTTTGCGATGGTTTGATATGGGGCAGTTCGCCGGTCATGCTCACATGGCTGAGCGCACTATCGATGGCGGTGCGCAGGCGTTCAGCGCTGGCGGGCTTGACGATGAAATCGCTGGCTCCGGCTTTCATGGCTTCCACCACCCGGCTGACCCCGGAATGGGCGGTGAGAATGATCACCGGCAGGTGGGGATGGCGGGGGCGCACCGCTTGCAGCACATCCAATCCGTTCATCCCCGGCATCTGCATATCCAGAATGACACAGGCGATGGCCGGTTTTTCGGGGTCATCGATCCGCGCCACGGCTTCTGATCCGTCCCCCGCATTTTCAACATGATGGCCTGATCGGGCGATCATGGCGGTCAAAAGATGCCGCTGGGTCGGCTCATCATCAACGATAAGGATCGTTTCGTTCATAAGCTGCACCGCGCTTGGCGCAGCCCTCGTTCGGGATGCGCAGGAAAGATTTGTATCATATCGGGACAAATCTTAAAAAAGGGTTTGATTGCCTGCGATCCGACCACAGATGAACGGCGTATGCTGGTTTTAAAGCCCCGATCATGCCACATATCCAAAGCCGCATTTCCTCTTGCCCTCTCCTTTAGAAACAGGCCCCATCATGACGGATGACACGGAAAGAAACAGATTGAGCGCGCGGGTGGGGCGTTATGCCCGGGTGGGGCGTTCCATGGGGGGTGTTGGGGCGCGGATGGTCAGTGGCCGGATGCTGGGCCGGGCGGTGGATCAGCAGGCTTTGGGGGCCGATCTGCGGCAGGCGCTGGGCAGCCTGAAGGGGCCGGTGATGAAGATTGCCCAGATTTTATCCACCATCCCCGATGCTCTGCCCCGGGATATGGCGGCCGAACTGGCGCAATTGCAGGCCCAGGCGCCATCGATGGGGGCGCAATTCGTGAAACGCAGAATGCGCGCCGAATTGGGGTCGGGATGGAGCGAACGCTTCCAATCTTTCGAACGCGAAGCCTGTGCCGCCGCTTCTTTGGGGCAGGTGCATCGGGCCATCGGGCCGGGGGGCGAGGATCTGGCGGTCAAGCTGCAATATCCCGATATGGCGAGCACGGTGGAAGCCGATCTGGCGCAGCTCGATTGGCTGCTTTCCCTTTACAAGCGCTATGATCGTTCCATCGATACCCGCCATATTCGCGAGGAACTGGCCGCCCGCCTGCGCGAAGAACTGGATTATGGGCGCGAGGCCCGGCACATCACCCTTTATCGTGCCATGCTTGCCGATGAACCGCAGGTGCATGTGCCCGCCCTTTATCCCGATTTATCCACTGATCGGCTGCTCACCATGGGCTGGCTTCAGGGTTCCCCGCTTTTGCAGTTCAAGGATGCCGATCTGGAAACGCGCAACCGTTTGGCGATCAATCTGTTTCGCGCCTGGTACATTCCTTTTCATCGCTATGGGGTGATCCATGGCGATCCCCATCTGGGCAATTATACGGCCCGCGATGATCTGGCCATCAATCTGCTGGATTTTGGCTGTGTGCGGGTGTTTCCCCCGGCTTTTGTGGGCGGGGTGATTGATCTGTACCGGGCCTTGCGCGATGGGGATCGCGATCTGGCGGCTCATGCCTATGAAAGCTGGGGATTTCAGAATCTGAATGAAGATTTGATCGATGTGCTCAATATCTGGGCGACTTTTCTGTATGCGCCTTTGATGGAAGATCGCCCCCGGCTGATCAATGCGGCGGAACAGCCCGGCCAATACGGTGCCGAAACCGCAGCGAAAGTGCACCGAAAGCTGAAAGAGCTGGGCCCTGTGACCCCGCCCCGGGAATTTGTGTTCATGGATCGGGCGGCCATCGGCCTTGGCGGGGTCTTTCTGCATTTGCGGGCCGAGGTCAACTGGTATCAGCTTTTTCAGGAGATCATCGAGGATTTTTCGGTGGAAAGTCTGGCCGCCCGGCAGGCCCGCGCTCTGGCCGAAGCGGGCCTGTAAGTCCCATCCTTGCTTGTAAAGACGGAATGGCGATCTTTATCAGATCGTTTCTTTTGCGGCGCAGCATCATTTGCATTTTGTGCTCATAGCCGGGCTTTGCTATGGTCATCGTGCGTTCTGCTTTGGGGCTGGCTTGATCTGAGCGCAGACTGTTGGCGACATTCTACAGGCGATTATGAGGAGGACTGGCGACCGTGACACTCAAGCTTTGTATCGTGAAAGAAACCACTGCCGATGAAAAGCGCGTGGCGGCATCGCCCGAATCGGTGAAGAAGCTGACGGCACTTGGCTTTGATGTGCATGTGGAAATGGGGGCCGGTGCCGCTGCATCGCTCACCGATAGCGCCTTTAGCGAAGCCGGAGCCACCCTTGCCGAAAGCCGGGCCAAAGCGCTGGCCAATGCCGATGTGATCCTGAGCGTGCGCGGCCTTGATGCCGATAGCCTTGGCGACGTGAAAGCCGGGGCCTTGATGCTGGGGCTGCTCAATCCTTATGGCGACAAGCCCCGGATCGAGGCTTATGCCAAAGCCGGTATCCGGGCCGTGGCTTTGGAACTGGTGCCCCGCATCACCCGCGCGCAATCCATGGATGTTTTGTCGTCGCAGGCCAATCTGGCAGGCTATAAAGCGGTTCTGGAAGGGGCGCGCTTTTTCACCCGCGCTTTTCCCATGATGATGACTGCGGCGGGTACCATCGCCCCGGCGCGCGTGCTGGTGATGGGCGCGGGCGTTGCCGGATTGCAGGCGATTGCTACGGCGCGGCGGCTGGGGGCGATTGTGTCCGCCACCGATGTGCGTCTGGCGGCGAAGGAACAGGTGGAAAGCCTGGGCGCAAAATTTGTCATGGTTGATGATGACGAGGCCAAAAACGCTGAAACCGAAGGCGGCTATGCCAAGGAAATGAGCGATGCCTATAAGCAAAAACAGGCGGCCCTGATTGCGGAAACCATCAAAAAGCAGGATATCGTCATCACCACGGCCCTGATCCCCGGCCGCCCGGCACCAAAGCTGGTGAGCGCCGAGATGCTGGCGACCATGAAACCGGGCTCGGTGATTGTTGATCTGGCCGTTGAGATGGGCGGCAATTGCGAAGGTTCAAAGCCCGGGGAAATCATTCATAAAGATGGGGTGATCCTTGTGGGGCATCGCAATCTTCCCTCTTTGGTGGCGACCGATGCGTCCACCCTTTATGCCAAGAATCTGCTCAATTATCTCACCCCCCTGATCGATCAGGAAGGGGGGGCGCTCAAACTCGATCACGAGGATGAAATCATTCGCGCATCTTTGATAACGCAGGATGGCGAGATCATCCATCCGCAGCTCAAATCCGCCGCCTGAAGGGGAATGTTCCATGTTTGAAACCGTTATGATGGCGGCCGCAGGCGCAAGCGCTGCGACCACCAGCCCGATTGTGCAGCAGCTTTCCATTTTCGTGCTGGCTGTTTTTGTCGGCTATTATGTGGTGTGGAGCGTGACACCCGCCCTGCACACGCCCTTGATGAGTGTGACCAATGCCATTTCCTCGGTGATCATCGTGGGGGCGATCATCGCGGTGGGGGGCGAAGGCATGCATCTGGCCACATGGCTGGGGTTGGCGGCCATTGCACTTGCATCGGTGAATATCTTTGGTGGCTTTGCCGTCACCGCGCGGATGCTGTCGATGTACAAGAAAAAAGAAAAGAAATGAGGGTGGGGCTATGAATCAGCAGTTCATCGATCTGACGGCGGTGGCTTATCTTGTTGCCGCAGTGCTTTTTATCATGGCCCTGCGAGGGCTGTCGAACCCCGAAACATCGCGCCAGGGCAATGTTTATGGGATGATCGGGATGCTGATCGCGGTGGTGGCCACCGTCTCTCGCCCCGATGTGTTTGCTTTTGGCTTATGGCCGGTGCTTGCGGCGATTGTGCTGGGCGGTGGCGTGGGGCTGGTGATCGCGCGCCGGATTGCGATGACCGCGATGCCCCAGCTTGTGGCGGCTTTTCACAGCCTTGTGGGCTTGGCGGCGGTTCTGGTGGCGGCGGCGGCCTTTCTCAATCCCGGCTCATTCGGTATTGTTGATGAGATGGGGCGGATTTTTGCCGCCAGTCGCATTGAAATGAGCCTTGGTGCGGCGATTGGCGCGATCACCTTTTCCGGCTCGATCATCGCTTTTTTGAAATTGCAGGGCACGATGTCGGGCACGCCGATCATCCTGCCGGGGCGGCATCTGATCAATAGCCTGATCGGGCTGTCGATCATTGGCCTCATCATCGCTTTTGCCTTCAGCGAGGGCGCGGCCTCGGGCGGCGGGCATTTGATGTGGACTATCATCGGCCTCAGCTTCGTGATCGGTTTCCTGCTCATCGTACCGATTGGCGGGGCGGATATGCCGGTGGTGGTGTCCATGCTCAACAGCTATTCCGGCTGGGCGGCGGCGGGGATCGGCTTTACCCTTGGCAATAATGCCCTGATCGTGACCGGGGCTTTGGTCGGCTCTTCGGGGGCGATCCTGAGTTACATCATGTGCAAAGGCATGAACCGTTCCTTCATCTCGGTCATTGCCGGTGGCTTTGGCGGTGATGAGGCGGGCGGGATCAAAGGCGCGCGGCCCGATCGTCCGGTCAAATCCGGCTCGGCTGAGGATGCCGCCTTCATCTTGAAAAATGCCGGTTCGGTGATCATCGTGCCGGGCTATGGTCTGGCGGTGGCGCAAGCCCAGCATGCGGTGCGGGAAATGGCCGATGCCCTGAAGGCCGAAGGGGTGAGCGTGAAATACGCCATTCATCCGGTGGCCGGGCGGATGCCGGGCCATATGAATGTGCTGCTGGCCGAAGCCAATGTCCCTTATGACGAGGTGTTCGAGCTAGAAGACATCAATAATGCCTTTCAAACAGCCGATGTGGCTTTTGTCATCGGGGCCAATGATGTCACCAATCCGATTGCCAAAACCGATCCCACAAGCCCCATTTATGGGATGCCCATTCTGGATGTGGAAAAGGCGAAAACGGTGCTGTTCGTCAAGCGCTCATTGGGCAGTGGCTATGCCGGGGTGGATAACGAGCTTTTCTGGCGCGATAACACCATGATGCTGTTCGCCGATGCCAAAAAGATGGTGGAAGAAATCATCCGCAATCTGTGAAAAATGGCCGGGGTGGGTGTCCTCATCCCGGCCTTGCCATTATCGTTTATCCCGGGCTTGACCCACTGCTGTCCGGTTTAAATTCACTGCCATTGCAGCACCATTTGGTTCGTGTTTTCCGGTGGGCTATGCGCAGTT
>NZ_JARKVQ010000040.1:0-902 GCF_029946565.1 Iodidimonas sp. MBR-22
GCTGGTTTCCATGTTCCCCGACAAGGCTTGCGATCCGGCACTGGCCGCCAGCTATAATGAGGCCACACGGTTTGAATATGAACGCATCCGTGATTTTTTGATCCTGCATTATAAAGCCACCCAGCGCCGGGATACGGCCTTTTGGCGGGCGTGCGCGGAGATGCCTATCCCCCAAAGCCTGCAACAGAAAATCGACCTGTTTGAAGCCAGCGCCCGCCTTTACCGCGAGGCGGATGAGCTGTTTACAGAAATCGGCTGGTTACAGGTGCTTTTGGGGCAATCAATCATCCCCCGCGCCTATCACCCCTTGGCCGATGCCATCAGCGATGCGCAATTATCCGAATTTCTCGGTCATATCCGCCTGCTCATCAATCGGGGCGTGGCCAGCCTGCCCGATCATCACAGCTTCATCAGACGCATCAGCGCCAGCGCAGCGGCTTGATTGCTGCCAAAGAAGAAGATGACCTCTCTTTCAATTGGCCAGAAGCCGGTTCAGATAATCCCCATGATCCGGCATAATCGCCACGGCTTCAGCCATGGCCTGTTTCAATGATCCCATGAAGCGAGCCGCATCAGGATTTGGCTGCATAGCAATTAGCGGATCATGATGCCTGGGAATCAAGCCCTGCCCCAGCATCACCGCCAGCCAATTATTATTCTGGAATAATTCCGGCCCCACAGAAACCAACCGCCCCAGCGTGCGGAAATGATCCATCTTATAGGCAAGGGAATCAGGAACAGGCATGGCCGCACAGTGCTGCCACATCGGCTCAGCACGCCGATTATGATGATAATGAAAAATCAGAAAATCACGAATTCCCACATATTCCAATTCGGTCAGCCGGTTATATTCCCGTGCTGCCAAAGGGGAACAATGGCGATCAGGGAATAATGCGAGCAAT
>NZ_JARKVQ010000041.1:0-715 GCF_029946565.1 Iodidimonas sp. MBR-22
CTATGGCTATCGCAAGCTCCGTGACGATCTGTGCGATCAGGGCGAACACTGCTGCGAAAACCGCGTGGCACGTCTGGCAAGTTTGGCGGGCATCACGGCCCAGATTGGCTATAAGCGCCGCTCTGGACGGTGTGGCGGCAAGCCAGCTGTGGTCGCTGACAATAGTCTGGATCGGCAGTTTAAGGTCGATGCGCCTGACCGGATCTGGGTCACGGATATCACCTACATCAAAACCCATGAGGGCTGGCTTTACCTTTCCGTCGTCATCGATCTGTTCTCAAGGCGTGTTGTCGGCTGGTCGGCTCAGTCGCGGATGACGACCGACTTGGCACTGCAGGCGCTACTGGCCGCTGTCTGGCGTCGCAAACCCCAGCACCGGGTCATGATCCATTCCGATCAAGGTGCGCAGTTCACCAGCCGTGAGTGGCAAATATTTCTCAGCCAGCACAATCTGGATGCCAGCATGAGCCGACGTGGGAACTGCCATGATAATGCGGTCGCCGAGAGCTTCTTTCAACTCCTGAAGCGAGAACGGATCAGGCGCCGCACATATCCCACACGCGATGCCGCAAGGCAGGACCTGTTCGAATATATCGAGATGTTCTACAACCCAAAACGCAAGCATACAAACAACGGCATGTTGTCGCCCGTTGACTTCGAAGCCAGACAGCAGAAACTGAAAGAGGCAGGTGTCTAGAAAACGTGGGGCATCTCA
>NZ_JARKVQ010000042.1:0-649 GCF_029946565.1 Iodidimonas sp. MBR-22
CCGATGCTTTTGGGCATTCCCGGAGACAATACCTATGCCAATTATCAGGAGGCCAATCGGGCGCTGTGGCGTTTGACGCTGCTGCCTTTGGTGGATCGGGTGCTGGCGGGGCTGTCGCGGTTTTTGTCTGGGGATGGCGAGCCGCTGCGTTTGCTGGCTGATCGCGATGCCATTCCGGCATTGGCGATCGAGCGTGAAGCGCTGTGGGCGCGTGTGGGTCTGGCAGGCTTTATGACCCTGAATGAACAGCGTGCGGCGGTGGGGCTTTCCCCCATTGCCGGTGGCGATGTGCTGGCGGCGGATCATGGGGAGACTGTGCCCCCTTTTGAGCGTGGCGGGCGGCCCTCTGCTGCCCGCCAAATGAAGGGGCAGGCGGTGGGGGCCACGCGGGCGGCGCGCTTTGCCGATCTGGAGCGGGATTTCGATGTGGCGAAGGCATCGGGGAAGACCCACAAGATCTGGCGCACCCGCAAGGATGGCGATGTGCGCTCGAGCCATGCGGCGATGGACGGGGTGCGGGTGGATATCGATGCGGTGTTTGATGTGAATGGCGCGCGTCTTTTTCTGCCCTCCGACCCCGAAGGCCCTTTTGATGAGACCGCCAATTGCCGCTGCTTTGTTGAGTATGTGGATGAGGGTGTGGGGGCGG
>NZ_JARKVQ010000043.1:0-538 GCF_029946565.1 Iodidimonas sp. MBR-22
GGTGAGGGGTTTTTGGATGTGGAGACGGCCTTGCCATCCCCCGATCTGGCCGCGCGCCGCCCAAGGATGACGCCGGAGATTCTGTCCGCCATGGATGAATGGACGAATGAATATGGGCGACCATGGTCGGTCGCCTCTTATGGCGGGCCGCTGACCCCTGACCGAATGCTCGCGCATACGGTGCGATTCAATACAGCGATTATTTTATATGCGCCGCTCGATTTTTTTAGTCAGGCAAGAATTCTTAAAGAATATTTTCTGAAAGATATAGAAACTGCGCGGGACTATTTGAAATCAGGTTGCCCTGGCTATCAATCATATATCGATCACCTTCTTTATCCGGATAAAAAAATTAGAATCAGCACGACCCAACATGGTTGTTATGACAGAGGATTGTGTAACTCCATCATTTATGGGTGGTTTCGCCGCAATGTCAGTGAGTTAGCAAGCTTGGACATGTTGGCAGCGATTAGCGAGCTGTTTGCCTGGTATCATTCACCCGACTATGCTCCCGGCGATCTCCCGCCTGAGATTGAGG
>NZ_JARKVQ010000004.1:0-191414 GCF_029946565.1 Iodidimonas sp. MBR-22
ATTCATGGCGTTGGCCGCATCACCGCCATAGAATTGATGTCCACAATGCCCGAACTCGGCTCCATGAGCGGTAAGCAAGCCGCCTCTTTGGCCGGGCTCGCACCCCATCCCCGCGACAGCGGCAGCCTCTCGCGCAAGCGGTTCATCCGGCCGGGACGAAGAAACGCCAAGACCATCCTGTTTATGGCCGCCTTAACCGCAGCGCGATCCAAATCCCGGCTCGGAGACTTCTACAGAAACCTCGTCGAAAGAGGAAAACGCAAGATCGTCGCCATAACCGCTCTCATGCGAAAAATCATCGTCATCGCTAACGCAAAAATCAGAGATATGAAAATCCAACAACAGAGTTGATGACGAAGTTTGGTGGCGGCGCGGACAAGTCACTAGGCGCGGATCGATCGATCGCTTATGCTGGTTTCATGACAATGCCAAAGCCCGCCAACGGGGCCGCTCCCCATGCTGCACAGCCTTTTCCCCATGCGGTTTTGGCCGGCCATGATCTGGCCTGCCGCCGGGGCGATCAGTTGGTTTTTCATGGGCTGAATTTTACACTCGAGCCCGGCGAGGCTTTGTGCCTCTATGGCCCCAATGGCAGTGGGAAAACCAGCCTTTTGCGCCTGCTCGCGGGCTTGTCGCCGCCTTTTTCCGGTGAAATCCGCTGGAATGGGGAAGCCCTGTCCCGCACACCGGCGCTATTGCGCGAACAGGCGATGTTTGCAGGCTTCAGCCTTGCCTTGAAAGAAGCCCTGAGCGTTTATGAAAATCTGCAATTCTGGTCACGTTTTTTAGGCGATGGCGGCCATGATCAAAAAGCCCTGATGGAGGCGGCCATAAACCGGCTGGGCCTTGAGGATCTGCTGGCCATCCCCCTTCACGCCTTGTCATCGGGGCAGCGCAAGCGGGTGTCGCTGGCGCGGCTTTTACTGGCGCCCCGGCCGCTTTGGCTGCTCGATGAACCCACCACCGCCCTTGATCGCGATCATCAGGCGCGGCTGATCGACCTTTTGGGCGATCATCTGGCACAGGGGGGGCTGGCGGTCCTCGCCACCCATCAAAGCCTTGATCTGCCCGGTCCGCGCCTTGATCTCGATGGCTATGCCCCCGCCTTTGACGCGCCTGCATTCCAAAGCCCCCTGTTCGAGGATGGATAGGCCGATGCTGCGGGCTTTTTTCATTTTGATGATGCGCGATATCGGGCTGAGCTATAAGCAGGGCGGCGCCGCCGGGCTGGTGATCGCTTTTTATGCCGTGGCGATCAGCCTGTTTCCTTTTGGGGTTGGCCCTGATTCTGCGATTCTGGCGCGGATTGCCGGGGGCGTTTTATGGATTGCGGCGCTGCTCTCGGCTTTGCTGTCACTCGATCGTCTGTTTCAGGCCGATTATGAGGACGGCACCCTTGATGCCCTGGCTCTGGGGCCTTTGCCCCTGCCCCTTGTGGTGCTGGCAAAGGCTTTGGCCCATTGGCTGGCGATGTTGCTGCCGCTGGTGATTTTGTCACCACTGTTTGGCCTGATGCTGCATCTCGAAGCCCAAGCCCTTCCCACTTTATTTCTGTCGTTGCTGATCGGCACCCCCGCGCTCAGCCTTTTGGGGGCGGTGGCCGCAGGGCTCACGGTTGCGGTGCGCCGGGGGGGAGCGCTGATCGCCCTGCTGGTTTTGCCCCTTTATATCCCCACATTGATCTTTGGCGTGGGGGCGGTGGATGCGGTGGATGGGCTGGCATCGGTTGCGGCCAATCTCAATTTTCTTGGCGGGCTGAGCCTTATTTTCGCAGTTTTAGGGCCGCTGGCCGCGGCCGGGGCCTTGCGGCTGGCCATGGAATAGCGCCATCATGCCGCAGGATGGCTGATGGCTTGCGCATTGGCTTGCCTGTCATGGGATGAAGGGTTAAATCTTGTTCATGCATTGGTTCGCAAATCCCGCGCGTTTTGTTCGTCTGGCAGATAGAATTCTGCCCGTGGCCATGCTTTTGTGTTTTGGGCTTTTTGCCACCGGGCTTTATTGGGCGCTGATCTTATCCCCCGCCGATTATCAGCAGGGGTCGAGTGTTCGGATCATGTATGTGCATGTGCCCAGCGCCTATATGGCCATGTTCTGTTATCTGGTGATGGCTGCTGCCGGTTTTTCCACCCTTGTCTGGCGGCATCCTTTAGCCGATGTGGCGGGCAAAGCCGTGGCCCCCATCGGGCTGGCTTTCACCGGGTTGGCTTTGGCCACCGGCTCTTTGTGGGGTAAGCCGATGTGGGGGGCCTGGTGGGTGTGGGATGCCCGGCTCACCTCGGTTCTCGTGCTGTTTTTCCTCTATCTGGGCTATCTGGCGATCTGGGGTGCTTTCGATGATCGCAGCAAAGCCGCCCGCGCTGCCGCCATTCTGGCGCTGGTAGGGGTGATCAATCTGCCGATCATCAAATTTTCCGTTGATTGGTGGACCACCCTGCACCAGCCCGCCAGCCTGTTTCGGGCCGATGGGCCGCGTATCGATCCCTCGATGCGGCCGCCGCTTTATCTGATGCTGGCCGCCTTTCAAACCTATTTCGTCGTGATTTTCCTGTGGCGGATGAAGGCGGGATTGGCCGCGCTGAAGCTGCAGGCTTTGGGGGTCATGCCAAGGCCGGATCAGCCCCCTGAACAGCGCCAAGACCAGCATCTGGCCCCCCGGCCAGAGGAGGCCCTTTAGCCATGGGCCATGAATTTTTTCACATGGGCGGCTATGGCGGCTATATCTGGGCTGCTTATGGTCTTGTTTTTCTGGTGCTGATCGCTTTGGCATGGCTAAGCTGGCGCGAGCAGAAAATCAATGGCCTGCGCGCCGAAATGCTGAAAGCCGCGCGCAGCCGCCGCCGGGGCGATCAGGCCGATACAGATCAGGCCAAAAAAGATCATCTGGAAACAAACTCATGAGCACAAACGCCCCGCATCGCTCTTTAGGTGGGCACAAAGCCTGGAACAGAAAGCGCCGGCGATTCTGGCTGGTGATCCTGTGCCTGACGGTTCTGGCTTTGGCAGCCTTTCTGATCCTGCGGGCGATGGATGATGCCCTCCTTTATTTCCGCCTGCCCAGCGATGTGATCGAACAGAATCTGGCAGCGGGCCATGCCTTTCGTTTGGGCGGGCTGGTGGAAAGCGGGTCGCTCAAAAAGCGCGATGACGGCACCAGTGTCAGCTTCATGGTCACCGATGGAACCACGGCCCTGCCGGTGATCTATAGCGGTATTTTGCCCGATCTCTTTCGCGAAGGACAAGGCATCATCGCCGATGGCCGGCTGGATGATCAGGGCTGGTTCATCGCCGATCAGGTGCTGGCCAAGCATGATGAAAACTATATGCCCAAAGAGGTTTATGAAGGCCTGCAGGAGCGCGGCCACCCCATGGGGGCATCCTATAGCGATGAGGAGGGCGCATGATCCCCGAAATCGGCCATTTTGCCTTGATCCTTGCCCTGCTGATGGCCAGCCTCGCGGCGATTGCTCCCCTTTATGGGGCGAGCCGCAATGATCAGCGGCTGATGAGCCTTGCCGTGCCTTTGATGGTGGGGCAGTTCCTGTTCATCCTGATCGCCTTTGCCGCTTTGATGCAGGCATATCTGGTATCCGATTTTTCCGTTTTGAATGTGGTGGCCAATTCCCACAGTATGAAGCCATTGCTCTATAAAATCTCGGGCGTTTGGGGCAATCATGAAGGCTCGCTGGTTTTATGGGTTTTGATCCTCAGCCTGTTCGGATCATTGGTTGGCCTGTTCGGGCGGGCCTTGCCGCTCAGCTTCCGGGCCCGTGTTCTGGCCATTCAGGCGCTGATTACCGGCGCTTTTCTGCTGTTCATGCTTCTCACCTCCAATCCGTTCGAGCGGGTAATCCCGGCAGCCATCGAGGGGCGCGGCCTCAATCCCCTGTTGCAAGATCCCGGCCTCGCCTTTCATCCGCCCTTGCTCTATCTGGGCTATGTGGGGCTTTCGGTGGCTTTTTCCTTTGCTGTTGCCGCCTTGATCGAGGGCCGATTGGGGCCTTTATGGGCGCGCTGGGTGCGGCCATGGGTTTTGCTTGCCTGGATGGCGCTCACAGCGGGCATCGCCCTTGGCTCATGGTGGGCTTATTATGAATTGGGCTGGGGCGGCTGGTGGTTTTGGGATCCGGTGGAAAATGCCAGCTTCATCCCCTGGCTCATCGCCACGGCCCTTCTGCATTCCACCATCGTGATGGAAAAACGCGATGCCTTGAAGCGCTGGACCCTGCTGCTCGCCATTCTTGGCTTTTCCATGAGCCTTTTAGGCACCTTTCTGGTGCGATCCGGGGTGCTGACATCGGTGCATGCTTTTGCCGTTGATCCCGAACGGGGGCTGTTCATCCTGATCCTGCTGGCGCTGGCCATTGGTGGCTCCTTGGCCCTTTATGCCTTTCGCGCCGGATCGCTGGAAGCGGGGGGGCTTTTCGCCCCCCTGAGCCGCGAAGGGGCTTTGGTTGCCAATAATGTTCTCCTGAGCATTTCTGCCGCCATTGTTCTGGTGGGAACGCTTTATCCCCTTTTTCTCGATGCGGTGAGCGGGGCGAAGGTCACGGTGGGGCCGCCCTTTTTTGAAATCAGCTTCGTGCCTTTGATGGTTTTGCTGCTCATCGCCCTGGGCTTTGGCCCCTTGCTGGCGTGGAAACGCGGGGATCTGGGCCGGGCTTTGGGGATGCTGCGGCTGGCGGGCCTTGCCGCTTTTGTGGGGGCGGGGGGGGCCTATCTCATCTGGGGGCCGGGGCCGGTGATGGCCTTTTTGGGCTTTGCGCTGGCTTTCTGGCTTTTGGGATCGATCCTCACCGATATGGGGCACAAGGCCAAAATCACCCAACGGCCTTTTGCGCCCATGGCGGCTTTGGGGCGTTTGCGCCGTGTGCCGCGCGGTATTTGGGGCATGTGGTCGGCGCATATGGGGATGGCTGTGCTGGTATTGGGGATCACCGCATCCGAAAGCTGGATGACCGAAAAGCTGGTGCTGGTCCATCCCGGCGATGCCACCGAAGTGGCCGATTATACCATGATTTTTCAAGGTGTAGAGCCAGTGGGCGGGCCGAACTATACCGCCGTTCGCGGGCATTTCACGGTGATGAAGGGCACGCATCATGTGGCCGAGCTTTATCCCGAACAGCGCGCCTATAGCGCCCCACCGATGGAAACCACGGAAGCCGCGATCCATCCCCTGATCATGGGCGATCTTTATGCCGTGGTGGGCGATCCCGATGGCAAGGGCGGCTGGTCGGCCCGGCTTTATTGGAAGCCTTTGATTTCATGGATCTGGATGGGGGTGGGTCTGATGGTTATAGGCGGCGGCCTCTCTCTTTCGGATCGGCGTTTGCGGGTGGGGGCTCCCAAGCGGGCCGCCATCACCACCCGGCCCGGCCCCCAGGCCCTGCCGGCAGAATAAGAAAAGGAGCCCATCCATGCGCCCCATCCTCTGGGTGCCTTTGCTGTTATTTGCCGCGCTGGTCATGGCATTGACCATCGGCCTGTTTTTAAAGCCGCGCGAAATCCCCTCGGCGATGATTGCCCAGCCGGTGCCGGCTTTTGACCTGCCGCCTTTATGGATGAGCGGTGAAGGGCTTCAAAGCAACGATCTGGCGCAGGGCGAGGCGGTGCTTTTGAATGTGTTTGCCTCATGGTGTGCGCCCTGCCGGATCGAGCATCCTTTCCTGATGGAACTGGCCGATGAAGGCATTCCCCTTTATGGCCTGAATTACAAAGACAAGCCCGAAGATGCCCTCGCTTTTTTAGGGGAATTGGGCAATCCCTATCGCCGGATCGGCGCGGATCGGGATGGCCGGGTGGGCATTGATTTCGGGGTTTATGGGGTGCCTGAAACCTATGTGATCAATGGTCAGGGCCAGATCACCTATAAGCATATCGGCCCCATTCTGCCGCAAAATCAGGATCAGTTGCGCCAAGCCATCAAAAAGGCCGCGCAGAAAAGCCCTGCTGACGAGAAGGCAGGCGGATGATGAAGCGATGGCTGGTCATAAAGAAAGGCGTGGCGATCCTGATTGTGGGTTTGTTCTGCCTTGCCTCCCTTCCGGCCAGCGCCGTTGCGGTCGATGATCGCCCCTTGCCCGATGCGGCACAGGAAGCCCGCGCCCGGCTGATCATGGCGGGCATTCGCTGTCTGGTTTGCCAAAATCAATCCATCGAGGATTCCAATGCGCCTTTGGCCCGGGATCTGCGCATCCTTGTGCGCCAACAGGTGGCCGAGGGCAAAAATCGCGAGGAAATCGAGGCTTTTCTGGTCTCGCGCTATGGGGATTGGGTATTGATGTCGCCCCCCTTCAATCTGCGCACCCTCATTTTATGGCTGTTTCCTCCCGGCCTTTTGCTGGGGGCTTTGGTGTTTTTATGGTACCGCAGCCGTCAAACTCCGCAGGCACGGCCCCAGCCCCTTGATGCTTTAGAACAAGCCCGGCTCGATGCGATCTTAAGCGGCGCGACATCTGATCGGGATGCCGATCAGGGAGAACAGAACCGATGATCTGGATGATTTTTGCCATCATGGGGCTGATGGCCTTTGCCTTTCCCCTTTGGGCGGCAATCCGCAAACCCACTACGGCCAGCCGCCGCGATGCCGATTTGCAGCTTTATCAAAAACAGCGGGCCGAGATCGATGAGGATCGCCAGCGGGGCCTGATCGATGCGGACGAAGCCCGCGCCGCGCGGATCGAGATTGATCGCCGCATCCTGCGCCTTGATGAGGCCGAGAAGGATGCTCCCGCCGCCGACCCCGCCACCAACCAAGGAAAAGCCGGATTGATCCTAGGGATCAGTCTCGTGGTTCTGGTGGGCGCCTACCCGCTTTATCTTGCCCTTGGCTCACCCCAATCCGCCAGCCTTGCCGGGGCGGATGCGCCCAAGGATAGAGCAAAAGGCACCGAAGCCACCGGCAAGGATAGCCCCGATATTGATGCCCTGCTCAGTGAATTGGAACAGCGCCTTGCCCAAACCCCTCAGCGTTTGGATGGCTGGGTGATTTTGGGGCGCACGGCCTATAATGCCGGGCAATATCCCCGGGCCGCCCGCGCCTATCAAAAGGCCAGCAGCCTTGCGCCCGATGATCCCGATATGGCGGCGCGCCTGGGCGAAGCTCTGGTGGCTTTAGCCGAAGGGCGGGTCACCCCTGCCGCCGATCTGGCCTTTGCCCGCGCCCTTATGCTTCAGCCTGCGCACCCCACGGCGCTTTATTATGTGGGCTTGGGGCTTTTACAAAATGATCGCCCGGAAGATGCCTTAAGCCGCTGGACCAGCCTTTTTGCCAACACCCCCCCCGATGCCCCTTGGCGCAGGGATCTGGAGGCCCGCATCGATCGCCTCGAAAACGCCATCGCCCAGCAAAAAGCGCTGGCCGGGCGGGTGAGCGGGGCGGCCCCGGGGATGCCTGTGTTATCAGAAGAAACCTTATCATCTGCCGCCGAGATGAGCGCGGATGAACAAGCGGCGATGATCGATCAGATGGTGGCCCGGCTGGCCGCACGATTAAATGAAAACCCCGATGATTTTG
This sequence comes from Iodidimonas sp. MBR-22, assembly GCF_029946565.1. Taxonomy (NCBI): domain Bacteria; kingdom Pseudomonadati; phylum Pseudomonadota; class Alphaproteobacteria; order Iodidimonadales; family Iodidimonadaceae; genus Iodidimonas; species Iodidimonas sp. MBR-22. The sequence continues at coordinate 7,517 of NZ_JARKVQ010000004.1, forward strand.
AGGGCTGGCTTCGGCTCGCCAATGCGTATATGGTAAGAGGAGATGAGGAGAGCGCAAGGATGGCGCTGGATCGGGCGCGGGCGATTGCCCCTGCTGATCGCCTCGAAGAAATCGACCGTCACCTGAAAACTTTGACGCCACAATAGCCGAGCCTTCCTTCGCTCTTGTCCCATAGGCCCAATGATCGCGATCGGCAAAAGGGCCAAGAAGACCGAGGAAGCATCCGGTTCTGCCATGGCGAACAGGAGAGAGTGTCGTGGACAGCCCCCCATCCATTTCCCGAGCGCTGGTGCCCCTCGCCCCTTCGTCGCAAGCCCAATCGCTGGCCCAATCGCGTGCCCGGCTCTCTGATCCGGTGGAGCCGATAACGCCGGGATCGCGCTCAGGCCCCCAGAATTCCGAGCCAAGCGCCCCCGATGACCGCAGCCGGGCAACGGCCCGATCCCGCTCAAGCCAGCCGCAATCAAGGGCCGATATCGATGACGCCCGGCAGGAACTGGCCCGGACTTTGGCCCAATTCGGGCGCGAGGCTTTGGGGCGGCCATCGCCCCGCCCGGCCTTTGAACGGCTGGGCCAGTTCATCGATATTCGGGTGTGACAGCGAACCCTTAGGGCCTTTGCAGCGTTTTTCTCCGTGCCTTTCAAAACCATTAGAGGCATGATCATCAGCGGCCTTTAGAGGCCATGCTTATGTCGCAATCTTTCGATAACCAGAAGGATCATGCGATCACAGGAGCTTCTTATGACATCGACCATCGCTCTGGTAGACGACGACCGAAATATTCTCACCTCAGTGACCGTGGCCCTTGAAGCCGAGGGCTTTCGCGTGCGCAGCTATCCCGATGGCGACAAGGCCCTGACCGCGCTCAGCGATAATCCGGCCGATCTGGCGGTTCTGGATATCAAAATGCCGCGCATGGATGGGATGGAATTATTGCGCCGCCTGCGTGAAGTGACCGATATGCCGGTGATTTTTCTCACCTCGAAAGATGATGAGATCGATGAACTGCTGGGCCTCAAAATGGGGGCCGATGATTATGTGGGAAAGCCCTTTTCCCAGCGCCTGCTGATTGCCCGGATCCATACCGTTTTGCGCCGGGCCAAGGCGATGAAGCAGCGCGCCCATGGCGCGCCGCCCGCCCCCGGCGAGGATGATCAAACTTTGGTGCGGGGGAAGCTGGTTCTTGATTCCCTGCGCCATTCGGTGAGCTGGGATGGCAAGGATGTGACCCTGACCGTCACGGAATTCATGATTTTGGAAACCCTGGCCCAGCGCCCCGGCCATGTAAAAAGCCGGGATCAATTGATGGATGCCGCCTATTCCGATGATGTGTATGTGGATGATCGCACCATCGATAGCCATATCAAGCGCCTGCGCAAGAAATTCCGCCTTGTTGACAAGGATTTCAAATCCATTGAAACCCTTTATGGTGTTGGCTATCGCTATCGGGAGAACTGAGCCAGGTTTAAGGTTTGGTTGGCGATAACCCCAAAAAAGGATGCAGCCTCTAGAATGGGTGAGGGCGGCAGGCGCAAAACAGCGGCATCACGAAAAGACGATCCATCGTCTGATGACCAGCCACCCCTTGTCCAAAAGCGGCAGAGGCGGCGCTGGCGGTGGCCCATATCGCCTTTGATGCTGCGGATCATGGCGGTCAATCTGATCGCCCTGATGAGCATTGTGGGCGGCATTTTCTATCTCACCGAATTTCGCCAGACTTTGATCGACCGCCGCATGGATCAATTGCGTGTGCAGGCGGAAATTCTGGCCGGGGCCATCGGTGAAGCCGCCACCGCCGGGCCGGAATCGAGCAGCATCAATGAGCCCGATGCCCGGCTGATCATCGCCCGGCTTGTGGGGCCATCGGAAATCCGCGCTCGCCTGTTCGGGATCGAAGGGCAATTGATGGTCGATAGCCGCTTTCTGGCGGGCAGCCAATCCGTGGTGGCAGAAATTCTTCCCCCCTTGGGCCGCGAGAAATCCTTGCGTGAAAACATGCTCGATCAGCTCAATGATCTGCTCGATCTGGTGGCGGATCGCCCGATGGTGCCCCTTTATCACGAATCCCCCACCCAACAGGCCGGGGATTATATCGAGGTGCTTTCAGCCCTGTCCGGGGAACCGGATCGCCAGATCCGGGCTTTGGACGGCGGCCCTTTGCTGTTGTCTGCCGCATTTCCGGTGCAGCGTTTTCGCCGGGTTCTGGGGGCTTTGATGGTCTCGGCCGATACCAGCGACATCGAGAGCATCGTGCGGTCCGAACAGATCATGATCCTCAAGGTATCCGCCGCCTCTTTGGCCGCCACACTTTTATTGTCGATCTTTCTGGCCTCGACCATCGCCCGCCCGGTGCGCCAGCTTGCGCGGGCCGCCGAAAAGGTGCGCAATGGAATTGGCCGTGAAAAACGGCTGCCGCGCTTTGATCGCAATGATGAAATCGGTGATCTGTCTCTGGCCCTTTCAGATATGACCGAAGCCCTTTATCGGCAGATCGATGCCATCGATTCCTTTGCCGCCGATGTGGCCCATGAACTGAAAAACCCCTTATCCTCTCTGCGCTCGGCGGCAGAATCCCTGAGCCGGACCGATAAGCCGGACATCCGCGAGCGTTTATTGGCGATCATTGCTGAAGATGTGCGCCGCCTTGATCGCCTGATCACCGATATTTCCGATGCCTCGCGCCTTGATGCCGATCTCACCCGTTCGCGGATGGAACCGGTGGATCTGGGGCTTTTGGTGGCGATGCTGGTGGATGCCAATCGGACCCGCGAGGATTGCGGCCAAAAAACAATCCTGTTTCAGGAACCAAAGCCGGGCACGATGATGGTGCGCGGGCTGGAAAGCCGATTGGCTCAGGTGATCGCCAATCTTTTGGAAAATGCCATTTCCTTCAGCCCTGATGGCGGCACCATCCGGGTCTCTCTCAGCCGCAAAGGCGCGAGGCTCGAACTTTTGGTCGAGGATGAAGGGCCGGGCTTACCCGAAGGGGCGGCTCAGCGAATTTTTGAACGCTTTTATTCCGAACGCCCCGAACCCGAAGCCTTTGGCACCCATTCCGGGCTTGGCCTTTCGATCTCGAAACAGATCGTTGAAGCCCATAAAGGGCAGATCAGCGCCAGCAATCGCAGCGCCAGCCCTGATGGCGACACAGATACCCCCCCAACCGGGGCGCGTTTTTGCGTCAGCATGCCCCGGCTTTGAAATAATTTGTTATAAAAATCAGATCACCGATGCACTTGACTGTTGACCTTGGGGCGCACTTCCCCAACCCTGCGCCTCATGACTGTTTTTCACGCCACATGCATTGCTTTTTCTGAAGGTGCGGTTTTGCTGCGGGGGCCATCCGGCGCGGGCAAATCCGATCTGGGCCTGCGCCTTATTGATGGCGGCGGGCTTTTGGTGGCTGATGATTATGTGGACCTGCATCTTGAGGGGGGGGCGTTGATCGCCCGCGCTCCCGAAAAGATCAAAGGCCTGATGGAAGTGCGCGGCCTTGGTCTGGTGCCGATGGCCACATTGGATCAGGCCCCCCTGCGCCTGCTGGTGGATCTGGTGCCCGAAGATCGGATGGAGCGGATGCCCGAACCCTCGTATGAAACGCTGATGGGGCTTCAATTACCGCTTTTTGCCCTTTATGCTTTCGAGTCTTCGGCTGCCGCCAAGGTCCGCCTTGCCTTTGCCCGATGTCTTGCCTCAACGGATTTATCCCATGCCCGCCACAGCCTCTGATCCCTGTCAGAAGATCATCATCGTTACCGGCATGAATGGTGCAGGGAAAAGCACGGCGCTCAAAATTTTCGAGGATCTGGGCTATGAAGCGGTTGATAATCTGCCGCTTTCGCTGCTGACCCGGCTTTTGAAGACCGGCCATGAAAATGAAAAGATGGATGCGCAAAGGCCCATTGCCGTGGGCGTCGATAGCCGCACCCGGGCCTTCATGGCACCGGAATTTCTTCATCAGGTTGCCTCCCTTGTCAATCGCCCGGATTTTTCGGTGTCTTTGCTGTTTTTCGATTGCGATGATGATGTATTGGTGCAGCGCTATTCCGAAACCCGCAGGCGGCATCCTTTGGCCCATGATCGCCCGGTGAAGGATGGCATCGTTCGGGAACGCGAAATCATGGCCCCGGTGAAAGCCCGCGCCGATTTTATCTATGATACCGCCAACCAAACCGTTCATGATCTCAAACGGCGACTCACCACCCGCTATTCTCTGGAAAAAACCCCGGCGCTTCTGGTTAATGTGATGTCGTTCGGTTTTTCCCGCGGGCTGCCGCGCGATTCGGATCTGGTGTTCGATGTGCGGTTCTTGCGCAATCCCAATTATGAACCGGCCCTGAAAAATCTCACCGGACGTGAACAGGCGGTGGCGGATTATATTGCGAGGGACAAAAGCTTTGACCCTTTCTTTACCTCCTTGTCAGATATGGTGTCTTTTCTGCTGCCGCTCTATCGCGATGAGGGCAAAAGCTATGTCACCATCGCCTGTGGCTGCACCGGCGGACGACACAGATCGGTTTTCGTTGCACAAAAGCTTGGAAGGGTCTTGGAAGACGATGGTTATCAGGTCAACATCATCCATCGCGATGCCACTTATGGACCTGTTGAGGAATGACATGCGCACAATAAACTTCACTTTGGGGGGGATCTGCCGATGATCGGCCTTGTATTGGTGACCCATGGTCGCCTCGCCGAAGAATTCGTATCGGCCATGGAACATGTGGTCGGCCCACAAGAGCAGGTGCGGGCGATTGCCATCGGACCCGATGACGACATGGAAGAACGCCGTGCCGAAATTGCCGCCGCCGCCGAAGAGGTGAACAGCGGCGACGGGGTGATCCTGCTCACCGATATGTTTGGCGGCACGCCCTCCAATCTTGCCATTTCCCTTCTGGGCAAGGGATCGGTCGAGGTGATTGCCGGGATCAATCTGCCGATGCTGATCAAATTGGCCAGCGTGCGCGCCACCGGCAGTTTGGATGATGTGGTGGCCTCGGCTCAGGAAGCAGGCCGCCGCTATATCAATATCGCCAGCCGGGTTCTGGCGGGCACATCAAACGACCCGGCCAGCCGTTCATCATGAGCACAAGCGATCCTGATGATTGGCTGGAAAAACAGCTCATTCTGATCAATAGCCGGGGGCTTCATGCCCGGGCCTCTGCCAAATTCGTCAAGATGGCCGAAAGCTTTTCCGCTGAAATTACCGTGGAAAAAGATCATGTCAGCGTGTGTGGCACCTCGATCATGGGGCTGATGCTGCTGGCTGCGGCCTGTGGCGATAAAATCATGCTGCGGGCCCGGGGCGGGGATGCGGCGGCGGCCCTCGATGCTTTGGAAGCTCTGGTGGCGGATCGCTTTCAGGAAGCCGATTAAGCCCGCCGGATCGCCGCCGTCCCTGTTGCCCCTGCCTCTCCTGCCAAATTTCTCATATAAAGATATCTTTATCTTGTGCCCATGGCATGGGCATTGCTATAAGGCTGGCCTGTAAACATGACGAACAATACGCTTGAAGGAGCAGCAGATGAGCAGCGGTGAAGATTTCAAAGTCAAAGACATGTCTCTGGCAGCATGGGGGCGAAAGGAAATTTCCCTGGCCGAGACCGAAATGCCGGGTCTTGTGGCTCTGCGTGAAGAATATGGCGCGCAAAAGCCCTTGAAGGGAGCACGCATTCTTGGCTGCCTGCACATGACCATTCAAACCGCCGTGCTGATTGAAACGCTCACCGCTTTGGGGGCAGAGGTCCGCTGGTCGTCTTGCAATATCTTCTCCACACAGGATCAGGCGGCGGCAGCCATTGCTGCCACCGGGGTTGCCGTTTTTGCCTGGAAGGGCGAAACCGAAGAGGAATATGACTGGTGTATCCGCCAGACTATCGAGGGCAAAAAAGGCTGGCAGCCCAATATGATTTTGGATGATGGCGGCGATCTGACCACCATCATGCACAAGGATTATCCGCAATTGATGGCTGATATCAAAGGCATCACCGAGGAAACCACGACCGGCGTTCTGCGCCTTTATGATATGCAGAAAGCGGGCACCCTCAAGGCCCCCGCCATCAATGTGAATGACAGTGTCACCAAATCGAAATTTGATAATATGTATGGCTGCCGCGAAAGCCTGACCGATGGCATCAAGCGCGCCACCGATATCATGCTGGCGGGCAAAACCTGTGTGGTGGCTGGCTTTGGCGATGTGGGCAAAGGCTCGGCAGAAGCTTTGCGCAGCCAGGGCGCGCGGGTTGTGGTCACCGAAATCGATCCCATCTGCGCCTTGCAGGCCGCCATGGAGGGTTATGAGGTTCGCACCATGGAGCAGATGGCGCCTTTGGGGGATATTTTCGTCACCGCCACCGGCAATAAGGATATCATCACTTTGGATCATATGCGGGCCATGAAGCACCGCGCCATCGTGTGCAATATCGGCCATTTCGATAATGAAATTCAGGTGGCTTCCCTGCGCAATATGAAATGGAACAATATCAAGCCGCAGGTGGATGAGATCGAATTTCCCGATGGCAAAAGCATCATTCTGCTGGCCGAAGGTCGGCTGGTGAATCTGGGTTGCGCCACCGGCCATCCCAGCTTTGTGATGAGCGCATCTTTCACCAATCAGGTGCTGGCGCAGATCGAATTGTGGAACAATACCGGGCAATATGAAAAGAAGGTTTATGTGCTGCCCAAGCATCTCGATGAAAAGGTGGCGGCGCTGCATCTGGAAAAGCTGAATGTCTCGCTCTCTAAACTCAGCGAGGATCAGGCCGCCTATCTGGGTGTGAGCCGCGAAGGGCCGTTCAAATCCGATCAATATCGCTATTGATCTTTTTGATCTCGCGTGCAATCGCACCACGCAAATATCGTTACCCCGGCCCCCGAGCCGGGGTTCACTTTTTCCCACCCTCAGCCCTTGACCAGATGGACCCCGAACCAAGCCCGGGGCGATGAAAAAAGGGCTAGGGGCAAAGGCTGAGAGTGCCCGCGCGTCAATGACCTAGACCGGCGCATCGCGCAGCCCGGCAGCGGCTGATTGCGGCAAGGGCGTGGGGGACAAATCATCATCGGAAAGCCCCAAACCCAAAATAGTGCGATTGGCATAGGAAAAATAAGCCACCGCCTGATTGATTTCGAGAATTTCAGCATCTTCAAAGCCAGCGTCGCGCAGGGCTTCAACATCGGATCGTTTCATGGCGCGCGGGCTGCGGGCCAGCTTTTCAGCATAATGCGCCGCCGCCAGAGCCTTGCCCTCAAGGGCGGTTTGCGGCAAGCCTGCTTCCAAGGCTGCCCGAATATCACGGGCCTGGCAATCATTATGCAAAGCAAGGCACAAATCGCCAAAGGATTGTTCAATACAATAAGGGCAGCCATTCACGAGGCTGGTATAAACCCCCACCATCTGCAACATCCACAATGGCAGATGGCTGGTGCGTTCATCAAAAATAGCCCGATAAAGGGCCACATGCCCCTTGATCGTTTCGGGCTTCAGGGATTGCGCAATGAGAATGCCATCCACGCGCCCATGATCCGCCACGGATTCATAGATCGATACTAGATCACCGCTCGCATCAACAGGCGCAATGGTTTTGATCCAAGGCATCAGCGCTTACAATCCATCTGTCAACCTAGCCTTGCTATGCCATAATCAAAACCAGAATTTAAGACCTTAAATGTTATCATTCCATATAATAAGGATCTGATCGATCTGCGGAGTGACCGAATATGTTCAAATCCACTGTCCTTTTCATGCTGCTGATGATGCTGGGCCACCCACTGGCTGCAGCTCAGGATGATCCGCCACCCGCCCAAAGCATTCCTTTATGCACCGCCCAATATGAAGGAGCGCTGAGCTGTCAGGCCAATCGGGTTTGTGAATGTGGCTATGCCAATGCCGAACCGGCGCGCGGCCTGCCCGCCCGCTGGCGTTGGAATTGCTCGCTCATGCAGCCTCAATGCAGCCTGCCGGGTGCTGAAGCCGGGGCCGAATTTGGCGCTGATTATGCGCCCGGCGGCGCTTTGGGTGGCTATCCGGTCATCATCGACCATAACAGCCATGGCCGCGCCCCTGATCGTTCAGAGGATCGCCCGCGCGACAGGGATGGCAACGGGCGCGACCGGCCCAACTGAACAGGCACCATCCTTCACACCACCTCAAACAGGCCCGCCGCCCCCTGACCACCGCCGATGCACATGGTTACCACCACGAATTTCGCCCCCCGCCTTTTGCCCTCGATCAAGGCATGGCCGGTCATCCGCGCGCCCGACATGCCATAAGGATGGCCGATGGAGATCGCGCCGCCATTGACATTGAACAGATCGGGATCGATACCCAAACGATCCCGACAATAAAGCGCCTGCACCGCAAAGGCTTCGTTCAGTTCCCACAAGCCGATATCATCGATCTTGAGATCATGAGCCTTCAAAAGTTTGGGAATGGCATAAACCGGGCCAATGCCCATTTCATCAGGCTCGGTGCCCGCCACGGCCATGCCCCGATAAATGCCCAAAGGCGAAAGGCCCCGGCGCTCTGCCTCGCGGCTATCCATGATCAGGCTGGCGCTGGCCCCATCGGAAAGCTGGCTGGCATTGCCCGCAGTGATGAAATGATCAGGCCCCCGTACCGGCGCCAGACTTTGCAGCCCTTCATAGGTTGTTTCCGGGCGATTGCCTTCGTCTTTTTGCAAGATCACGCTTTGCGCCGAAATTTCACCGCTTTCCTTGTTTTTGACCAGCATATTGGCGGTATAGGGGACGATTTCCGCATCAAAGCGCCCCGCCTTTTGGGCGGCGGCCGTGCGCTGCTGGGATTCCAGCGCATAAGCATCCTGCGCCTCGCGGCTGATCCCATAGCGACGGGCAACGATCTCGGCGGTATCGATCATCGGCATATAGGCCGCCGGATGCATCTCGACCAAAGACAGATCAGGCTCGACACGGAATTTTTCGGTTTGCACCATCGAAATGGATTCGACACCGCCACCGATGGCGATTGCCTGTCCGTCAAACAGAACCTGCTTGGCCGCCACACTGATTGCCATCAAGCCGGAAGCGCATTGGCGATCAATCGACATTCCCGGCACCCCCACCGGCAAGCCCGCCCGCAAAGCCGCCAATCGGCCGATATTGGGGGTTTGCACGCCTTGTTGCAGGGCGGCCCCCAAAATCACATCCTCGATCTCTGCCGGATCGACCCCCGCCCGCTCCACCGCAGCCTTGATCACATGACCCGCAAGGGTGGGGGACGGCGTATTGTTCAAGGCCCCGCGATAGGCTTTTCCGATAGCGGTTCGGGCGGTGGAAACGATCACGGCATCATGCATGAAATTTCATCCTCGATCTATTTGTTACGGAACCAGAACAACCGGCACATCCGATATATGCGCAAGCGAATTGGCGACTGACCCCAAGAGCAGATCGCTCAAGGCGGAATGGCCCCGGCGCCCGACAAAAATCATCTCAGCTTGGCGCTCTTTTGCCAATTGCGCAAGGCTATGGGCGGGGTGCCCCCAGCTATAATAGGTTTCCACCGGCTCCACCCCTAAATCATTGGCCAGCTTCACCAAGGGTTCCAGCACCGTTTCCCGGGCGACCCGTTCTTCCTGTTGCTTATCGATGGGGCGGCGCATAGCTTCTTCCACCGAGAGGGGGGCAAAACCCGACCAATGCACAATGGTTGCCAAAAGCAGTTTGGCCCCGGTCTGCTGCGCATGGCGGGCGCAGAATTCCACAGCCCTTTTGCTGCAATCGCTGCCATCGACACCAATGATATAAAGCGGTTGATCGGCCATGCTCTCATCCTTTCGTAAAAGTGATTGATGAATGCAGTATAGCCGTCACTCAACGCCTGCTTTTGATCGGAATCAAGTGTTATGGGGGAAAAAGCAGCAATGCCCCCCTTTTTCGGCCGTTTATCTGCGCCTGGTTTTTAACCGGCGCATTTGCAGGATCCAGCCAAAAATCGCCGTCAGCACAATCAGCGATACAAAAAACATGATCACCAAATCGCGGGGTTTCTGGCCCATCCAATTGAGAAACCCCCATTTATGAACGAAGCTGAACACCCGGCTTTCGAATCGATCGGCAGCCGTGCTGCGTGCGGCGATCACCCCATCGGCAGCATCCACAAAAATGCGGGGCAAATCGCTATCCTTGAAGGCAACCCGCCAAACCGGCAGGCGCTTATTGATAAAGCCATAATCTGCTGAAAAGCGAGCCACGGGCTCAACGGTGTCGATCCTCTGATGATCCACTCCCACAGCGCGGCTGGCCAAAACCCGGGCGATGGCCTCGCCCGCATCCAGGATCGGCTGGCCATCATCGCCGCGCACCCACAGAGCCGACCGTGTTGGGGGCGCGGATGTCGCCGCGCTATGATCATGATGGGCGTGTTCGTGCATCTCAGCAGCTTCTCCCTTGCCAGACATCCCCGCCGGGCTAAGGGCCAAACGCCATAAAATCGTGCCATCTTCCGCGCGTACGGCCATCGCCCCCACCACCTGCTGCCCCCCGCCATCATGCTCTGGGGGAATGGTTATCAAATGGCGCGGATCGATGCCGGCCATTTCTGCCCGGCTCAGCATTGCGGGCGGCACAGAGGGTTCTTGGGCATCCAAAAGGGATGATGACTGGATCAGATGATAAAATCCGCTGGCCGAAAACATCAAAGCCGGGATCGCCGCGCCATAAGCCAGCAGATGGTGCATGGATCGCGCCCGGCTTGAACCGGCTTTACGGCGGATGAAAAAAATCAGCGAAACCCCCAGCGCCGAGGCGAAAAACAAACTGCCCACCAAAGCCCCGATCAGCACCAGCCGCACCCATTCCGCACCAGAAGGCAAAAAGGCCAAAAGGTGCACATTGGTAAAAAAGGCTGAAAAACGCCGCCGGTGCTTATGATCGATGGTGGCCAGATTGCCGCTGCCGCTATCCACATAAACCACCAGATCATCTGAGCGATCAAAGGCAATTTTCCAAACCGGCAACAAACGATTATTTTCAGTATAATCAGCGGTAAAATCAGCCAGATAGACGCTGCTTTTTACAGGGCTTTGCTGATCGCCGCTATAGTGCCGGGCCAGAGCAATAGCCCTGGCCCGGTCCGCCCTATTGTCCTCGGCGCCACTGCGCGGATCAAACAGCCGCCGAGGCTTATCTGCCGTTTCCCTCAGCAGATAATAGCTTTGATCACGAAGAGCGACGGCACGCAGTTCAAAGGCATTCTCGACACCGGCCTTTTCCATGATCTGGGCGGGGCTGAGCGCCCCTGCCAGATCCAATGGCCAAACGGGCGGGGCGAAAGCCGCAGGCTTTGGCGAGATCCAAACCATGATGGGATGCGATAAACCAGACAAACCCCACAAAATGGCCGCCACCCCGGCTATCCAGGTGATGCGATGATGCCATTTGAAACTGAATGCCTTCATGATCAGAACCTTGCTTTAATGCCTGCAAAAACCCCAATGCCGTCACCGGGTGTGAAGACATTGAGCGCCGTTCCGGGGGCCTGCGCATCGATCACTGTCGAGAAGGTCGCCAGATAGCGTTTATCGGTGATATTTTGAATATCGGCATAGAATTCGAGACTGGGCCTTAAAGTCACTCCGCCCTTCACCCCAAAAACGGCATAATCGCTGGCCCTTAATGTATTGGCAAAATCGACGAAGGGCGCTTTCGGTGCCCATTCAAGGCTGAGGGCGATATGATAGCGATCGGGTTCTTCCAGCCGGATTTCCCCATTGAACAGATGGCGCGGCGTAACGGGAAGCTGATTATCCCCAAATTGCGCGTCATCATCAAAAAAGAAATCGCTGAAGGTATAGGCACCCTCAATGATGATCCGGCTGGCTTCGCGGGCGAATAACCCGCTCAGCGCCGTCCAATGTAATCCGGCTTCGATCCCTTGATGCACCGTATCATCGGCATTGAAGGTATTGGCCGGAATATTGCCATCCACGGCAAATCTCAGCATTTCATTATTGAGCCAGGCGCGAAAGAAGGTGAGATCCCAAGCCACAGCCCCCAGCGCCCCGCGGCTGCCGATCTCGCCGGTCCAGCCGGTTTGTTTTTCCAAAGGCACAAAGCGCAGAATGGGGCTTTGGATCAATTCTGAAAAGCTGGGCGGTTCGGCGCTGCGGGTGACATTGGCCCAGATCTGGCCGCTTTCCATCACATCCCACAGCACACCGATTTTGGGATTAACGGCGGAATAGGTGATTTTGTCATCATTATTGGCAACAAAATTATCCGTAAAATCCCGCGTGGTGACAAAGGCCTGCACCCCCAGATCCAGGGCCAAGCTGGGGGTAAGATAAATCTGATCCGCCACATAGGCCTGAAGATGCCCGGCTTTTCTTTCGGTGGATTGAATCTGCGGGCCACGCTTTCCCGCCAGATTGACAAACCAATCATTATCGGTGTTGCTGCGCCGCACGGTCATGCCCATGCTCAGATCATGGCGCAGGCCCGCAAGGATGCGGCTATCGCTATAGCGACCAAAAAGCCCCACATCCGTGGTTTCATCATCGATGAACACGAAAATCGGGTGATCCAGATCACGCAAAGTGCCCCAGGCACCGAAATCAAGCTGGCCCGCAGCGCCAATCTGGACACTGGTTTTATTGATGAGCCGCAGTGAGCGGATATCCCGCGCCCAATCATTGGTGATATTATTGGGGACCGCGCCTTTTCTATTCGTCAAAGACTCCTCAGCGGTTCGCGAACCGGGGATTTCCTGATTGATATGATTGGCGATCAGATAAAATCGGGTTTCCACGCCTTCCGATAATTTGATCCCCACATTGGTGTTGAAACGGCCGGTCACCTGTGTGCTGTGATCGCGGAACTGATTGGAATGCACCCCGGACGCACCGACAAAAACATCATAATTTTCGCCCGCCCGGGCCAAAGTCCCGGTTAGGCGCGCCGTCTCGAAACTGCCGCCCTCAAGGGTCAGGCTATTGGCAGAGCGCGCCGTGCGGCCCGTGGGGCTGACGATATTGATCGCCCCGCCCAAGGTGGCCGACCCATATTTCAGACCATTTCCGCCCTTGAACACTTCAAGATAACGCACCAGCCGACTATCGATTTCCTGAAAATCGCCAAAGCCATCACCGAAATTGATCGGGGTGCCATCCAGCAGAAGCTCGACCCCGCGCAGATGATTGTTCAGGCTCAGGCCCGAGCCCCGGATCGACAGGCGGATTTCTTCGGAATACCGCTCCTGTGCCAATACCCCCGGGGTCATTCTGAGCATATCCCCCAGATGCTCCACATATTGATTGTCGAAAGATTCTTCGGCCACCAGATCCACCGATCCGGGAATCCGCGCCATCGCCCGCCGCGCCTCTTCCAATGACGGCGCCGTCATCGAACCGGAGCGTCCACCCGTGACGATGATTTCCTCAACAATCGAGCGGCTCTTGTCATCTTCAGCAGCCGCATCCGATAAGGACGTGGTTTCGGTTTCCGCTCTCGCCATATGGCCTTGGAGCAAAAGGCTGGCCAAAAGCCCATAAAAGGGCGCACGCCGCGTTTTTCGCAAAAAAGTCTCTTGAACGCTGGCATCTAGCCGCAGCGTCTTTAAATAGCACTGGTCCATCGTCATTATCCCGCACGGATCCTAGCGGCCTAACAGGCTGCTGAATGATCCTTTGTTTTTGCATCAAAGCATCCGCCGCCACAGGCGTGCAGACACCCCCTAAAAGAAGAGGATCATGCAAAAACGGGAGGGGCCCGGGCGGGATGCCGGGGATTGATGAGGATGCGCCGACCCAATACAGACTGAGGGGCCACCCAAGCGCGGAGGGCGGGCCAAAAGCCGAGGATAAAGCACAGGATCGAAAGGGTGAGCAAAAGCGCTGCCAAAGCAGCAAACACGCAAGGGGCCACATCACGGTGAACCACGCCTTCGCCATCATTGGCCCCATGATGGCCATGATCGCTTAGAACCGATTCGAAGGCCGTGCCCTCGACCAGCCCCTCAAGCCCGGTGGGGCACAAAACGATCAGGCTTTCACCCGTTATGAGTGAAGAATAATTGAGCATATAGCCCACAGGGATCAGGGCGCGCAAAAGCAGGGCGGCCAGCAAAAGCCTTTGCCCCCAGCGCAGACATGCCCCCATGGGCGGATATGTTTCCAAGTTTTTCACAATCAAACCATATGGCCATCTGAAAAATGCTGTCAACTTATAAGTGCGGCTTCATATAAAATTCAGGCACAGCCCAAAGCCCGCCTTTCAAGCATCGAGGGTTGCCCCGGTCAAGCGGCCGATTTCCCGCGCCAGAACCGAAAGATTGATCGGCTTTTCCACATAGCCATTCATCCCGGCATCCACATAGCGTTCTTTATCCTCCTCCATGGCATTGGCGGTGAGGGCGATGATCGGAATATCGGCGCGCCCGTTGTCCAGCGCCCGAATGGCGCGGGCCGCTTCCACTCCATCCATATTAGGCATATTGGCATCCATCAGGATAATATCCCAAGGACCGTGCTTCACCCGATCCAGGGCTTCCACGCCATCGGCCACCACTTCAAAATCTACATTCCAGCCTTCCAGAATGGCCGCCATCAAATTTTGATTGAGCTGATTATCATCCGCCACCAGCACCCGGATCCGCTCAGATAAAACCGGCGCGGGCTTCACTGCGGATGCCTTCTGGGCACTATCACAAAAAGCTTTAGATGCCGATTCGGCTGAGGGGGCGTTAGCGGATACGGGTGCGCTTTTTTTGCGATCATCAGCCGATGGCCCCTCAGCCTGATCAGCGCAATCAAATGGCAAAGTGAACCAGAAGCGGCTGCCCACGCCTTCTTCGCTGTCGAAGCCGATTTCGCCACCCATTCTGGAAACCAATTGGAAACAGATATGCAAACCAAGCCCGGTGCCCCGCAATCCCCCGGCGGTTCCCAGCTCGCCATGATTATACTGCTCGAACAGATGATCACGCATGGCAGGTGAAATGCCCGGGCCGCTATCTTCGACCATCAGGCGTAAATGCTTTTTCCCGTTTTTTTGGTTATTTTGGCGCGTAGCATCAATAAGATCGACCTCTATATCGATGCCCCCGCTTTCGGTGAATTTCATGGCGTTGGAAATCAGATTATAAAGCACCTGCTGAATCCGCACGGGATCGATCATCAGATGCGTTGGCACATCGGATGCCGTGCTGATCGAGAAGGACAGCCCCTTTTCCCGGGCATTGGGGGCCCAGAAATCCTGAAATTCATCGCAAAGCGCCCGAATATCGACCTTTTCCACCTTGAGTTCGATCCGCCCGGCCTCAATCTTCGTACTATCGAGCAGATCATTCAAAATCGACAAAAGCGCCGAACCCGAACGATACATTGCGGTCAGATGTTTTTTATGGGCCTCATCCAGATCGGCTTTCAACAAAATCTGCGCTCCCCCCAAAATGCCGTTCAAGGGCGTTCGCAGTTCATGGGATGTCACCGCCAGCAGATCACTTTTGGCTTTATTGGCTTTAGCCAGCGCTTCTTTCGCCTGCTCCAGTTCCATCGCCTTTTGGGCCGCTTCCTGCCGCGCCCGGATCGATGATCGCAGGCTGATGGCAAGGCCCGCCGAGATCAGCAAGAGAAAAATCACGCCGATCCCGGCCATCTGGCGAATGAATTTTTCGCGCTCCAGCTGATCCATTCTGATCCGCTGTTCGCGATTCAGATCGGCAATGGCCTGCTCGCGATCCGCCAGATCATATTCCGTTTGCAGCAAAGACAGGCGGTAATCACTTTCGCGATTGAAAATCTGATCCTTCAAAGCCAGATGGGCATCCATATGATCCAATGCCGATTGCAGGCGACCGGCGCGGCGATCAATATCGCTGAGTAAAAGATGAATATCGCGCAAACGCTTATTATCGGCACTTTCAAGGGCAATGGCCAAAGCCTTTTCTGCAAGGCTCTGTGCCTTTTCCAGATCGCCCCGATCAAGGGCAATGCGCGAAAGGAAGGCATAATTATCGCTCGAAATCGATAAAAGATTAAGGCTTTCAGAGACTTCAAGGCTTTTTTCAAGATAGGGGATCGCCTCGTCATAGCGGCCCAGATCAACCAAAGCTTCGCCGGTATTATGAAAGCTGTGGGCGATATAAAGCGGGCTTTCCGCAGTCAGGGCCACACGGCGTCCTTCTTGCAAAAGCACAAGAGCCTCTTCGGCATCCCCGGATTCCAGCATCACATATGATAAATTGACAAAAAGCCGCGCCATGAGCAGCAGATCGCCATAGGCCCGCGCCCTTTCCAAAGCTTCAACCAGCCCTGTTCGCGCCTCCTCCAGATCTTCTGCCAAAGCATGCACGGTGGCGAGATTGGTCAGGGATTCGATGATGCCCGATTCCTGACCAAGCTTGCGCCGGATATCAAGGGCGCGACGCAGGCTGATCACCGCCATATCCATCTCGCCAAGACGCGTATAGGCCGTACCCAGAGAATCCTGAGCCATTGCCAGATCGGGCCCCTCCACCCCTTCGAGCAGGGCCAGATCGGATGCTTTCAAGCCATAGTCACGGGCATCGATGAACCGGCCCATGCGGGCATAAGCCCGGGCCATCAGGGCCATCGCCCTGACCTTCAGGGGCGATAAGGCGCCCCTTTCATCTATGGGTGCGGCTGATAAAAGCGCCAAAGCCTTTTCGGCATGATCAAGAGATAAAAGCGGATTGCTGTCGCGCAGCGTGACCGCAGCCGCCAATAAGGATGAGGCCGATGCGGGGTCGGGCAATTCGGGGCTTTGGGTGGCAAGCGCGGCAATGGTTTCCGATTGCACAGCAGGCTGCGCCCATGTCGTTTGCAGGGGCCCAATCACAAGGCCGCCGAGCACTAAAAGGAGACCCAAAAAGCCTTTGATAAAGCCTTTGAACATGCCGGGCCGAACCCCGTTCAGTGGATGCCGATAGCAAGAGGCTAAAATTGCCACAAAAATATATGATCCCGCAAATAATCGTGCTCACCACCTTAGGTTCGCATGAAAATCATTTCGGAATGCTTAAATATCCCGGCCTGCTGGCGATCCCGGCCACGTCTTTTCCCGCCATCCGGGGCTAAGCCTAGAGCATTTTCCGATCAAAGTGGATCGGATCAAATGCTCTAAATATTTGTTTGACCGCGAAAACCTTGCCGCGTCGTGAGTCCACTCCGCTCGAAATCGCTCTAGGGATTAGAAGTATCTAGGGTCATATTGAATTGAGGGCGGGGGCGTGGGGAATGACTGCCCCCACGCCTTTCGTATTTGATCAGCTCGCGCGGATGGATTCGAGGAACCGTTCCACCTGGCTGCGCAATTCGCCGGATTCGCGGCTCAAGGATTTGGCCGAGCCCAGAACCTGATTGGCGGCGGCGCCATTGCTGGCCGCTCCCTCATTCAGGCTGGCCATATCGCGGGAAATATCCTGTGCCCCGGCGGAAACCTCGGCCACATTGCGGGCAATTTCCTGGGTCGAGGCATCCTGTTCCTCAACAGCCGAGGCAATCGACACCGCCGTTGTATCGATCTCCGAGATGATCAGGCGAATCGCCTCGATAGCATCGACGGTTTTCTTGGTGGCATCCTGCATGCCCGAGATCTGTTCCGAAATGTCATTGGTGGCTTTGGCCGTTTGGGTGGCAAGGGATTTCACTTCGCTCGCCACTACCGCAAAGCCTTTACCGGCTTCCCCGGCACGGGCGGCTTCGATGGTCGCATTCAGCGCCAGCAAATTGGTTTGATCAGCAATATCATTGATCAGATTGACCACATCCCCGATGCGCTGAGCGGCATCGACGAGTTCGCGAATATCGCCCGAGGCCCGTTCGGTGCGCTGCACGGCATCCCGCGCCGATGTGCTGGATTGGTTGGTTTGCGAAGCGATTTCACGAACACTGGCCGAAAGCTGCTCGGCGGCACTGGCCACCATCTGCAGGCTATTCGTGGCATGGTCCGCGGTGGTTGAGACCACCTTGGCACGGCCGGCATTGTCCTCTGCGGTTTCCGTCAGGCCCAGTGCGGCGCCTTCCATCTCGCCTGCGGCCTGGCTCAGATTATCCACCAGCTTCATCACTGAAGCTTCAAAGCTATCGGCCAATTCCAACATCTCGGCCTGACGCGCTTTTCTTTGTTCTTCTTCCAGTTCCAGTTCCCGCTTACGCTGCTTTTCTTCGCGTTCACGGGCCACCCGCTCGGCTTCTTCATTTTTGATGCGCTGACGCTCTTCGGCTTCATGCTGCTCTTTTTCCAAGCGGATCTTGTCGATGGCATTGTCCTTGAACACCTGCACGCTTTTAGCCATTTCGCCGACTTCGTCATTACGTTCCGTGCCGCGCACATCCACATCCAGATTGCCGGTAGACAGCGTTTTCATGATCCGCGACAGACCCACGATCGGCCCCACCACACGCTGGACCACCAGCCAGAAGGAAACGGCGCCAAGGCCCAGAGTGAAGAACAACAAGAACATGGAGTTCCAGAATTCTGATGAGGCCCGGGATTCATTATCCTGAAGTTCGATCTGGGCAAGCTTTCCGGCTTCCAGTGCCAAAGTCTGTACCGGCGCCACGGCATTGGTCGCTTTTTCAATCCACAAAAGAGCCGTGAAGGGAACGGGTTCGCCTAATTCCGCAGCGGCATAAACCTCATCGCGATCCATGGCAAATTGATCGAAAAACGCAGCACGCACATCATCAAGACGCGATTCCAGCGTATTTGAAACGAGGGAGCTATCGACAAGGCTTTGAATATCCTGCCAGGCCGCTTCCACCTGCCCGGTATAGCCGGTGACAATCTGCAGCATCAGGCTGGACAAGGGCTGGCCCGAAGCCATGGATTCACCAATGGTTGCCCAATCGCGCGAGGCATATTCCTGCATCCGCCAAAGCAGATATTTAAGCTGCCCGCTGGCCTGAACCGCAGGCTCGCTGGGGGGGAAACTATAGGTGACCGAAAGCCGGACATCGCGCAGCCGATCAATCAGATCGGTGATGGCGGTCCCCACGGTGCGATCGATGCGGCTTTCGCGGGATTGCGCGATCTGAGCCATGGCGGTATCAGCGGCGGGGCGAACGGCCATATAGGCTGAATAGGCATCCTGCATTGCCGATATCAGGGCCTCTTTGCCTTCATAATCGGGCAAATTCTGTAGTTTTTGACGGAAAGCGCCATAGGCCTGATCAAAGCGGGCCCGTTCTTCGGTGATCATATCGCGAAAACGACGATCCGGGACGCTTTCAAAGGCAAGAGCCGTGCCCGATGCCCCCCGCTCCACCGCCAAAGCCAACTTGGCTGTGGTGATCTGATCAACGGTTTCCCCCACATCCACCTGAAGCGATGCTTCCCGCTGATTTTTCATGGCATCCATGGCGGTCATGACGCCATCGAAAACCAGAATAATGATCAAAAGACCGACGATTGCCAGTAAGGAATTGCGGATGGTCAGTATTTTTGTGAGAGAAGCAGAGACCTGCTCCCGATTCCACTTCAGCCCAGAAAACATGCAGTTGACCCCAATTGCTATTATCCCGCAAACACGACCCTTGGTGGGTGGATGCTTGCCGTGTTCATCAATTCTGCCCAAAGAATGCCAAATTGATATTAAAGAACACTAAACAATCGAAATCAGCATTGAGCATAAAGGTCAGAAAACCCGGTCAGGATCAGGAATCCCCCATCTTGAGAGCAGCAATAAAGGCATCATGAGGAATATCCACCTTACCATAGGTGCGCATGCGCTTTTTTCCGGCTTTTTGCTTTTCCAGCAACTTGCGTTTGCGCGACACATCACCCCCATAACATTTGGCCGTAACATCCTTGCGTAGGGCGGAAATGGTTTCCCGGGCCACCACCTTGCCGCCAATAGCCGCCTGAATGGGAATTTTGAACATCTGCCGGGGGATCAGATCTTTCAAACGCTCGCACAGGCCCCGACCCCGGCTTTCCGCCTGACTGCGATGGACCAGCATAGCAAGTGCATCCACCGGCTCGGCATTAACAAGGATCGACAACTTCACCAGATCGCTGCGGCGATATTCCTTCATGTGATAATCAAAGCTGGCATAGCCGCGGCTCACCGATTTCAGCCGATCATAGAAATCATAAACCACTTCATTAAGGGGCAATTCATAGATCAGCATGGCGCGAGCACCGGCATAGGTGAGCTGTTTCTGGATACCCCGGCGATCTTCACATAATTTCAAAACCGCCCCTAAATGCTCATCAGGAAGCATGATGGTGGCTTCAATCCACGGTTCCTCGATATGATCGACTCGGACCGCCTCGGGCATATCGGCGGGATTGTGCAATTCGATCAAGCTGCCATCGGTTTTGTGGATCTTATAGACCACCGAGGGGCTGGTGGTGATGAGATCGAGATTGAATTCACGATAAAGCCGTTCCTGAATGATTTCCAGATGCAGCATCCCCAGAAATCCACAGCGAAAGCCAAAGCCCAAGGCGGCCGAGCTTTCCGCCTCGAATTCAAAGCTGGCATCATTCAGGCGCAATTTATGGAGGCTGTCGCGCAGATGTTCAAAATCGGCGGCATCGGCAGGAAAAAGACCACAAAAAACCACAGATTGTGAGGGCTTGAAGCCGGGAAGAGCCTTTTCACATGGTCGTTTCGCTTCCGTTATGGTGTCGCCCACATTGGTATCGGCCACTTCTTTGATGCCGGCGGTGATAAAGCCGATCTCGCCCGGGCCTAAGCTTTCCACCGGGGTTTTCTTCGGGCTGAAAATTCCTACGCGATCCACCGGATGCTCGGCCCCGGTGGCCATCATCTGCATCATCATGCCTTTTTTCATCTGGCCATCGATGACCCGGACCAGCACCACAACCCCAAGATAGGGATCATACCAGCTATCCACCAAAAGCGCTTTCAGGGGCTTTGCTATATCCCCTTTGGGGGCGGGCAGACGATGCACCAATGCTTCCAGTACATCCACCACCCCCTCACCGGTTTTGGCGGACACGGAAATCGCCTCCGAGGCATCGATGCCGATCACATCCTCGATCTGGGTGCGCACCCGTTCGGGCTCGGCCGCAGGCAGATCGATCTTGTTCAAAACCGGGACCACTTCATGATCCACCTCGATGGCCTGATAAACATTGGCCAGAGTTTGCGCTTCCACGCCCTGGCTTGCATCCACCACCAGAAGCGATCCTTCGCAGGCTTTCAAGGAGCGCGAGACTTCATAAGCGAAATCCACATGGCCGGGCGTATCCATCAGATTGAGGATATAGGTTTCGCCATCCCGGGCGCGATATTCCAAACGCACGGTCTGCGCCTTGATGGTGATCCCGCGTTCGCGCTCGATATCCATGGAATCGAGCACCTGTTCTTTCATCTCGCGGCTCGTCAATCCCCCGCATTCCTGAATCAAGCGATCAGCAAGGGTGGATTTTCCATGATCGATATGGGCGATGATGGCGAAATTTCGGATATTTTGAAGTTTTGTCATGGAGCGTGATATAGCGCCCATCGCCCGCCGCGCCAAGGTGCGATCATCATCAGGAAGACGATTTGTGCGATGTCACCAATCCGATAGCATCGATGGCTTTTCGGAACGCTTGCTGGCCAGAATGCGCCACAGCCGCAGATCGCCGCTTTCCAGCATCCGGGCGCGGTTCGACCAGAATTCGGCTTCCTTCAAAAGCGCCTTCAACAGATCTTCGCTATCTTCTTTTCGGGCTAATTGCGCCGCCACCTTATCGGCACCTGCCCATGCGCGATTGATCAGATCGATATAGGTGGCCGATACATCTTCATTCACCCGCACATTGAATCGCGCTTTTTTTACCAGCCCCGCCAGTTCCTGCGCTGTCACCATATAGGGGCGGCGTTTCTCCGCCTCCTTGTCGCGCCAGGTGCGGAAGCTTTCCTTGCCCGAGACCTGATCAGAGCCCAGCACGAAATCGGTGATTAAAAAAAGGCCCGATGGCTTGAGATGTTCTTCCACAAGGCCCAGAATATTGGCTTTGTTTTCAATGGTAAAAAGGCTTTCCTTGGCCAGGGCCCGATCAAAATGACGGCCAAATCCCTCAGCAGACCCGGTTGAATAATGCCTGATATCGGCTTTTTTGGCGAGGCCCGCCATCAGGGATTTTTCATTGGCGAGCTTGACCAGCCGCTCGGATGTTTCATAGCCCGTGACCCAGGTGCCATATTTATCGGCCAGCGTGCGCGCCGGACCGCCCAGATTAGCCCCGATTTCAAGCAGGCTCATTTCCGGCGAAAGCGCCAAAAGCTTGCACATGGAAATGATATGTTCGGGGCCACCCGGCCCGCAATAGCCTTCACCCCAGATATATTGGGCTATCTCAATGCGATTGGCATCCCAGGGATCAAAGGGAAGCTCCAGATCATCGGGGGTGACATCGGATGGCGCGTCCCGGGGGGGGGATTTGGGCTTGTGGTCCGCAGCAGGCGCTGCCGGCGGCGGGGCCGCGGCGGCGCGCTTTTTATCCAGATAGTTCGCGAACTCGACAGGATCATAACCTTCCCACCAAGCTTTCAGCCATATTTTGAACGGCACGGATCGTACCGCCTTGTTTTGCCCGGCTGTCGCCATTTTGAATAAGAACCTGCCGCTTTCCCGTTCTGCTTGCTACATCTGCCTGTCCTTGGGCGTGACAGTATTATACCCACTATCATCATGGAAAATAGTTAGGACTTTCTTAGCGACGAAGGATGCCCCCGGTTGCTTTTTCCACGGCCATGATGATCTTGCCAGCGATGATTTCAATATCCGCGTCTGTGAAGGTTTTTTCAAGAGGTTGCAGCCGGGCGGCGATGGCCACCGATTTCTGATCGGGTTCGATCCCCTTGCCTTCATAAATATCGAAAACATCGATGCCGGTAATATGGACCTTATCGGCAGTGCGCGCCGCCCGCACAAGAGAAGCCACAGGCATCTCACGCGGGAGCAGAAAAGCGAAATCGCGGGAGACAACCGGCAGATTCGAGCGCTGCAAAGCCGGACGAGCGCGGCCCGATTTGGCCTTGGGCTGCGGGATTTCATCCAGAAACACTTCCATGCCCACCATCGGGCCTTTCAGATCGAGCGCTAAAAGAATACGGGGATGAACTTCGCCAAAAGCCGCCAATATCCGCTTTGGCCCCAAACGCAAGGTGCCCGAACGGCCGGGATGATACCAGCCCGGGGCCTCGCCAAAAACCTGCAGATTATCCACCGGCGCCCCCGCCGCTTCCAAAGCGGCCAAAGCATCGGCCTTGGCATCATAGGCATCCACCGGACCCACCTTGGTGCGCCAATGGCGCGGCCCGCTTTGGCCCGCCCGCAGGCTGGCGGCCACCAGCCGCTGATCCTTTGGCTCCAGCCCCTGATAATCGGGGCCAACCTCGAACAAAGCGATCTGCTCAACCCCGCGATCACGGTTTTTGGCCGCCGCCTGCATCAGATTGGGGAGAATGGACGGACGCATCATATCAAGCTCGGAGGAAATCGGATTTTCCAGCAAAAGCCGATCCGACCCACCGAAAATCCGCCCGACCCGGCTTTCCATGAACGACCATGTGACCGCTTCAAACAATCCTTCATGAGCCAAACGGCGCTTGACCGCCCCCGCCCGTGTCTGCGCAAGATTGAGGGTTGGCCGCGCTACATCGACCAGGCGTGGCAGGCTGGTGGAGGGGACCTTGTCATAGCCTTCGATGCGCAAAATTTCTTCCACCAGATCGGCTTCGCCATCGATATCGGGGCGCCATTCCGGCACATCGATGACCACGCCATCCGTTTCATCGCGCCAGCTAAAACCAAGCCGGTCCAAAATCTCGCGCGATCGCGTTCTGGGCACATCCAATCCCCCCAATAAAGCCACCCGTTGGGGATCAAAGCACACGGCTTTATGGGCTGCGGGCGGATGACCCGCCATCACCACCGTGCTTGGGCTGCCGCCTGCCAGATCGAGGATCATTCTGGTCGCAAGATCAAGGCCCCAGCGCACTGATGTGGGATCAACCCCGCGCTCAAAGCGATAGCGGGCATCCGATTCAAGGCCATGCAGCCGTCCGGTGCGGGCGATCCCAACCGGCTCGAACCATGCGGATTCAACCAGCACATCAACAGTTTCATCCGAAACGCCCGATGCCGATCCGCCGATCACCCCGCCAAAGCCCAGGGGGCCGTTCTCATCGGCGATCAAACATTCGCCGCCCCGCGTCTCATAGCTTTGGCCATCAAGGGCTGCCACGCTTTCGCCGGGTTGAGCCAAACGAACGCGCACGGGCGCGCCGATTTTCGCCGCATCATAAACATGAAGGGGCCGGGCGCGATCAAAGGTGATATAATTGGTGATATCCACAAGCACCGAAATCGGTCGCAAGCCGATGGCCTTCAGCCTGTTTTGCAGCCATTGCGGGCTTTGGCCATTGCGCACGCCCCGGATCAGCCGCCCGGCAAAGACCGGGCAGGCCTCCGCGGCATCAATCTCGATGGCGATGGGGCAGGGATAATCGCCCTCGATCACGTCGATGGCGGGGGTGATCACCCGCCCTAAACCGGCCGCCGCCAGATCGCGGGCGATCCCCGCAACGCCCAAGGCATCGGGGCGATTGGGGGTGATGGCGATTTCGATCACCGGATCATCAAGCCCGGCGATTTCCGCAAAAGACACACCGATAGGGGTATCGGGGGCCAGTTCGATGATCCCGTCATGCTCATCCGACAGCAGCATTTCCCGCTCCGAACACAGCATGCCCGCGCTTTCCACGCCACGGATTTTCGTGGGCTTCAAGGTCAGGTCGATCCCCGGCACATAAGATCCCGGCGGTGCAAAAACACCTTTCATCCCGGCTTTGGCATTAGGCGCACCACACACCACCTGAATGATCCCGGCACCGGTATCCACCTTGCACACACGCAGGCGGTCGGCATCGGGATGGGGTTCGGCCGAGATCACATGGGCCACCTTGAATGGCGCCAGCGCCACCCGGGGATCATCAATGGATTCCACCTCCAGCCCGATGCGGGTGAGGTTATCAGCGATGATTTCAAGGCTGGCATCGGTTTCCAGATGCTGTTTCAGCCATCCAAGCGAAAATTTCATTTTGCAAGCCCTTTTGAAAGTCCACCGGCGAGGGTCGGCACGTCCAGCGGCGCGAAGCCATAATGATCGAGCCAGCGGCTATCACCCTCGAAAAAGGGCCGAAGATCGGTCATCCCATATTTCAGCATGGCCAGCCGATCAAGCCCCGCCCCAAAGGCAAAGCCCTGATAGACCGAAGGATCAAGCCCGCAGGCGCTGAGCACCCGGGCATTGACCATGCCGCAGCCCAGAACTTCGAGCCAATCATCCCCTTCGCCCACAATCAGTTCGCCATCGCGCCATGCACAATTGATATCCACCTCCGCCGAAGGTTCGGTGAAAGGGAAATAGCTGGGGCGAAAGCGCATGATCACGCGATCCACCTCGAAAAAGGCGCTGAGCCAGGCTTCAAGGCAGCCCTTCAGATGGCCCATATGAATATCACGGTCGATCACCAGGCCTTCCACCTGATGAAACATCGGGGTGTGGGTAGCATCCGAATCCGAGCGAAAGGTGCGGCCCGGGGCGATGATGCGGATGGGCGGCTTTTGCGCCAGCATCGTGCGAATCTGCACCGGGCTCGTGTGGGTTCGCAGCACCTTGCGCACCCCGGCTTCATCGGGGCGCATATAAAAGGTATCGTGCATCTGGCGGGCGGGGTGATGCTCGGGGATATTGAGCGCCGTGAAATTATGGAAATCATCCTCGATATGCGGGCCTTCGGCGACCGCAAAGCCCAGATCGGCAAAGACTTCCGACAATTCTTCAAGAACCTGCGTGATGGGATGAATCCGCCCCTGTGCCCGGGGGCTGATGGGCAGGGTCATATCCCATCCCTCGGCGGCCAGCCTTTGATTGATGGCGGCGTCTTCAAGGGTGGTTTTGCGAAGAGCGATGGCGTCGGCAATCTTGTTTTTCAGATGATTGAGCGCCGGTCCCGCTGCCCGCCGATCTTCGGGCGACATGGAGCCCAACTTTTTCATCTCAAGGGTTATGAGCCCTTTTTTCCCCAAAGCCTTCACCCGCACGGCCTCAAGGGCATCGCTTGATGCGGCGCTTTCGATTTCGGCCAAAAGGCTGCTTTCCAACTGCTCGTTCATAAGGATGCTCGCTTGATGCTTGATAAAGGGGGCTTTTAGCGCTGAAGGAACCCGCGACCGCTTATAAGCCATAAAGGGACAAACGGCAAAAGGGGCTTCCCGGCCGGGAAGCCCCTTGATGACGGCGTAAAGGATCGGGTCCTAAGCCCGGTTCACGCTGCCTTTTTAAGGGCTGCCTCGGCCTGATCGACCAAAGCCTTGAAGGCATCGACTTCGCGGATGGCAAGATCGGATAAAACCTTGCGATCAAGCTCGATCCCGGCAAGCTTCAGGCCATGCATGAAGCGACCATAGGTGAGGCCATAGGCCCGCACGCCCGCATTGATGCGCTGAATCCACAAAGCGCGGAAATTGCGCTTTTTGGTGCGGCGATCACGATAGGCATATTGCAGCGATTTTTCCACGGCCTGCGTTGCCGTGCGAAAGGTATTCTTGCGGCGGCCGCGAAAACCGGCTGCCTGATCGATGACTTTTTTGTGGCGGGCGTGGGTGGTAACGCCGCGTTTGACACGAGCCATAGTGCTTCTCCTTCGTCCGCTTAACCAGCGTAGGGCATGAATTTCTTGACGATCTTCGCATCGGCATCCGACAAGGTATCGGTGCCGCGCAGATTGCGAATCTGCTTATTGCTGCGCTTGATCATCCCATGGCGCTTGCCGGCCTGACCTGCTTTCACATGGCCGTTGGCGGTGAGTTTGAAGCGCTTTTTGGCGCCGCTCTTCGTTTTCATCTTGGGCATTTTGCACTCCTTTCAGACTTGATGTGCAGATCACATCCTGTGCTGTTTTCGGGTCGCCACGGCATGCCCTCACAAAGCCGGACCACCCATCGTTCCTATCGAAGACACGCCCTATACAGCCTGCCCCTCCAAAGTGCAAGAGATGCGCCATCATTTTATCAGATATTCCTGCTGGCCCTAGGCAACAGAGGTTTTTTCGCGTTAAAAGAGACTCCATCCCAATCCCATGGAGACTCCTATGCAGATCCTCCGCTCACTCTCGGCTTTGACCGATGGCTTTTCGCCCCGAAATTCATTGAAGCGCCTTGCCCGCATCGCCACCGGCGTTCTGGCCTTTGTCGCCTTGTCTATGGCCACAGCCCAAGCCCAGGCTCAAGACCAGGTGCCGCACGCCCCGGCAATCTGGACGATGGCCGATGACGACAGCACCGTTTATTTTCTGGGCACCATTCATCTTTTGAAGGCCGACACCCCATGGCAAAGCGAGACGATCACCGATATCATCAATGAAGCCACATCGCTGACCCTTGAACTGACGCCCCAGGATATGGCCTCACCCAAAATGCAAAGCCTTGTGCAGTCTTTGGGGTTTTATGGCCCCGATGATCAGCTGTCCAATCATCTACCGGAAGAAAGCTATACCCGGCTGGCCGCCGCCTTTCAAAAGCGCGGCATCCCAACGCAGGCCATGGATCGCCTGAAGCCGTGGATGGCCGGTTTGCAGATCACCGTGGTTTCGGCCATGCAGGCGGGTTTCATGCCGCAATTCGGGGTTGATCATCTTTTGGGGCAGATCGCCACCCAGCGCGGGATCGAGATTGCGGGCCTTGAAAAACCCGAGGATCAACTGCGCCTGTTTGCCGATTTATCGGATGAAGCCCAGGCCGCCTTCATCCGCGAAGGGTTGGATCAGATCGATGATCTGGAGGGCTATTTCGAGCGTTTGAAAGAGGCATGGCTCACCGCCGATCTGGACAGCCTCAACGAGCTGATGACCGATGGGCTGGAAGAAAACCCCGAACTGGCGGACAAGCTGCTTTATACCAGAAATCGCAACTGGCTGCCCGCGATTGAAGCTTTGCTCGATCAGCCGGGCACCCATCTCGTGGCCGTGGGGGCGGGCCATCTGGTGGGCACGCAAAGCGTGATCGATCTGTTGCAGGACAAAGGCCATCAGGTGGATCGCTATTGATCCCCTTGGGCTCGCACTCAAAAGGCCATGATCAGGCGCTTTGCGCTTGGGGAAAGCCGCCCGCCCGCGCCAGCATCGAGGGCAGCGGCTTTTCCATGATCTGTTCCAGCCAATGGGCGGCATGGATCAGCTCATCAAGATCAAGGCCGCTCTCGAGCCCGGATTGCTGCAAAAGATAAACCACATCTTCGGTGGCCACATTGCCGGTGGCCCGGGGGGCAAAGGGGCAGCCCCCCAATCCCCCCAATGAGGCATCAATGATCCGGACCCCCGCCCCGATGGCCGCCCACACATTAGCAATGCCGGTATTGCGGGTATTGTGAAAATGGGCGCGCAGGGGGATGCCCGGCACCGCTTCGGCCAGCCGCTCAAACAGCTCTGTCACCTGTGCGGGCACGGCCACGCCGATGGTATCGCCCAGGGCAATTTCGCGGGGGTTTTCTTCGGCAATGGCCTGGGCGATTTCAATCACCCGCGCCATCGGCACCGCGCCATCGAAAGGATCGCCAAAAGCCACGGAAATGGTCGCCTGCACGCCGATTTTTTCCTGATGCGCCATCCGGCAGATATCGCGCACGCTGTCCACCGAAGCCTGCCAGCCCATGCCCTGATTCTTCTCGCCAAAGCCATCACTGGCCACCGCCACACAGCCCACTTCATCGATGCCATGGCCGGCATTGCGGCACTGAAGCGCCCGCAAAAGCCCGCGTTTATTGAGCACCAGCCCCACATAGGTGACATCAGCCCCCACGGCGGATTTCGGCGGCAGGCCCGCCACCACCGCTTCGGCATCGGCCATTTGCGGCACCAGTTTGGGATGAACGAAACTCGCCACCTCGATCCGCTTCGACCCGGCTTTGATCATCTTTTCGATCAGGGCGATTTTATGTTCGGTGGACAAGATGCGCGGCTCATTCTGCAAGCCATCGCGGGCCCCCACCTCAACCATTTCAATCCTGTTGTCGGGGCTGGGCACGCTTATACCATAAAGCTTTCGCCGCACCCGCACATGGCTTTGGCATTGGGATTTTCAAACACAAAGCCGGTTTCAAAGCGGTCGTCTTTCCAATCCATCCGCGCGCCCTTCAGATAAGGCAGGGATTGCTGATCGATGAACAAGCGCACGCCGGCCACATCGATCACGGCATCATCGGCATTGGGTTCATCCACATAATCAACCTGATACATCAGGCCCGAGCAGCCCGCCGCCTTGGTATAAAGCCTGATCCCGGCAGCGGGGGTTTCCCGGCGGGCCATCAGCGCCTTCACATGGGCGGCGGCTTTTTCAGTGATTTCAAATTCAGCGGTTTGGGCGGTCATGTCCTATCCCTTGTCATTTCCGGGTTTCGCCGATCATAAAAGGCCCAGTTCCAGCCGGGCTTCATCCGACATCCGCGACATATCCCAAGGCGGATTCCAGACCAGATCCACATCCACATCATTCACCCCTTCAACCGAGCGCACGCAGCGATCCACTTCATGGGGCATCGATTCGGCCACCGGGCAATGGGGCGTGGTGAGGGTCATGGTGATCTCCACATTATGAGATGTGTCCACCGCAACGCCATAGATCAAGCCCAATTCATAAATATTGACCGGGATTTCAGGATCAAAGATCGTTTTCAAAGCCTCGATGACCCGCTCTTTGAGGTCGCCTTCGGCCATCTGAGCGGGGGCGGGGGCGGATTCAGTCGTCGGGGCATCCACTTCCCCATCCGCCTTGCTATCCGCTTTCAGGAAATCCTCCAGATAGCCATCTTCGGTCTTATGCGACCAAACCGGGCGCTCGGCCTTGCTGGCCGCGCCTTCGGGGCTATCGGGATCAACATCGAGCGCTTTTTCATCAAGGGGCTTTGGCCCCTCATGCTGTTTGAAAGTGTCATCCATCATCCGAAAATACTCTTTACCTTCAAAAGACCGCGGATCAACGCATCCACATCGGCACGATTATTATAAAGCCCGAAGCTGGCCCGCGCCGTGCCCGGCACATTGAACCGATCCATGGCGGGCTGGGCGCAATGATGGCCCGCCCGAACGGCGATGCCCTCGCGATCCAGAATGGTGCCGATATCATGGGGGTGGCAGCCCTCCATCAAAAGCGACAAAATCCCCGCCCGCTGTGGTGCACCGCCCAGAATCCGCACATCGTTCAACTGCGCCAATTGCGCTTCGGCATAAGCCAGAAGATCGGCTTCATGAGCCATGATCGCCTCAAAGCCAAGGGCCGAGACATAATCGATGGCCGTTTTCAAAGCGATTCCCCCGGCGATATTGGGGGTGCCCGCCTCGAATTTATAGGGCAGATCGTTCCATGTGGTTTTGGCAAAGCTGACGGTCGAGATCATATCGCCGCCGCCCTGCCAGGGGGGCATCGCTTCGAGCAGGGCGCGTTTGCCATAAAGCACGCCAATGCCGGTGGGGCCATAAAGCTTGTGGCCTGAGAACACATAGAAATCGGCATCGAGCGCCTGCATATCAAGGGGCCGGTGCGGGGCCGCCTGACAGCCATCCACCAGCGCCAAAGCCCCCACATCATGGGCGGCGGCGATCATCTTTGCGACCGGCAATTCGGTGCCGATGGCGTTCGAGATATGGACCATCGCCACCAGTTTCGTGCGTTCGCTCAAAAGAGCCTGATAAGCCTCGAAATCAAGCGCGCCGCTTTCATCCACCGGGGCCACCCTGATGGTGATTCCGGTGGCATCGCGCAGCATCTGCCATGGCACGATATTGGAATGATGCTCGATTTCGGTGAGGATGATCTCATCCCCTGCCTTCAGATTGTGCCGCCCCCAGCTTTGGGCCACCAGATTGATGCCTTCGGTGGCGCCCCGGGTGAAAATGATTTCCTTCGTGCTATCCGCCCCGATGAAGGCGCGCACGGTTTCCCGCGTGGCCTCATAGGCTTCGGTGGCATCCTGGCTTAGCTGATAAACACCGCGATGGATATTGGCATAGCCATGTTCATAAAAATGGCGCAAAGCATCAATCACCACCTGCGGTTTTTGGGCCGAAGCGGCGCTATCGAGAAACACCAAAGGCTTGCCATTCATCCGATCAGACAGGATCGGGAAATCGGCACGGATGGCCTCGAGATCGAAGGACCTTGGGGCCAGCGATCCGGCGCTTTGGGCGATTGATGTGGTCGTGAGATCATCCATCACGAAGCCTCTTTTACAGCGAGAGCAGGTACATCTGGATCCTGAAGCCAACCCCGGGCGGTTTCGATAAAGGCATTGCGGGCGGCTTCATCAGGAACGCCATCACATAAAGCAGCGATGAAGGCTTCCACCAGCATCGCTTTCGCCTCAAGGGGTGAAAGGCCCCGGGCCATCAGATAGAAAAGCTGATCGGTGCTCAATTCACCAACCGTGGAGCCATGGGCGCATTGCACATCATCGGCATAAATCTCAAGCTCGGGCTTGGCATTCGATGTGGCGGAGCGATCGAGCAACAGGCTATCGGATTTTTGTTTGGCATCGGTTTTCTGGGCATCCCGGCGCACCAGCACCTTGCCCTGGAATGACGCCACGGCATCGGCCGCCAAAACCCCGCGATAGGCCTGATCGCTGGTGCAATCGGGCACCGCATGATCAAGGAACGTGAGGGTATCAAGGGTTTGATGCGGACGGGCAAGCTGAATGCCCTGATAGCGTACATCGCCGCCTTCAGTGGTGAAATCGGCGCGCAGTTCATGGCGGGCGCTTTGCCCTCCGGTGGCCAGATGATGCACAGCCAGCGCCCCGCGCCCCAAAGTGGCATAGATGCGCGAGATATGCACGGTTCCCGCCCCTTCATTCTGACGACGGATCAGGGTGAGATGGGCATCGTCGGCGATGGTGGTTTGGGTGATGAGATTGGTGAAAAAGCGGCTGTCATCGCCCTTGAAGCTTTCAATAAGCTTGAGGGATGCGCCCTCGCCCAGCCGAACGACGACCCGCAGATGGGCGGCCCGATCATCGGCATCATCCACCAGATAAACGATTTCAACAGGCGTTTCGACCTTCAACCCCTTGGGCACATCGATCACCACGCCTTCGCTCATCATCGCGGTATTGAGCTGATCAAACGCATCTCCATCGCGCAGATCGGTGATCAGATCGCGCAAAGAACCGCCGCCAGTGATCAGCACCTCGCGCAGGCTTTGGGGCGCAAGATCGGCGGGCAGGCCCTCCATCCGGCTCAAAGCCCGCTGAAAGCGGCCATTGATGAACACCAGCCGAGGGCCATCGAGGCCGGGCACCGCCGCCGCATCGATCCGGGCCTGCTCGGTTTCCTGCGCCAAAGTCACGGGGCTGAAGCTGCCCTTGCGCAAGGGGCTGAGATCGGCATAGCGCCATTGTTCCGCACGCCGCCCCGGCAGGCCAAGGCTGAGAAAGCGGGTCATCGCCACATGGCGCAATTCGCGCAGCCAGCCCGCACCAGGCAGGGCCGGCTTCAGATGATCATAGGCGGCGTGAAAGGCCGCCACATCGCTTGGGGATTCACTATGCTGTGTCATCATGCAACCGCCTGATAGCCTTTTTCCTCAAGCTCATGCGCCAATTCCGGCCCACCCGAGCGCACGATGCGGCCATCCGCCAGCACATGCACATGATCGGGCGTCACATAATCAAGCAGCCTTTGATAATGGGTGATGAGCAAGATCGCCTTATCCGCACTGCGCAGGGCATTGATGCCATCCGACACAACCTTCAGAGCATCGATATCAAGCCCCGAATCGGTTTCATCCAAAATCGCCAGCGTGGGATCGAGGACCGCCATCTGCATCATTTCATTGCGCTTTTTCTCACCGCCCGAAAAGCCGACATTGACAAAGCGCTTGAGCATTTCAATCGAAATGCCAAGATTTTGAGCCTTTTCCCGGGCAAGCTTCATGAAGGTGCCGCCATCCATTTCCGCCTCGCCCCGCTGGCGACGCTGGGCATTGAGGGCGGTGCGCAGGAAATTGAGATTGGAAACGCCGGGGATTTCGGTGGGATATTGAAAGCCCAGAAAAATGCCTTTGGCGGCCCGTTGATGGGCATCCAGCGCCAGCAGATCTTCATCCCGATAGCGCACGGTGCCTTCTAAAACCTCGAAGCTTTCGCGCCCGGCCAATGTTGAGGCCAGCGTTGATTTCCCGGCCCCATTGGGGCCCATGATGGCATGAACCTCACCGGCTTTGATCTTGAGGGTCAAGCCTTTCAGAATCTTTTCGCCCGCTATGGCGACATGCAGATTTTCGATATTCAAAAGATGCGTCACGTCGTGCCTCTTATTAATGGACCCGATCCGCTGGCCGGGTCGTCTGATCCGATTGGGGCGATCCCGAAAGGGCGGGACCCGCCGCTTTAACCCACGCTGCCTTCAAGGCTGATGCCTAAAAGCTTTTGCGCTTCAACGGCAAATTCCATGGGCAGTTCCTTCATCACCTCTTTGGCAAATCCATTGACCACCATGGCCACCGCCTCTTCCGCATCCAGCCCGCGGGCCATGCAATAAAACATCTGATCATCGGAAATTTTCGATGTGGTGGCTTCATGCTCGATCTGGGCGGTGGGATTTTTCACCTCGATATAAGGAACGGTGTGGGCGCCGCAGCGATCCCCCAGCAACAGGCTATCGCACTGGGTGAAATTGCGGACATTTTCGGCGCCGCCCATCACCCGCACAAGGCCGCGATAGGTATTATTGGATTGCCCGGCGGAAATGCCCTTTGAAATGATTTTCGAGCGGGTATGATTGCCGATATGGATCATTTTGGTGCCGGTATCGGCCTGCTGGTGATTATTGGTCACCGCCACCGAATAAAATTCCCCCACCGAATGATCGCCTTCAAGGATGCAGCTTGGATATTTCCAGGTGATCGCCGATCCGGTTTCCACCTGTGTCCAAGAAATCTTCGAGCGCTTACCCCGGCAGGCCCCGCGCTTGGTCACGAAATTATAGATCCCGCCCTTGCCGTTCTTATCGCCGGGATACCAGTTTTGCACCGTTGAATATTTGATCTCGGCATCATCAAGGGCGACCAGTTCCACCACGGCGGCATGAAGCTGATTTTCATCACGCATGGGGGCGGTGCAGCCTTCCAGATAACTGACATAAGAGCCTTCATCGGCAATGATCAACGTCCGTTCAAATTGGCCGGTATTCTCGGCATTGATCCGAAAATAGGTGGACAGCTCCATCGGGCAGCGCACACCTTTGGGGATATAAACAAAGGTGCCATCCGAAAAGACCGCGCAATTCAGGGTCGCAAAATAATTATCGCGCTGGGGCACCACAGAACCGAGATATTTCCGCACCAATTCGGGATAGGTGCGCAGAGCTTCGGAAATCGACAGGAAAATCACCCCGGCTTTTTCCAGCTCTTTTCTAAAGGTGGTGGCCACCGAAACACTATCGAAAACCGCATCCACCGCAATGCGCGGGGCGCCTTCCACACCCGCCAGAACCTCTTGCTCCGCCAGCGGAATGCCCAGCTTTTCATAGGTGCGCAGCAATTCGGGATCAACCTCATCCAAAGATTTCGGGCCATCCTTTTGCTTGGGCGCGGCATAGAAATAGATATCCTGATAATCGATCGGCGGATGGCTGATCATCGCCCAATCGGGCTCTTCCATCTTCTGCCACATGGCATAGGCTTTGAGCCGCCAATCCAGCATCCATTGCGGCTCATCCTTTTTCGCGGAAATGAAGCGGATCACCTCTTCATTCAGCCCTTTGGGGGCGAAATCGGATTCGATATCGCTGGACCAGCCATGCTTATAGGTGCCGGTCAGTTCGTCGATCTGGGTTTTGGTTTCAGCAGTGGCAACCATGGAGCAGTCTTTCTGTTTCAAATCCTAAAAAAGAGCAAAAGCCTTTAAAAACCAGGCACTCAAGCGCTCAGGCGTCGGTGCCTTCCAAAGCCAGATTATGGTGCAAAGGCGCGCGCGAGCCAGCAGGCAGATGGCCATTGGCCGGGATCGGATGATGGGCGATATCGCCAAGGCTCACCTTGCTCAGCCCATCGCGAACCGCGTTGTTGATCATCTGCCAATGGGGGCGCATGGTACAAATCGGCTCATATTCGCAATCGCCGGGGGCATTTTCAATGCAATGAACCAGCGCAATGGGGCCATCCACAGCCTCGATAATATCGGCCATGGTGATGTCATGCGCCGGGCGGCCAAGGGAAAAACCGCCCTTCAGTCCCCGATGCGACAAAGCAAGCCCGGCGCGGGACAATGTGCCCAGAATTTTCGAGACCGCAGGCACCGGCAAGCCTGTTTCAGCCGCCAGTTCGGCGGCATTCACCCGGCCATCCCGGCGGGCCAGCGCGCCCATCAAAATGACCGCATAATCGGCCAGATTGGTTAATCTGATCATCGTGCAGCACCCATCTAAAAACCATTCGACCCGGTTTGCTTATCAAACCAGACCATATTTGTCATCTTTTAAATGGGAGAGAGAACGCCGCCTGTCAATGCTTTTGGCGGAAGGCTGATGAGGCCCCCTAAAACAGACCTAGAGCCGGACCCGGGGCGGGCGGCGATCCTTGCGCGGCTGCTGGGCCTGATAGGCATCGCGGCAATGGGCTTCGCAATAAGGCATGGCGGGCACCGAGGGCTTGCCGCAAAATTGAAAATCCGCGTCACCGGGATGGCCGCTGGGCCATTTGCACATGCGTTCGGTGAGATCGAGCAGGGTGATCTTGCTCTTTTTTTCCTTTTTGGCGGCTTTTCCGGCCCCTTTGCGGGTTTTTGCCGAATCGGCCTTGACCGGCGATGGCCGTGATTTCAGCCCCAGCCGATGGGCTTTGCCGATCACCGCATTGCGCGTAACATTATCGCCGATTTCCGCAGCAATCTGGCTGGCCGACAGGCCTTTTTCCCATAACCGTTTCAAGAGATCGATTTTTTCGTCGGTCCAGGCCATGGATCTTCCTCATGCTATCCGCCACAGATTTTCGTCGCAGCTTTTCTTCGGGGCACAATATAGGGCCCCTATTCCCCAGCACAAGACCAGAAGTGGCGCACAAGCCGCGATCCGCCCCACCCCCCATTTCCCCATCCCCATCCCCACCCACATGATGGCCCCTTGCTATAGGGATCATGGCTGGATATGTGTGGGCGCGTGGGTAGAGCGTGCTTTTGATGATGATCGATCCGCCAAAAACCCCCATCGGGCGGCAGATATCATGTCTGCTTTCCTTTGATCCAATACTTTAATCCATGATGGAGACAGCCCGTGAGCAGCCAGAGCAAACCCGCCGCCATAGAGATGGGAAGCCGAAAGATCGGCCGCATCAATGGGCTGGGCTTGTGGACCTTGTATGAAAAGGAAGTGCGGCGCTTTTTGAAGGTATGGATGCAAACCATCGGCGCACCAGCGGTGCAGGCGATCTTGTTCTTTGTCATTTTTGCGGTGGTGCTGGGCGGTTCTGATCGGGTGACCACATCGGTTGCCTATACCCAATTTCTGGCCCCGGGCCTGATCATCATGGCCTTGTTGCAGAATTCTTTCGCCAATACCTCATCATCTTTGATCATTGCCAAAGTGCAGGGCACCATTGTGGATGTGCTGATGCCCCCCTTATCACCGGGTGAACTGAGTTTGGGCTTCGTCGCCGGCGGGGTGACGCGCGGGCTGGTCATCGGGCTGGTATTGATCGCCTGTTTTGCCCTTTTGCCGATCAAGGCGATCATGTTCAGCCATCCATGGGCGATCCTTTATTTCGGTGTGATGGCATCGATCATGCTGTCTCTGATGGGGATTCTCACCGGCATCTGGGCGGAAAAATTCGATCATGTGGCAACGATCACCAATTTCATCGTCGGGCCGCTGACCCTGCTTTCAGGCACCTTTTATTCCATTGATCGCCTGCGCGATAAAATGGGCGATGGCGCCCAATGGCTGGAGCCTTTTCTGGCGGTCAATCCCTTTTTCTATATCATTGATGGCTTTCGCTATGGCTTCATCGGCGAAGCGGATGGCTCGGTTCTCACCGGCGCGGTGGTGGTGGGGGTGATCAATCTTTTCCTGTGGCTGATTGTGTGGCGGGTTCTGCAAACCGGCTGGCGGCTGAAATCCTGAAGGCAGCTGTTTGAAATGTGATGGCTGGCCCCCTTGGGATAAGGGCAACCGATTGACAGGGCCCGCCGGGCCATTGATACTAAGGATGGAATGATCGATAAAACGGCGTTGCGCGGCCATCCTTTGGGGGGGTCGCGCTGTTGTTTTGAAGATCTCATCACGATCAATGAACGACAAGCGATCAAGCCGGTCTCGCAGCCCAATGACCCGGCCTTAAAGTGTATGAACGATCAAAGGGGGTCAGGATGACTTCAGCTTTAATGTCATGTTATCGGCAGGCGGATGTGGCTTTTGAACGCGGCGAAGGCGCTTATATCTATGACGTGAATGCCAAACGCTATCTCGATTTCAATGCCGGGATCGCGGTGTCGAGCTTTGGCCACGCCCATCCCCATCTGGTAAAGGCTTTGCAGGATCAGGCCGCCAAGCTTTGGCATACCTCCAATCTTTATCGCATCCCGCATCAGGATCGGCTGGCGGAACGGCTGGTGGCCAACAGCTTTGCCGACAAGTGTTTTTTCGTCAATTCCGGTGTTGAAGCCATCGAATGTGCGATCAAAACCGCGCGCAAATATTTTTACGATCAGGGCCAGCCGGATAAAAACCGGATCATCACCCTTGAAGGCTCGTTTCATGGCCGTTCGATGGCGGCCATTTCCGCCGCCGGTCAGGAAAAGCTGGTCACCGGCTTTGGCCCGCTTCTCCCCGGTTTTGATCGGGTGCGGCCCGATGATCTGGAGGCCATGGCCCACGCCATCGGCCCGGAAACTGCGGCCATTCTGGTGGAGCCGGTGTTGGGCGAAGGCGGGGTTCTGCCTTTGTCGGATGGCTATTTGCAGGGTTTACGGGCTTTGTGCGATCAGCATGATTTATTGCTGATCTGCGATGAAATCCAATGCGGCATGGGCCGCACCGGCAAGCTTTTTGCCTTTGAATGGGCGGGCATCACCCCCGATATCGTGGCGGCAGCCAAAGGCATTGGCGGCGGCTTTCCCTTTGGGGCCTGTCTTGCCACCGAAAAAGCGGCCTCAGGCATGACCCCGGGCAGCCACGGCACCACTTATGGCGGCAATCCTTTGGCCATGGCGGTGGGCAATGCGGTGCTTGATCTGCTTTTGGCTCCGGGCTTTCTTGATCATGTCAACGAGATCGGCACCTATCTGAAGGAACGGCTCGATCATTTTGCCGCACAGCATCATAACAGCGTGGAACTGGTGCGGGGCCGGGGGCTGATGCTGGGCCTGAAGCTGCGGGGGCTTGATCCCCGGGAAACTGTGGCCGCAGCCCTTGCCCATGGCCTGTTGGTGGCCCCGGCGGGCGATAATGTGATCCGCCTTTTGCCGCCCTTGATCATTGAAAAGGCGCAGGTGGATGAAGCCATCGGATTGCTGGAAACAACCCTCTCCGCAATGATTGGCGCCCGGGCCCAAAAGGCCGGATGATGGATAAGAACGGAGATACAGAATGACAGCGTCTGCTACCCCCGCCGGACTGCGGCATTTTCTCGATCTTGATCGGCTGGATGGCCAAACCCTGCGCCAGATCCTCGATCATGCCCGGCAGATGAAAGCCGGGCGCGGGGGGCTGCCGCGTGGGGCCGCGGATCGCGATGCGCCTCTTTCGGGGGATATTTTGCTGATGATTTTCCAAAAATCCTCAACCCGCACCCGCATTTCCTTCGAGGTGGCGATGCGCCAGCTTGGCGGGGCGGCCAGCGATCTGGATGGCAGCCGCCTGCAGCTTGGCCGGGGCGAAAGCATCGCCGATACCGCCCATGTGCTATCGGCTTATGGGGATGCCATCGTGCTGCGCACCGATCAGCACAGCAATCTCACCGAAATGGCCCAACATGCCACGATCCCGGTGATCAATGCCCTGACCGATCATTCCCATCCCTGCCAGTTGATGGCCGATATGCTGACCATCGAAGAAGCCAAAGGGCCGATCCGGGGGCAAAATGTTGCCTGGCTGGGGGATGGCAATAATGTGGCGACATCGCTGATCCACGCCGCCCAGCGCTTTGGCTTTCGTTTGCGCCTTGCCTGCCCGCCGGGGCATCAGCCCAATCCTGCGGTGATCGAGGCGGCGCTGGCCGAAGGCGCGGATGTGGGGCTGTGCGATGATCCCATTGAGGCGGTGGCGGGCGCCGTGGCGCTTTACACCGATACCTGGAGCTCGATGGGCCAGGAACGCGCGCCCGAGGAACTGGCACCGTTCGAGCCTTATCGGGTGACCAGCGAACTGCTGGCGAAAGCCGCACCTGATGCCATCTTCATGCACTGCCTGCCCGCCCATCGCGGCGAGGAGGTCACCGATGCGGTGATCGATGGCCCGCAATCGGTGGTTTGGGCGCAGGCGGAAAACCGGCTTCATGCCCAAAAGGCCATTCTGGCATGGTGTTTGGCCAGAGGATAATCGCCGCAGCCCCAAGCTGCTGAACAGGAAAACTGATGCGCGAAACGACACCAAGGCCGAATAACCGGCCAATCATCCTGCCTGAATCCGGTTCATTGGATAATCTCGTGAAGCCCTTTCAGATCGAGGGCATGAATGTGCGGGGCCGGGCCATCCGGCTGGGCACCGCCGTGCATGATATCATCACCGCCCATGAGTATCCCCAGCCTTTGGCCATTCTGGTGGGGGAACTGGTGGTGCTGTCGGGTTTGCTGGGATCGATCCTGAAATATGAGGGCAAGGTCACCATTCAGGCAAAAGCCCGGGATCAGGCGGCGGTAAATTTTCTGGTCGCCGATTTTGAAACGCCGGGGCATGTGCGTGGCTATGCCGATTATAAAGCGGCGGCGCTGGCCGATCTGGGCCTTGACGCATCCTTTCGCAGCCTGATCGGAGCGGGCGGCTATATGGCCATGACCATCGATCAGGGCGCGGATATGGAGCGTTATCAGGGGATTGTCGATCTGGATGGCGATAATTTAAGCGATTGCGCCATCACCTATTTCCTCAATTCCGAACAAACCCCCACGGCCCTGCGGCTGGCCTGCGGGCTTGATCCGGTCTCTGGCCATTGGCGGGCTGGCGGCATCATGGTGCAGCATCTGGCCCATGGCGAAGAGGGCGGGCCGCGCCTTCTGGATCGCGATGAGCAGGAAAACTGGCGGCGGGCCTCGATCCTGATGCAAAGCGTGAAAAGCCGCGAACTGCTCGATCCGCAGCTTGATCTCGATCAGCTTTTATACCGGCTTTATCACGAGGATGGGGTGCGGGTTTTTGAACCCACGGATATCGATCATCGCTGCCGCTGTTCGCGTGAACGCCTGTTATCGGTGTTGCAAAGCTTTCCCGCCAGCGATCTCGCCGATATGGTCGAAGAGGGCCGAATCACCGCCAATTGCCAGTTCTGCAATCGCCATTATGAATTCTCTCCCGAAGACATTGGGCTTTAGGGTCAGGACCCTAAGCTCTGGCTTCGGCATAATCGATCAGCGCCTCGAGCATGGATCGGGCGCGCTGAAGCTGATCAAGGCTCACAAATTCATCGGGCTTATGGGCCTGTTCGATGGAACCGGGGCCGATGACGATGGCCGGAATACCGGAAACCTTCTGAAACAGCCCGGCTTCGGTGGTAAAGGATACCGCATGGCTTTCATTGGCCCCGATCAACCGGCGCATCAGCTTTTCCGCATCCTCTGAGCCATCGGCCTCAAGGGATGGCGCGCGGGCGATCTGCTCGAAGCTTATCTCCGCCTCGGGCGCGGTGGCCTGCAATCTTGGCAGAATGATCTTTTGCGCATGGCTTTTCACGCGATCCAGAATCTGATCGGGATCGATGCCGGGCAGCGGGCGAAATTCCCAATCGATCACCGCCCGATCAGCAATGATATTGACCGCCGCCCCGCCGGTCATGCGTCCGGCATTGATGCTGGTGAAAGGCGGCTCGAACCGGGCATCTTCATGCGCGCGCAGCTCTTGGGCCAAAGCATCGAGATAGCTCAGGAAGGCCCCCGCCGCGAAAAGGGCATTCGCCCCCTCATCGGGGAGGCTGGAATGAGCGGCCCTGCCGATGATGGTGGTGCGCTCCACACAAATGCCCTTATGGGCGGTCACCAGCTTCATATCCGTAGGCTCGCCGATCAGGGCAAAGCGCGGCTTGATCGGCAGATGGGCCAGATGATCGACCAAAGAGCGCACCCCGGCACAGCCCACTTCCTCGTCATAAGACAAGGCGATATGCACCGGCATGGCCAAATCCGCCCGGGCCAGCCGGGGGAGAAGGGCGAGCACAAGGCC
Source organism: Iodidimonas sp. MBR-22 (assembly GCF_029946565.1). NCBI lineage: Bacteria > Pseudomonadati > Pseudomonadota > Alphaproteobacteria > Iodidimonadales > Iodidimonadaceae > Iodidimonas > Iodidimonas sp. MBR-22. The sequence goes on from NZ_JARKVQ010000004.1 coordinate 48,877, forward strand.
GATGAAGCCTTTCATATCGCACGCCCCGCGCCCATAAAGCCGCCCATCGCGCATTTCGGCCGCAAAAGGATCGCTGGACCAATTCTGGCCCGCCACCGGCACCACATCGCTATGGCCCGAAAGCAGGATGCCCGGCCGATCATCCGGGCCGATACTGGCCAGCATATTGGCTTTGGTGCCATCCTCATTTGCAAAAAGCTGTGCGGTGATCCCATGTTCGGCCAACAGCTCGCGCACATAAGCGATCAGGTCCAGATTGCTGTTCTGGCTGATAGTGGGAAAAGCGATCAGATTTTTGATGATCGAGAGGCTCGCATCCATTGATTGCACGGGGGAATCCTTGGGCTTTGGGGCATCCATAAAGCTAACATGCCAGTGCCTTTCATGGTGCGCAATGGGCGCGCAATAAGCGCGCAACGATTGACGCTTGATTTCGCCCCGCGTCGGCCCTAGTTTCCTGTCCAGCCTGATGCGGGTGTAGCTCAATGGTAGAGCTCTTGCTTCCCAAGCAAGTGACGAGGGTTCGATTCCCTTCACCCGCTCCACTCCCCTCCCGATCAAAAGCCCGCAGAAATCTGGGTGGGTGGTCATGGGGTCGCTAGCCAGCTTTCCTTTTCACATCTATATTTGCGTTTTGAATAAGCCTGCTGCCTGTGGCAGTCTGCCCGCCAATGGTTTATCGGGGCTTTGCCTCTGTTTTAATCGAAAGGCTGCATCCTTCCATGTCTGTTCGCAATGCCGCTGCCGTCATTCTTGCCGCAGGCAAGGGCACGAGGATGAAATCGCGTCGTCACAAGGTTTTGCACCCCATTGGCGGGCGGGCGATGATCGATCATATCTTTGATCGATTGGCGGAAATCAGTGTGGAGCGGCAGATTCTGGTCGTGGGATCGGATCGCCAGCAGCTTGAAACCGCGATGGCAGGCCGGAAGGTGGATTTTGCGGTGCAGGAACCCCAATTGGGCACCGGCCATGCGGTGATGCAGGCCCTGCCCGCCCTTGCTGGCCATCAGGGTCCGGTTCTGGTGCTGTATGGCGATACGCCTTTGATCCGATCTGAAACTTTGGCTTTGATGCTGGCACAGATCGGGGATCGGCAATCGGCAGGCCCGGGGCTTGTGGTGCTGGGATTTCGCCCCGATGATCCCGGAGCTTATGGCCGCCTTGTCACCAATGATGACGGCAGCCTTTTGCGGATTGTGGAATATAAGGATGCCAGCCCCGCCGAGCGGGCAATCGGCCTGTGCAATTCAGGGGTGATGGCCTTTGATGGGGCGCTTTTGCCCCGGCTTTTGCAGCCCTTGCGCAATGAAAATGCCAAGGGGGAATATTATCTCACCGATACGGTGGCAATTGCCCGGGATCTGGGGGTGAAAGCGGCGGTGATCGAAGCCCCGGCCGATGATCTTTTGGGCGTGAATGATCGTGCTGATCTGGCTCAGGCGGAAGCCGTGTTTCAAAACCGGATGCGCCGGGCGGCCATGGCGGCAGGGGCGACGCTGATCGCCCCGGACACGGTTTATTTCAGCCATGATACCCGCTTGGGCCGCGATGTGCTGATCGAACCGCATGTGATTTTTGGACCCCATGTAGAGATCGAGGATGATGCGATCATTCGCGCTTTTTCCCATATCGAAGGGGCAAAGATCGCCGCGAAAGCCGTGGTGGGCCCCTATGCCCGCCTGCGCCCGGGGGCCGATATCGGCAAGGGGGTGAAGATTGGCAATTTCGTGGAAATCAAAAATGCCCGGCTCGATGAAGGGGCAAAAGCCAGCCATTTAAGCTATATCGGCGATGCCACCATCGGGCCGCGCGTCAATATCGGCGCGGGCACCATTTTTTGCAATTATGATGGCTTTGCCAAATTCCACACCAGCATCGGAGCCGATAGCTTCATCGGATCAAACAGCGCCCTGGTGGCCCCCTTGCACATTGGCGAAGGAGCGATCATCGGGGCGGGCAGCGTGATCAGCCGCTCTGTGGATGATGGCGATCTGGCGCTTGCCCGGGCCGAGCAGACCAGCCGCCCCGGCTGGGCGAAAAAATTCCGGGCCCGCAAAAGTCGCCCGAAATCGGCCCCAAAAATCGATCATGGCGATCCAAAAACACGCTGACAGCGGATCAGGCTTCCAGGACAAGAACAAGGGACGGCAATATGTGCGGAATTATTGGGATCGTGGGGCTAAGGCCGGTTGCAGGCCGCTTGATGGATGCCTTGCGCAGGCTGGAATATCGCGGCTATGACAGCGCCGGGATCGCCCTTATCGAAGACGGCCGGATCGCCCGGCGTCGGGCCAGCGGCAAGCTCGATCAGCTTGATGCCCTGCTTGCCCGCGATCCCCTTGATGGCCTGATCGGGATCGGCCATACCCGCTGGGCCACCCATGGCGGGCCCTCAACCGCCAATGCCCATCCCCATATCGGCAGGCATGTGGCGGTGGTGCACAATGGCATCATCGAGAATTTCAAAGCCCTGCGCGAAGAGCTGATCGCCGCAGGCCATCAGTTTACCAGCGAAACCGATACCGAAGTGATCGCCCATCTGCTGAGCGATCATCTTGCCGCAGGGATAGAGCCGCGATTGGCGGTGAAACAGACCCTTGATCGTCTTGAAGGGGCTTTTGCCCTTGCCATTCTGATCGATGGCAAGGATCGCCTGATGTATGGCGCCCGGCGCGGCAGCCCTTTGGTTGTGGGGCTGGCGGATGGGGAATGCTTTTTGGGATCGGATGCCATCGCGCTGGCCGGGCTGTGCAATCGCATCTGCTATCTGGAAGAAGGCGATTGGGCCGAGCTTCATGGCGATCATTTTGCCTTATTTGATGCCGCAGGCGAACCGGTGGAACGGCCTTTGGTGCACTCATCGGTTTCGGGCGTGATGGTGGACAAGGGCAATCACCGCCATTTCATGCTGAAGGAAATATACGAACAACCCACCGTGGTGGGGCAAACCCTTGGCAGCTATCTCGATCCTCTGGCCGAAACGGTGGCGGTGCCGGGCCTGTGTTTTGATCCCAAAGCCCTGAGCCGGATCACCCTCATTGCCTGTGGCACCAGCTATTATGCGGCGATGATCGCGCAATATTGGCTGGAACATTATGCCAAAATTCCGGTGACCGTGGATATCGCATCGGAATTTCGCTATCGCCAGCCGGTGATGACCAAGGGCGGCCTGTCGCTCTTTATTTCGCAATCGGGGGAAACCGCCGATACCCTGGCAGCCCTGCGCCATTGCAAGGCCGAGGGCCAGATTACGGCCACCATCGTCAATGTGGCGCAATCCACCATGGCGCGGGAAGCGGATATGGTGTTTCCCACCCATGCCGGGCCGGAAATCGGCGTGGCCAGCACCAAGGCGTTCACCTGCCAGCTTGCGGTTCTGGCGGCGCTCAGCATCGCCTTTGGGGTGGCCCGGGGCCATATTGATCAGACGGAACAGGCGGCACTGGTGCGGGTGCTCAATGAAATTCCCTCGCGCATGTCGGAAGCCCTGCAAGAGGAAAGCCATGTGCGGGAGATTGCCGCTGATCTTTCCCGGGCGCGGGATGTTCTCTATCTGGGGCGCGGCGCTGATTATCCCCTCGCCCTTGAAGGGGCGCTGAAGCTGAAGGAAATCAGCTATATTCATGCCGAAGGCTATGCTGCGGGCGAAATCAAGCACGGCCCGATTGCGCTCATCGATCCCAATGTGCCGGTGATTGTCATCGCCCCCAAAGGTCCGCTGTTTGAAAAAACGGTGTCGAACATGGAAGAAGTGATCGCCCGGGGCGGCAAGGTCATTTTGATGAGTTGCAAGGAGGGAATCGCAAGCCAGGGCCGAACCGCATTGAACAGCATCGAAATGCCGGCGGTGCATCCTTTGGGATCGCCCCTTGTTTATGCCATTCCGGTGCAGCTTTTAGCCTATCATACCGCCGTTTTAAAAGGCACCGATGTGGATCAGCCCCGCAATCTGGCCAAATCGGTGACGGTTGAGTGATCTTTTTTCCCGCACAACTGCAACGGATAGGCCGCAATTAAATGAAATAAACACTGGACAGTTGCACGAATCCTTATAATTCTTACCCGCAAGGGGTGCATTTTCTGCATCGCCCCAAATGGCGCCGCTTGTGCCTGTTGGCGGGAAGGGATTTTTCTGTTGCGGATCATGTCGGTCATTGGCACGCGCCCCGAAGCGATCAAGCTGGCGCCATTGATTGCTTTGATCAAAAATCGGCGGGATTTCGAGCATTGCCTGTGCCTGAGCGGTCAGCATCGCGATCTGGTCCACCCGGTTTTGGCGCAATTCGGGATCAGCGCAGATCATGATCTTGAGGTCATGTCTGCCGATCAAAGCCTCACAAGCCTGGGGGCTGCGATTCTGGACGGGATCGGCGCGATGATCCAAATCGAACAGCCCGATTGGATGATTGTGCAGGGCGATACCAGCACGAGTTTTGCCGCCGCTTTGGCGGCCTTTTATGCACATATTCCGCTTTTACATCTGGAAGCGGGCCTGCGCAGTGGGGATCGGCTGGATCCCTGGCCCGAAGAATCCCACCGCAAGATGATCGCGCCTTTGGCCCATCTCCACGCGGTGCATACCCTGGCGGCCCAAAAAAATCTGGAACGCGAAGGGATCGATCCCCGCAGCATCCTGATCAGCGGCAATAGCGGGATCGATGCGGTGCAACAGATGTGCGCCCGCCTTGATCGCGATGAGGCGCTGGCCGCCCGGGCGCAGGCGCTGCTGCCGATGGTGCCACAAGGTCGGCGGTTGATTTATGTCACCTGCCATCGCCGGGAAAAGCGCTGGATCAGGCTGAAGGCCCTGAGCCGGGCCTTGGTACGGCTGGCAGCACGGGGGGATGTAGAGATCATCGTCAGCGTGCATCCTTCGCCTGAAATCGATCATCTGATGCGCACATCTTTGGCGGATGTGGCGCATGTGCATCTTTTGAATCCGCTGGATTATGCCAGTTCCATCCACCTGCTGCGGCAGGCGCATTTCGTGATTTCAGATAGCGGCGGGATGCAGGAAGAAGCGCCCTTTCTCGGCAAGCCCATTCTTGTTTTGCGCGAAAGCACGGAACGACAGGAAGCGGTGGATGCCGGGGCGGCCATTCTGGTGGGGCATTCCGAACAGCGCATCCATGCCGAAGCCTGCCGCCTGCTCGATCATCCGGCCCATTATGCAGGCATGGCCCGGCGGCGGACTTTATTTGGCGATGGCCATGCCTCAGAACGGATCATCGATCGCATCGCCGGAATGATGACCGATGCATGGGTGCCGGAAACCTGCCAGGCCGAAAGCGGCTGATGGCGGGCTTTCCGGGCACCTCGGTCTTTATTTTCTCCTGCGCGGGGCGATGCGATCAGCCGCGTTCGAATTTCTTGAATTTCAAGCGATGGGGGGTTGCGGCTTCATCGCCCAGGCGGCGCTTGCGGTCGGCTTCATAGGCTTCGAAATTGCCCTCGAACCATTCCACATGGCTATCGCCTTCGAAAGCAAGGATATGGGTGGCGAGGCGATCGAGGAAGAAGCGATCATGGCTGATGACCACGGCGCATCCCGCGAAATTTTCCAGCGCTTCTTCCAAAGCCCGCAGAGTTTCCACATCCAGATCATTGGTTGGCTCATCCAGCAGCAAAACATTGCCGCCCTTGCGCAGCATTTTGGCCAGATGCACGCGATTGCGCTCCCCGCCCGAAAGCAGGCCGACCTTTTTTTGCTGATCGGCGCCCTTGAAATTGAAGGCCCCCACATAGGAACGCGTGGGAATCTCGGTCTTGCCGAAATAAAATATATCATCGCCGCCGGAAATTTCCTGCCACACGGTTTGATTGGCATCCAAAGCATCGCGGCTTTGATCCACATAGCCAAGCTGCACGGTTTCGCCGATGGAAATGGTTCCGGCATCGGGCGTTTCTTCGCCGGTGATCAGCTTGAACAGGGTGGTTTTACCGGCACCATTGGGGCCGATGATCCCCACGATCCCACCGGGCGGCAGGGAAAAGCTGAGATCTTCATAAAGCAGGCGATCCCCAAAGGCTTTGGAAACGCCATTGAATTCAATGACATTGCTGCCAAGCCGGGTGGGCGGCTGCATCTTGATCTGGGCCGTGCCCGAAAGCTTTTCCTGCTGTTCTTGCAGCATTTCATCATAGGCCCGGATGCGCGCCTTCGATTTTGCCTGCCGGGCTTTGGGGCTGGATCTGATCCATTCCAGCTCTTTCGCCAAAGCCTTGTCTTTGGCTTCTTCCTTGCGTTCTTCCAGTGCCAGCCGCTTTTGCTTGGCTTCCAGCCATTGGGAATAATTGCCCTCAAAAGGAATGCCATGGCCGCGATCGAGTTCGAGCACCCAGCCCACCACATTATCGAGGAAATAGCGATCATGGGTTACCAGCACCACGGTGCCTTTATATTCCTGCAAGAAGCGTTCGAGCCAGGCCACCGATTCGGCATCCAGATGGTTGGTTGGCTCATCCAGCATCAAAAGATCGGGCTTTTCCAGCAACAGGCGGCACAGGGCCACCCGCCGCCGCTCGCCACCGGAAAGGGTGGTGATATCGGCATCGCCCGGCGGGCAGCGCAGGGCATCCATGGCAATCTCGACCTGATGATCGAGTTCCCACAGATTGCCGGCATCGATTTCATCCTGCAGGCGGGCCATTTCATCGGCCACATCATCAGAATAATCGGCCAAAATCTCGTTATAGCGATCAAGAATGGCCTGTTGCGCCGCCACCCCATCGCGCACATTGCCCAAAACATCCTTGGCCGGATCAAGCTGAGGTTCCTGGCTCAGATAGCCGGTGCGAATCCCCTCGGCGGCCCAGGCTTCGCCGGTGAAATCCTTGTCGATGCCCGACATGATCCGCATCAGGGTCGATTTCCCCGAGCCATTGACGCCGATCACCGCGATTTTCACGCCGGGAAGGAAATTGAGATGAATATCCTTCAGCACATGGCGGCCACCGGGATATTTCTTGTTGAGTCCTTGCATGTGGAAAACATACTGAACCATGAGACGCACCGAACCTTTCAAAGACAGGGATTTGATGCGCTCCATAGCGCACTCGCGCGGGTGACGCAATCAGCAGGCTTGGCGGATGGATGAACTGCGGCTAGTGTTTCGCACATATTTTGATGATGGAGAGGCATGAGATGAGATTTGCGATGCGGGCCAAGGCCTTGATGACGGCAGCTTTTCTGGCTGTCAGTGTTCATTCCACCGAAGGCGTGTGGGCGCAGGACTATGTGGTGGCCGAAACCCCTGCCACACTGATCAAACAAGTGGAAACGCTGCGGGCGGCGGGGCTTCATGATCGCACCGGCTATGAGATCATCGAATCCCTCACCACCGAGGTCGGGCCCCGTTTGGCGGGCAGCGCGCGGGAAGCCGCCGCCCGGGATTGGGCCGTGGCGAAATTGAAGGCGCTGGGTTTCAGCCATATCCGGGTCGAGCCTTTTGCAATGGAAGGCTGGGCGCGGGGGATCGAAACCGCCCATGTGGTGGGGGCGGCAGCGCAGCCCCTGACGATCACCACATTGGGGGGGTCGGTGGCGACCCCGGAGGGCGGATTGACCGCTGAGGTGGCGCGTTTTGACGATCTTTATCAGCTTGAAGCCGCGCCCGATGGCAGCCTTGATGGCAAGATCGTGTTCATCGATCTCAAAATGTATAAAACGCAGGATGGATCGAGCTATAGCAACACCAATTATATTCGTGGCAATACGCCGTCGGTTGCCGCCAGAAAAGGCGCGGTGGCCACGTTGATCCGATCCGTGGGCACCGATAGCCACCGCTTTCCCCATACCGGCGGCACCCGCTATGCCGAGGGTGTCCCCGCCATTCCGGCTGCCGCCTTATCCAATCCCGATGCCGATCAATTAAGCCGCCTTTTGGAACGCGGGCCGGTCAGCATCAAGCTTGAGATGACCCCGAAAAGCTTAGGGCAGGTGACATCTGGCAATGTGATCGCCGAGATCATGGGATCGGAAAAGCCCGAGGAGATCGTTGTGATCGGCGGCCATCTCGATAGCTGGGATCTGGGCACGGGTGCCGTCGATGATGGGGCCGGTATTGGCATCACCATGGCGGCGGTAAATCTGATCAAAGACAATGGCATTGCCCCCAAACGCACCATTCGCCTGATTTTATGGGGGGCCGAGGAAGTGGGGCTTTTGGGCGCGCGGGCCTATGCCAAGGCCCATGCGGATGAACTGGCCAATCATGTGATCGCGGCGGAATCCGATTTCGGCGCGGGTCGCATCTGGCGGTTTGAAAGCCGGGTGGGCGCGGAAGATCTGCCCACAATCCGGGCCATACATCGGCAATTGCGGCCTTTGGGCATTGGTATGGGGGCAAATGAAGCGGGCGGCGGCCCCGATGTGATCCCCTTGCGCCAAGCCGGGGTGCCGGTGGTGAGCCTGACCCAGGATGGCAGCGATTATTTCGATCTGCACCACACCGCAGATGATACCTTTGATAAGATCGACCTCGACAATATCCAGCAGAATATTGCCGCCTATGCCGTTTTCACATGGATGGCGGCCAATCTGGATGTGGATTTCCGCCCGGATGCTGAACAGCCCTGAACAGCCTGATCAATCCTGACCATAAGAAAACCCCGGCAGAGCAATCTGCCGGGGTGCTTTTTCCTAAAGCGGCGTGGTCAAACGAGGCTCAGCCGATTTCCACCAGCTCCAGATCGAAATTCAGATCATGGCCGGCCAAAGGATGATTGGCATCCAGGGTGATTTTGTCTTCGCTCACCTTAACGATCATCATTTCAACCTGCTGGCCTTCCTTGGTGGTGCCGGTAACGCGCATCCCTTCTTCGGGGGTCATTTCAGCGGGAAACTGATCGGGGGGAACCGCGAACACCAGATCATCACGGCGGGGGCCATAGGCCTCATCGGCGGGAATGGTGACCTGTTTCGTTTCGCCGGCGGCCATGCCTTCGATCGCGGTTTCAAAGCCAGCGATCACCTGTTGCTTGCCAAGCTCGAAAGCAATGGGTTCGCGCTCGCGCGAGCTATCGAATTGCTGGCCGCTGTTTAATGTGCCGGTATAATGAACCTTGACGGTGTCACCCGTGCTTGCCGTGGACAATATCTCTCTCCTGATCGATCAGTGGGCGTGTTTCATGATGACTATAACAGCCCGAAGGTCGTGCCTTCGCCCCGAAATGTCAATGCATGTGGCAAAATTTTGCCATCCTTGCACTGTTTCATGCCGCCATGGGGTCAATCTTCGGCCCCATGGGGCCAATTTTCAGCAGCAGGAGGCGTTTTCCCTAAAATGAGATCAGCGGCCTTTTCCCCGATCATGATCGCCGGGGCATTGGTATTGCCCGAAACAAGGCGCGGCATGATCGAGGCATCGGCAACCCGCAGGCCCTCAACCCCCTTCACCTTCAGATCGGGGGTGCAAACAGCCCGTGGATCATCCGCCCGACCCATAGCGCAGGTGCCCACCGGGTGATAGATGGTGGTGCCGCTTTCCCTGGCAAAGGCGAGCAATTCATCAGCACTGCGGGCCTGGGCACCGGGATCGCGTTCCTTGTCCACAAAAGGGGCCATGGCGGGTTGCGCCATGATCGCCCGCACCATCAAAAGCGCGTCCACCATCAGCTTCTGATCAGTCAAGGCTTCCAGATAATTGGGGGTGATATCAGGATAATGGCGCGGATCGGGGGATTTCAGATGAACCGATCCCCGGCTTTCGGGGCGCAGCACACAGCCGCCCAAAGTCAGCCCGGGGTCCTGATCGAAAATCAGTTCGTTGTTTTTATAGGCTTCGCCATCCAAAGTGGCGGGGGTGGCATGAAATTGCACGTCGGGCCAGTGCACATCCGGCCGGCTGCGGGCAAAGGCGGTGACATGCGCCGGACCGATTGACATCATCCCATCCCGATGCCGCCAATAACGCCAAAGCGCCCCCAAAAGCGGCAGGCCCCGGGCCATGGCATTGATCGATGGCGTTCCCGGAACGAATTGAAAGGCCAAGGCCGCATTATAATGATCTTGCAGATTTTCCCCCACCCCCGGCAGATCGCACAAGAGATCGATGCCTTGCGCCTTCAGCCTTTGGGCATCGCCAATGCCTGAAAGCTCCAGCAGATGGGGGGAATTGACCGTGCCCGCAGATACAATCACCTCCCTATCGGCGGCAGCATCGATCAATTTATGGCCAATGGCATAGCGCACCCCGGTGATCTTGCGCCCCTGCGCTAAAAGCCTGTGCACCAAAGCACCGGTTTTGATCACCAGATTAGGCCTTTTTGCTGCCTGCTTTAAAAAGCTGCGCGCGGTTGACATCCGCCTGCCCTGATCGATAGTGAATTGGCACAGCCCCGCGCCCACTTGCCGACCATCATTGAAATCATCGAGCACAGGCAGGCCATAATCCGCGCACGCCTCAAGCAAAACCCGCGACATGGGATGAACATAAGCCGGTTCACGCACCGGCAGCGGCCCGCCCGTGCCATGGCCGGGTTTGGCCCCATGTTCATAATCTTCGGATCGCATGAAATAGGGCAGCACATCCGCCGCCCCCCAACCCGTGCAGCCCAATTGCCGCCAGCCATCATAATCGCCGGGATTGCCGCGAATATAGATCATCGCATTGATCGAGGATGACCCCCCCAAAGCCTTGCCGCGCGGCCATTTATGGATGCGATCATGGGTATGGCGATCCGGCACGGTGGGAAATTGCCAATTATAGCGGGTGGATTTCAAGGTAACGGCATAGCCCAAAGGCATGTGGAAAAAGGGGTTGCTGTCTTTTGGCCCGGCTTCCAGCAAAAGCACCTTATGGGCGGGATTTTCGCTCAGCCGATGGGCCAGCACGCAGCCTGCCGATCCTGCCCCTATGATGATGAAATCAAAATGGTCCATGATCATCCCCCCCTTTTATTGTTTTTCACCGCCGCACAAGCTCCAGCGGAAGGCCGCATTTCGGCTTGGTCAGGGGCATGATCTGGAATTCGGCCTGATAATCGGGACGATCAAGCCTGATGCGCCAATGACGCAGCAGATGAAACAGGATGATCTTGGCCTGCATGGTGGCGAAATGCAGCCCCAAACACATATGCGCCCCGCCGCCAAAAGGCACATAGGCATATTTATGGCGTTCGCGCACCCCGCCTTCATCAGAAAAGCGCATGGGATCAAAGCGTTCGGGATCGGGCCATAAGCTGGGCATCCGATGCACGAAGGTGGGGGAAATGCCCACCAATGTGCCCTTGGGGATTTCATAGCCGCCAAAGTCCACATCCTTGATGGTCATCCTGGGCAGGGCAGGCACCGGGGCATTCAGGCGCATGGCTTCCTTGAAGGCATGATCCACCAGTTCCAGCTTGCCCAGATCCTCATGATCCAGATGATCACTGCCAAGACTTGCGCACTCATCGGCCAGCCTGTCCTGCCAATCGGGGTTTCGCCCCAATTCATAGATCAGGGTGGTCACCGATGAGGTGATGGTATCATGAGCCGCCATCCACAGAAAATTCATGTGATCGATGATCTGCTGATCGCTGAAACCTTCGCCCTTTTCATCCGTGGCATTGCATAAAAGGCTGAAGGTATCCGATCCCGATGTGCCCCGCCTTTGGGGGATCAGGCGGCCAAAAAATGTGCCCATCGCCCGCCGCCCGGCCACACCCCGACCATATAATGTGCCGGGCAAAGGATAGCGAAACATCGCCATCGAAGCCGCCACCATATCGGAAAGCGCTTTATTCACCGCCGCCGCTTCTGCGCCCGGCGCCATCCCTAAAAAAACATCGGTCGCCATATCAAGGCTCAGGGTTTTGATGGCATCATAAAACAAAAACCGCCCACCCTTGCCCCATTGATCGATGCGCTGGGGAATGCCCGCATTGAGCCGGGTGCAATAATGGCGCATGGCCGGGGTTTTAAAGGCAACCCCCATGATTTTGCGATGGGCGCGATGAACATCGAAATCAAGCAGCATCAGGCCGCGCGGGAACAGATCCTTTAAAAACAGCATCCAGCCCTGTTCCGATGACAGGGCCTTGTCGCGGTCGAGGAAAAAGAATTCATTGGCCTCGGGGCCGATCAGCGAAACCTGATCGCGAAAAAGGATATGATGGCGATAGACCGGGCCATAGCGATCCAGCATCCGCTGCGTATAGGCGCGGGGATCGCGAAAATCTTCCAAGGTATTGCCCAGAATGGGCCAGCCCTTTTCACCGGGGATATGATCGAGCCGACCGGCTTTCGATGGTCGCCGCAGCTTTGCAGGGAGACTGGCCATAAAAGGATCTTTCGCAATGAAACCCGATCCCACTATACGCGCTTCCGGCCCCGCCCTCAGCCACCAGAACCGGCGTGCAAATTTTTGCTACGAATCTGTTTCGCTATTCCATTCTGGCTAAAAATACGTATATCTATGTCAAGTGTTATCTTTTGGAAGCAAAAATGGAGGCTCAGATGGCAAGCTCGATTTCCGTCACAAATTACCTCCTTAGTTTAGCAGATGAGGCCGATGCAACTCTTACCCCAATGCAAGTCCTAAAACTTGTATATATTGCGCATGGCTGGAACCTTGGGCTTTATGGAAATCCGTTAATAAACGAAGAAATCCAAGCATGGCAGTATGGGCCTGTAATCCCCGAATTATATGCGAAGATTAAAAAATATCGCAGTAATCCTGTTAAGAAACGTCTTCCTGACGAGGTTGATGGCTCTTTGGGCGATAGAGAAAAAAATTTGATCGAGCAGGTTTTTAAAATTTATGGAAAGAAATCTGGCCCGGCATTATCGCGCCTGACCCATCAGCCCGGATCTCCATGGGCATTAACATATCGTGAGGGCGAATTTGGAAAGGTGATATCCAATGATATCATTCAGGATCATTATAGTCGGTTAGCCAATAAAAATTAAGGACACTCATCAGCGTGGATGAATCAGAAACCTATAAAAAAATTCCGGAATCAATAGCGGAAGAAAATGATTCATCTGATACCGTTCCCGAGCATGATACGGGTGCGCTTGAAGCAGAAACGCTCTCACAAGGATTAGATGAGAAAGAAATCAAAAGAAGAGCTGCAGAAAATGAACATCACAGAAACGAAAAATTTCGTGATCATTTTGAATACGTTGCGATTCTGGTACTATGGGTTTTCACCATCATTATAATTGGGATGGTCCTGACATGGGCGTATCATACCCTCTTTTCATGTAGATGGCACTGGCTTTCAACTTCTCAGTTGGAAGTGATTAAGAGCCTATCTATTGGAGGCATTATTGCATCCTTGGGTGTTGGGCACATCAAGAAACGTTTAGGGCCGTAAGATATTTAAAATTTCTATTGGCTGTTTTTTTCAATTATTCTTCACACAGCGCGGTCGGCATCGAGCGCCAAAGCCAAAGCCCCCAAGGGGCCGGCGCGTTCCCCAAGGCCGGGGGGCATGATCACATCCACCAGATCGCCATCATGGGGCGGATTGGTGAGATAACCATTCAGCCGGGCTTTGGTTTGAGCGCGCAGGGCTTCAAACAGGCTGGCGCGTTTCATCACCCCACCCCCCAGCAAAATCCGTCGGGTGGACTGCATCAGGATCAGATTGGTGGTAAGCACCGACAAATAGCCCGCCTCCATCGCCCAGGCGGGATGATCGGCGGATAAAGTCTGTGCAGGCGTGCCCCAGCGGGCTTCAATCGCCGGCCCACAGGCCATTCCTTCAAGGCAATCGCCATGAAAGGGGCAATGGCCTTCATAAGGATCGCTCATCAGATCATGGGGAACCGGGATATGGCCCAATTCACCATGCATCACCCCGTGCACCAAAGCCCCGCCCGAAACGATACCGCCACCGATGCCGGTGCCAACAGTGATATAGGCATAATCCGAAAGGCCCTGCGCCGCCCCCCAGCGCCCTTCCGCCAAAGCCGCGCCATTCACATCGGTATCGAAAACCACCGGCACCCCCAGCCCGGCCTTGATCGCACCGGCCAGATCGGTGCCGGTCCAACCCGGCTTGGGGGTTTTGAGCACATGGCCCCACTGGGGGGAATGGAGATTGATATCCACCGGCCCAAAGCTTGCCAGCCCCACCCGTGCCAAAGGCCCAAGCTGGGATCGATAGCCTTCAAAAAAGGCGAGAATATCGGGGATGGTTTCATCCGGCCTGCGCGTGGGCAATTCAATCTGGGCGCGGATATCATCCGGGCCCTGGCCGATCAGGCAGATGATTTTGGTGCCCCCGGCCTCGATCGCCCCATAAAGCGCGCTGTCCGTCATGCGTTCGTCTCCTCAAGCCAATGGCAAGCATAAGGGGCCAGCACCAGATCGTCGAGTCCATCAAACCGGCTTTGGCTCAAGCGATCTTTTAAGGGAAAGCGAAAGCGCGCGGCGATCACCTCATCAGCGGTGATGATCTGAGGGCTGGCGCTGAAATTGGCCAGTAAAAGCAGCCGCCCCCGCGCGCCCGAACGCCGCATCACGAAAATATGGGGATTGACTGCCGACAAAGGCCGCGAAGGCGTATCCCCATGAAGGGCGGGAAAATCCGCCCGGCAATCGATCAGATGGCGGATCGTGCTATAGATCCTGTGGGTGAGGCTGCCCTTTTCATGGCGTTCTTCGGCCTTGGCCCAATCCATGATCGGGCGATGCAGCCAGCGGGTATCGGCGGCTTTTTGCGGATCACCCTCGAAATCGTGATCATTGAGCATCCCCAATTCATCGCCCATATAAAGCAGCGGAATGCCGCCAAAAGCAAAGATGATGCTGTGCAGCAGGCTGATCCGGGCCATAGCCTGCGTGATGGCCTGATCATTGCCCGCATCACATGCCGATTCCAGCCCGGCGAGGGACGCGAGCATCCCCGATGTGCCATGCACCGCGCGATCTTCGCCGGTTTGAAAGGATTGCCCCCGGGCAAAGCTGTTGGCGCTTTGACCGGCATAAAAAGCGGATAAAAAGCGGACATGATCACTGGGGCCATCCCCTTCGCGTTCCACATCCAGCACCGGCCAGCCAATATCATCATGGCAGCGCACATAGGTGATCCAGCTTGTATTGGCGGGCGGCGATGGCATCCGGCGCAACATCCGGGTGAGCCGGTCGGCCCGGCCTTCCGCCAAGGCCGACCACAGCAAAACCATCAGGGTATTGTGATAACCTAGCTGACATTCCTTCCCGGCATGGGCCCCTTCCCCCAGATAGGCGGTGAGATGTTCGGGAGCAACGATGGCTTCCGCCTTCAGCGCCAGCGCCGGAGCCGCGATCCGCAATAAAGCGCGAAAGGCCCGCAAAAGCTGATGCGCCTGCGGCTGATTGCGGCAATCCGTGCCCATGGCTTTCCACATGAAGGCCACAGAATCAAGGCGCAGCACCTCAACCCCGCGATTGGCAAGCTGCAGCATGATGCGCAGCATTTCGGCAAAAACCGCAGGGTTGCTGTAATTCAGATCCCATTGATAGGGATAAAAGGTTGTCCACACCCAGCGATCCATTTGCGGGATATGGGTGAAATTCCCCGGCGCATTGATGGGAAAAACCTCATCAAGGCTCTGCTCATAAAGATCAGGCAGGCGGCGATCGGGAAAGCAATGATAATAGGCCTGATAATGGGGATCGCCTGCCTTGGCCGCCTTCGCCCAGACATGGCTGTCGGCGGTGTGATTGAGCGCCAGATCGCTGACAAGGCTGATGCCGCGATCCCGGCAGGCGGCAGCCAGTCTTTCCAGATCGGCCATGGTGCCAAGGCGGGGATCGATCATTTCATAATCCTCAACTGCATAGCCCCCGTCATTTTCCCCGGCACAGGGCTTGGTGATGGGCATCAGATGCAGATAGGTGATCCCCATATCTGCCAGATAATCAAGGCGATCCGCCACCCCGGCCAAAGTGCCGCCAAAGCGATCAGCATAGGCGGAATAGCCCATCATATGGGGCTTTTGGAACCAATCGGGGATATGCACCCTTTGCTGATCCAGCTTTTTGAGATCATCGGGCCGGGCGGCAAAGCCTTCGGCGATGATGTCGTAAAAGCGTGAAAGCCAATCATCATAATCGGGCTGCTGGCCGTAAAGCGCAAACAGGGCTTCTTCGGCATCTGAGGTAAAGAGTTCGGCCCGGATGGCAAACAAATCCCGATCACCTGCGGGCTGCTGATCGAGAAGGGGATGATGCACTATGGATTGGGAAAAAGACATGATCGATCCGTGTTGCCTTTTCGGGCGAACGCCCTCTTACAAGAATAAGAGCCGCAATCACAAGATCTCAAGGAGCCCAAGTGATTGCGGCTGACACGCATGTTGATCCTAGAAGCTATAACGCAAAGACACTGAAGCCGTGCGGCCATTGATGGCCCGAGCCCGGATGATATTCTCTGCATTCGGGATGATCGATCCTTCTTCGGCTTCCGTGACCCCCAATGTATCGAACAGATTGTTGATATTGGCGGAAATCAGCAGCCCATCCATGATTTCATAATTGGCAAAGAAATTCACCTGCGCATAACCCGGCAGCTTCAATTCATTGTTGAATTGGGCAAATGAACTGGTGGTGCCGATGATATTGGCGCCGATTGAAAAGCCATAATCAGTGTAGGATGGGGTGACCTGATAGATCAGATCCGCCTGCCTGCGCGGGGTATTGCCAACCAGTTCGGGGGAGAGATTATCCTCGATGATATCGGCATCGGTCCATGTCAAACCGGCGGTGATATCGAAAGGCCCATAGCTGTAGGCGCCTTCCAGTTCCACCCCATAAGCGCGATATTTGCGATCGATGAAGGTGAGGCTGGTGACCTCGAAATTCTGCTCTTCGGTTTTGGCATAAAAGAAGGTTCCGAAAAGATTGAGCCCGCCCGTGCGCAATTTCACCCCGGCTTCGGTTTGCTTGACAATATCGACCGCCGCATCCTGATCCAGAAGCGAGCCATCAGCGCCAATCGCCGGACCAAACAGCAGGCGATCGGCATTGGCGCTGCCGCCCCGGCTATAGCGGGCGAAAACCGCCAGATCATCATTCAAAAGATAATTGGCGCCAAAGGTGTAGGACGCAAAATCATAAGTATAATCAACCGGCGAGGGATTGGCCGTATCCACGAACGAGACATTGTTCTCAGGCCCGGTGATTTCACCATCATTGGTGATGTCGAAGGGCCGTTGGACCGTGCCCGCAAAGGTGCCGGAGGCATCGCCAAAGGTCCAGCGGAGGCTGGCATCAAGGGTCAGATCGTCGATCACCCAGGATGCGGAGGCATAAGGCGAATCGGTATCATAATCGGTATTGAACGCGCGTGTGCAGCAGCCGCCAAAGGGATCGCCGAAATTGGTTTGACCATTGATGGTTTGGGCTACGCCATTGGCATCGAAGACATCGAGAAGGGCCGCTTTATCGCCTTTCACTTCCATCAGGAAGGAATTCCAGACCCAATCCATATTGATGTTCTGATTGGCCTTATAATAGCCGAAGGTCAGATCAACAGTGCCGGCCTCATTGAAATCAAAGGATTTCTGCAGCCGCAGATCATTGGCGAAATTGTTGAAATTATTCACATCCACATCAAAGAGCGCAATCTGCATGGCAAGGCCATTGCCATTGAGGGCGGCAGGATTGCTGATGACCTGCCCGCCATTGGGACCATTGGCAAAGGCCAAACTGGCCCCGGCGCCGCCAAATTGCTGGGCAAGTGAGGATGCACTTCCAACCGTTGCCGGAAAGGGTGCGGTAAAGCTGCCGGAATTATCAGCATAGCGGCCCTTATTGCTGATCCGCCAATCATCGATCAGATCGAATTCAAATTCGATCCCCACAGCGGTGCTGAGCGAACGCAAACCATCGGTCACATCAAAGGTGCGGCGGTTGTTTTCCCCATCAAGCCCCGCGCCCGTCAAAAGAAAAGGCGTGTGGGGGGTATCGGATTTAATATTGAAATTTTCAACCGATTGGAAATTCGGGCTGCTGTTGGTGCCGGTTGCCAGCAAAGGCATGGGGAGGAAGGTGGTTTCCCGATCATTCAGATGCTTGAAAAAAAGGCGCACATAGCCATTATCGAAATCTTTGGTGATATTGGCCTTGATCTGCCCGCCATCATCGCCATTAAAGCCGGTATCGCGGGTGCCTTCACCCACCCGATAAAAACCGCCTACATGGAAGCTGAGATCGTCGGCCAAAGGCCCGCCATATTCAAAATCGATCTGGGTACGATCAAAGCCGATGCCACGGGTGATCCCCAGCGAGCCGCCTTCAACCTCCCCGGTTTTGCTGATCATATTGATCACGCCGCCCGGAGAATTCTGGGCAAAGGTGGAGGCCGAACCGCCCCGAATGGCCTGGATTTGCCGGATCGTGCTATCAGCCTTCAGAAAATTATCGGCATTGCCAAAAGAAATGTCGCCAAATTGCAAAACCGGCAGACCATCTTCTTGCAAAGAAAGGAATTTGGCACCACCCGTGGAGATCGGCAGGCCGCGCACGGCGATATTGGCGTTGCCACCCCCGCCCGAGCTTTCAGATCGGATGCCGGGAATATTGCGGAAAATTTCCGCAGTCGATCGCGGTGCGAAATTGCGGATCTCTTCGGCACTCAAAGAACTGGTGGACACCGCAGTCGTCATTTTGGTGCCACTGATGGGCACCGCCGTGACAACGATTTCTTCGAGCATCCCCACCCTTTGGGGGCGTGCGTCACTTCCAGCTTCATCATTATTTTCAGTTTGCCCAAAAGCCGGAAAAGCGGCCATGGCAAAGCCCGCCGCCGACAGCATCAGGGCTTGTTTGATATATCCTGGCATCATTTGATCTCCCCAAAGGTGATAAGGGCAAGGCATCCGTTTGGCCCGGCCGGTCTGTTATCCTTAAAGCGCAGGGTGGCTTCTTATGCGCTGCTTGCCTGTGCTTCTCTACACGGATCATGCATAAACTTGCAATCGATTGCAATAACATATCGACAATGAAATGCAGTTTTAACGCACCAAAATACGCCAAAAACCCTTGATGTGGCTTAGATGTCAGCCTTCGGGATGCTGTGCTGCAGTGCGAAAAGCTTCGCTGGAAAGCCTTTCGATTTCAGCCCAATTTTCATGCTGCACTGCACTTTTCGGGGCGATCCAGCTCCCCCCCACACAGAGTACATTGGGCAGGTTCAAATAATCGGCGGCTTTCGCCAGACCAATGCCGCCGGTGGGACAGAATCGCACATCGGGGAAGGGGCCGAAGAAGTTTTTCACCGCCTGAACGCCCCCCGATGATTCGGCGGGAAAGAATTTCAAATGATCAAAGCCATGATCATTGGCGGCCATGATCTCTGATGCCGTGGCAATGCCCGGCAGCAAAGGCACGCTGGATCGCCGGGCGGCTTTGGCGAGATCGGCGGTGAGACCGGGGCTGACCGCAAAACGCACGCCTGCCTGTTCCACCCGGGCGAGATCATCAATCGTGCGGATCGTGCCCGCGCCGATGATGGCCTCGGGCACAGAGCGGATCATCTGCTCGATAGCCGCAAGCGCCACCTCGGTCCGCAAGGTGATTTCCAGAACCCTCAGGCCGCCCGCAACAAGGGCCTGCGCCAAAGGCACCGCCTGTTCGATCTTATCAATGGCAAGAACCGGGATTACCGGCGCAGTGGTCATGATGGTGTGAAGTGCAGATGACATGGGCTGAAGCCTTTGCAAAGATTGATCGCGATCAGGATAAGATGAAGGATGCGCCTTCTTCGGCGGTGTTGACGGCATGACGTGCCGCGCCGAAAAGATCACGGCCCATGCCAAATCGATTGCCCGTAAGATCGGGCCGGGTGATCGGGCGGGCCAGCAATTCGGCCTCGCTGATCTCCACATCAAGGCGACCGGCTTCGGCATCCAGATTGATGATATCGCCATCCCGGATCCGGGCGATGGGCCCTTCATCCAGCGCTTCGGGGGTGAGATGAATGGCGGCCGGAACCTTGCCCGAAGCCCCCGACATGCGCCCATCAGTGATCAGCGCCACTTTATAGCCCCGCTCCTGCAAAAGCCCCAGAACCGGGGTCATTTTATGCAATTCCGGCATCCCATTGGCGCGTGGCCCCTGATAGCGCACCACGGCTACGAAATCGCGCTCCAATTCGCCGCGTTTGAAGGCCTCGCCCAGTTCATTTTGATGATGAAACACCCGGGCCGGGGCCTTCACGGCGCGATGTTCGGGTGCCACAGCCGACACCTTGATCACACTGCGCCCCAGATTGCCCTGCACCAGAACCAGCCCGCCAGTGGCGCTGAAGGGATTATCCACGCCGCGCAACACATCAGGGTCGCCACTTTTGAGGGGGGCCGGTTTGAACACCAGCTTATCGCCATCCAGCATCGGTTCACAGGCATGTTGAGAAAGCGGAACCCCATGGATGGTTTCGATATCGCCATGCAAAAGCCCGGCATCCACCAGTTCCCGAATCAAAAAGCCGATCCCCCCGGCAGCATGGAAATGATTCACATCCGCCGAGCCATTGGGATAAATCCGGGTGAGCAAGGGCACCACGGCAGACAGATCGGCAAAATCGGTCCAGTTGAGCTCGATCCCCGCCGCCCGGGCAATCGCCACCAGATGCAAAGTGTGATTGGTGGAGCCGCCGGTGGCCATCAGCCCCACAATGGCATTGACGATGGCCCGTTCATCAATCACCCGCCCCAAGGGCGTATAGGCATTGCCCAAAGCGGTGATCGCCGCCGCCCGCCGCGCTGTTTGGGCGGTGAGGGCATCGCGCAATTTGGTATTGGGATGGATGAAGGCCGATCCGGGCAGATGCACGCCCATCATTTCCATCATCATCTGATTGGAATTGGCGGTGCCATAAAAGGTGCAGGTGCCGGGGCTGTGATAGGATTGCGATTCGGCTTCCAGCAGATCGTCGCGGGTGGCTTTGCCCTCGGCATAAAGACCGCGAATGCGCGATTTTTCATTATTGGGCAGGCCCGAAGGCATCGGCCCCCCCGGCACGAAAATGGTGGGGAGATGCCCAAAGCTCAGGGCTCCGATCATCAGGCCGGGCACGATCTTGTCGCAAATCCCCAGCGCCAAAACGCTATCAAACATATTATGCGACAAGGCAATGGCCGTGGCCTGGGCAATGATATCGCGCGAAAACAGCGAGAGTTCCATGCCATCCTGACCTTGGGTGACACCATCGCACATGGCGGGCACGCCGCCCGCAAATTGCGCCGTTGCCCCCACTTCGCGGGCTGCCAGCTTGATCAGATTGGGAAAGCGCTGATAGGGCTGATGCGCCGAGAGCATATCATTATAGGATGAGACAATAGCGATATTGGGGCTTTTATCTGCCTTCAGGGCGGGCTTGTCATCTTCTGCGGCGGCAAAGCCATGGGCCAGATTGCCGCATGATAAGGTGCCGCGATTGGGGCCCTGCTGGCGCGCTGCTTCGATCCGTTCGAGATAATCGGTGCGGCGATCAAGGCTGCGTTCGCGAATACGGGTCGTTACCTCTTGTAATGTATCATGCACCATCTCTCTCCTTCATCACTGTTTTACGATCGAAGCGCGGCAGGAAATACCGCCTTCAAGGCACATTTCCGGCTGCACCGGCGAATAAATGCCATAAGCCTTGGGCAAGGGGCGCGTGCCATCCGGCTCGAAGCCGAAATTCACATAAATCTGCGCCAGACTCATGCCCAGAAATCCGCCGCCCATCATCACCGCCAGATCGGCGCGCTCCACCAGGCTTTGCCGGATATCGGGTTGATAAGCCTTATCCCCGGTGATTGTCAGATGCTCGGCAAAGGCGCTCTTGGCGGTCCAGCCGGTTTCATGATCCAAAGATAATCCCAAAAAGCCCAGCAGATCGCCCTTCTTGCCATTGGCCAAAGGCACCAGAGCCCAATCGGCGGGAGCCTGTGCCGCTTCACTTTCCGGCACAGTGCGGCGCGGGGTGATGGTAATTTGCAAAGGCGGAAACACCAGCGGCCATTGGGCTTCCGGTAAAGGCTCAAGCACCCTTTTAGGCTCGGCTTCGGGCACAGATGCGCTTTGCGCCAAAGCCAAAGATGCCATGAAACAGGCCAAGAGGATCGAACCCCAGCATACAGGCGAGGCCGCCCATTTCTGCCAGATCCATAGCTGTTTCAACGGCATCACCTGCATTAAACCTGTCAAAAGAGCCTCCCCCCAAAGCCGGGGCAGCCGCACGGTCGCGGTCTGCTGCCTTGTCGCCACTCATTATAAGCCCTCAAGGCGCCCAATGCACCTCAACAGGCACGCGGTTTTGTTGCAAAATGGCGCGGATGGGCATGGCAGCCCGATCATCACCCGCCAGTGCCCGCTCATAGGTGGCACGCTTATCATCCCCATTGATCATCAAAAGGATGAGGTGGCTGCTCAATAAAGCCGACACGGTTAAAGACATGCGATCATAGGGCGCATCCTTGGGCAGCGTTCCGGGGGTGATGGCCCGAACGCGGGCCGTGCCTTCCGGATCAAGGGCTGCGGAAAGCGCGGCAGAGCCGGGGAAAAGCGACGCCGTGTGCCCATCATTCCCCATCCCCAAGAGCACTAAAGCCGCAGGCCAGGGAAAAGCCCGCAGGCGATCTTCGATCAAAGCTTCCCCGTCTTTGGCTTGGGGGTCATCGGTCACAAGGCTGATGAAGCGCGCATTTTGCGCTGCATTGTGCAAAAGATCGGCCCGCACCAGCCGTTCATTGCTGGCTTCATGATCGGGGGGCACCCAGCGATCATCGGCAAGGGTGAGGGTGATCTTCTCCCACGCGACCCTCTGATCCTTCAGGGCGGCAAAGAGCGGCTTGGGGGTGCCGCCTCCCGAAAGGATCAGGCCCGCCGCATCATGGATTTCCAGCGCCTCGGCCATGCGCATCGCCACCCGGCCCGCCAAAGCCTGGCCCATGCTGGCGCGATCTTCATAAGCCGTGAAAAGGGGTTCAATCATGCCAGCTATGTCCATAGCGTTCGGTGAGCGCCACAGAGGCCGATGGCCCCCAGCTTCCGGCGGCATAGGGCTTGGGCTTTTGCCCCAATTCCCGCCAGCCTTCGGCGATCTGATCCACCCATTTCCAGGCCGCTTCGGTTTCATCGCGGCGCACGAACAAGGTGCTGTTGGCATTCATAACATCGAGCAACAACCGTTCATAAGCGATCCGCCGCCGCCGCAAACGAACCTCATCCGACATCGACAGATCAAGGGAGACTTCCTGCAATTTCATGCCATCGCGGCCGAGCCCGGGCACTTTATTCATCATCAAAAGCTTGATCGTTTCTTCGGGCTGCAAGCGAATGATCAGCTTATTGGATTGTAAAGTGAGATTGCTGTCTTCAGGGAAGATGGAATGGGGCACATCCTTGAACTGAATGAAAATCTCGCTATAGCGATAAGGAAGCCGCTTGCCCGTGCGCAGATAGAAAGGCACCCCCCGCCAGCGCCAATTATCGATATCGGCGCGCAGAGATATAAAGGTTTCGGTGGTGCTTTCGCCCTCGCCCTCCTCGAAATAGCCGGGTACGGCTTTGCCATCCACAGCGCCTGCGGTATATTGGCCGCAAACGGTTTTGAGCGCATTTTCATGCTTGCCGATCGGCCGCAAAGACCGCAAAACCTTCAGCTTTTCATCGCGCACGGCATCGGCATCAAGGGAAGTGGGCGGCTCCATCGCCACCAGACACAAAAGCTGCAACAGATGATTTTGCAGCATATCGCGCAGGGCGCCCGAGTCGTTATAATAAGACCAGCGACCCTCGACCCCCACGGTTTCTGAAACGGTGATCTGCACCTGTTCAATGCCTTGGGCATTCCACAAAGGTTCGAGCAGGGAATTGGCAAACCGCAAAGCAATCAGATTTTGCACCGTTTCCTTGCCCAGATAATGATCGATGCGATAAATCCGGCTTTCCGGGAAAACCGCCCCCACCGCATCATTCACCGCCCTGCACGATGTCAGATCATGGCCGATGGGCTTTTCCAAAACCACCCGGCTTTGGGGCCCGGCCAGATCATGTGCTTTTAATTGGGCGCACAGATCGCCATAAAAGCGCGGCGCGGTTGAGAAATAAAAGACCGCTTCGCTGCCATCCCTGATGCGCAAGGCAGCGGCCAGAGCCTCAAAACCGCTGCCATCGGTGGCATCCACCGACTTATAATCGACCTTTTGGGCAAAACGATCCCAAACATCGGCATCATAATATTTTTTGGGAATATGGCTTTTCAGGCGCTTATGCACCTCATCCAAAAAGGCATCGCGGCTCAGATCGCCCCGCGCTGCGCCAATGATCCTTGCATCATCAGCAAGATAGCCATCGGCTTCTAAAAAATAAAGAGAGGGAAAAAGCATCCGCATGGCCAGATCGCCGGTGCCGCCAAAAATGATCAGATCCGTGGGGCGGCCAGTGCCGGAACGGGATGTGCTATCAGCCTGCATAAATCTATCCTGCATTCGTCTCAGGGTTTTGGATCAACGGATCAGCGAAGATCATTGTCGCCAGAAAAGGCATTTAAGGGATTTTCAGCCATAAAAGAAGCGTTTGCAGCTTGCTTATGACATAAAATCTCTGATATGTGTATTACAATCGATTGCAAAATCAAGCACAGTCTTGTGAAGGCCTGTCTGACGGTGCCCGATCTGCACCCGCTGCAAAAATCTTGCGAAGAATGCAAAAGAATGACTGGAAAGTCAGGGTGCAGTGCCTGTAGCGTTTTGTAAGAGGCTTGAAAGTCGACCTGTTGCCGCTTTGGCCCATTGCCACTTTGGGGAGTGTTATGGAACTGGGTATCTCACTTCATCCGATCGATATCGGATTGTTGGTTGCATATTTCGTGATCGCCATTTCCCTTGGGATCTGGTTTGGACGTAAGCATGAAACCGCCAGTGATTTTTTTCTGGCGGGTCGCGGTATGCTCTGGCCGGTGATCGGGCTTTCGCTGTTTGCCTCGAATATTTCCAGCACCACCCTCGTCGGCCTTGCCGGATCGGCTTATTCCACCGGCATATCGGTGTTTAATTATGAATGGATGGCGGCGGTCGTTCTGGTGGTTTTTGCCGTGTTTTTCCTGCCGGCCATTTTGCGCTCGCAGGTCTATACGATGCCGGAATTTCTTTCAAAACGCTTTGATAACCGGGCGCGCACCTATTTCTCGTTGCTCACTTTGTTTTTGAATATCGTCGTCGATACGGCGGGGGGGCTGTTTGCCGGGGCGCTTTTATTGCAGATGATGTTTCCCCAGCTCGATATCTGGACCACGGTCACGGTTCTGGCTGTGGCGGCGGGGATTTATACCATTGCCGGGGGTTTGGCGGCGGTGATGCTCACCGATGCCATCCAAGCGGTGTTGCTGGTCTTCGGGTCTGTTTTGATCACCATTTTCGCCCTTGATCAGGTGGGGGGATGGTCGGCGGTGCTGGCGGCGGTTCCCGCGGAAAAGCTCAGCCTTATCCGCCCGATCGGCGATCCCGGCGTGCCCTGGCCGGGGCTGATTACGGGGGTGTTTTTATTGGGCTTTTATTTCTGGTGCACCAATCAGTTCATGGTGCAAAGGCTGCTGGCAGCAAAAAACATCCATCATGGCCGCTGGGGGGCCTTGTTTGCCGGTTTGTTAAAGCTCCCGGTTTTGTTCATCATGGTCATTCCCGGCACCATTGCCATCCTGCTCTATCCCGATCTGGAGGATCCCAATCTGGTTTATCCCACCATGCTGGTCGATCTTTTGCCGGTCGGGATTCTGGGATTGGTTCTGGCGGGGTTCGTGGCCGCCCTGATGAGCCAGATCGACAGCACGCTCAATTCCGCATCAACCCTTGTGGTGATGGATTTCGTGCGCCGCATTCGCCCCGATCTCAATAGCCACCAATTGATGCGGGCCGGGCAGATTTCCACCTTTATTTTCATGATATTGGCGGTTTTATGGGCACCCCAGATCGCCCGCTTTCAATCGATTTTTGAATATCTGCAAGCGGTTCTGGCCTATACCGTGCCGCCGATTGTGGCGATGTTTGTGTTCGGGGTTTTGTGGAAACGGGCAAATGCCTCGGGGGGTTTTGCATCGCTGGTCGTCGGCGGGCTGGCGGGGGCTGCATTTTTCATCATCAATGAAGTTGTGCTCGATGCCCCGGCCATCGGCTTTCTTTATGTGGCCCCGATCCTGTTTGTGCTCTCGAGCATCGTTTTAGTGATCGGCAGCCTTTTGACCCCGGCTCCGGCTTTGGAGAAAACCGAAGGTTTGATGTGGACTCCGGCCACATGGCATGAAGAATCCGCTGATCTGGCGAGCTTGCCATGGTGGCAGAATTATCGCGTTCTTTCAGTGGGCCTGCTGGCCATCACGGCGGTGATCGTGATCAGCTTCTGGTAGGATCAGGGCTTGGCACCGCAAGAACCGCGCACCACCAGTTCGGGGGTCAGCATCACCGGGGCGGTGGCTTCGCCAGCGATTTTCGCCATCATCAGATCCACCAGAAAACGCCCCCCCTGCACGATATGCTGGCGAATGGTGGTGATCGGCGGATTATACCATGTGGCAAGGGCGATATCGTCAAACCCGATGATCGAAAGATCGCGCGGCACATGGATGCCCTGTTCCTGCAGGGTTTTGATCGCCGCCATCGCCAGCACATCGCTGGCCGCAACGATGCCATCCGGGGCCAGCCCGGACCGGGTCATATCGGCAATCACCCGATGGGCATCTTCGCGGGTGAAGCGGCTATCCAGCACCAGTTGGGGATCGGCTTCGAGGCCAGCGGCTTCAAGCGCCGCCAGATAACCCTGATAGCGCAAATCCACCTCGGGCCAATCGCGATGCCCCATGAAGGCAATATGGCGGCGGCCCTGATCAATGAGATGTTTGGTCGCCATCATGCCGCCCGCCAGATTATCGCAGCCCACCGTGGTATAGCGCTGATCGACAAGCCGCCCGCCCCAAACCACCATGGGCGCCCCGCTATCGGCCATCCTGTTCAGGGTTTGATGCTGGGTGGATTGGCCGATGATGATGGTGCCATCGGCGCGGCCATTATCCAAAGCCATGGCCGACCATTTGGG
Organism: Iodidimonas sp. MBR-22; assembly: GCF_029946565.1. Taxonomy (NCBI): domain Bacteria; kingdom Pseudomonadati; phylum Pseudomonadota; class Alphaproteobacteria; order Iodidimonadales; family Iodidimonadaceae; genus Iodidimonas; species Iodidimonas sp. MBR-22. The sequence continues at coordinate 75,873 of NZ_JARKVQ010000004.1, forward strand.
ATTGGTGGCATCGGCGCGGCTGAGCAGCAGATCAAAACCCCGGGCATTCAATGCATCGGCGATGGCCCCCAGCAATTCCATGAAAAACGGATCGGAAATCGGCTGTTGCTGAATGGCATCGATCGGGATGACAACGGCAATGGTGCCGGTGCGCTTCAAGCGAAAATTACGCGCCTGTTCATTCACCACATAATGATTTTGCCGGGCGATCTTGCGGATGCGATCCTTGGTTTTGGCATTGACCAGCGGGCTATCGGCCAAAGCCCGCGAGACCGTGGATTCCGAAACCCCGGCAAGCCGGGCAATATCCGCCATATTCAGGCTATCGGATCGGGACAGATTCTTGAGGGACGTCATCGGGGGGTATCCTGATACAGAAAGCGGGTCACGGGAAGTGCCGTCACCCGCCGGACGCGCAAAAGGCATGACCTCCAAAAAGCGGCGGCCATGCCTTTTGTCCTCAGTTTTTCGGCTTGATGAATTTCAAGGTCATGCGATCTGTTTCGCCAATGGCCATATTGCGGCGGCGTTCTTCATCGCTGTTCACGCGCAAAACCGGCGGCAGTCCCCACACCCCGATGTCATAATCCTTGGTATCTTTGGGATTGGCATTGATCTCGCTTTGCGCTTCCAATACAAAGCCCGCCGCCTCGATGGCCTCGATCACAAAGCTCTGCTTTAAATAACCGCGCCGATCAGCAGGGGTATTGGGGCTGTCTTCATCCTCGCGATGCTGCACTACACCCAAAACACCACCCGGCTTCAAAACCGTATAAAATTCGGCTAGGGCTTTATCGAGCACATCGGAATAAACCCAGCCATGAAGGCTGCGAAAAGCCAGAATGGCATCCACGCTGTTATCGGCGGCGAAATTGTCCTCGGTCAGCATGAAACGGGCAAAGGCCTTGTCGCCAAATAATTTGCCCTTAGAAGCGATATAGCCATCGCGCCAGGCATGAGTGCGCGCCCGGCGATCGGCATTATCATAAAGATGCGGCGGCAGATTAAGGGCGATATAGGTGCCTTCGTCCCGCACCAGATCCCCCAGAATTTCCGTATACCAGCCGGGTAAAGGCTCGGCCACCGTCATGCTGGGGGTGATGCCGAAGAATACAAGGGTTTCAATGGGGTGACGATCCTGATCCCGAGCCTTTTGCTCATCGGTGCGATAGGGATTTTCCATCACCGCCTTTTCGATGGCCTGTTGTTCTTGAGCAACGGCGGGAAGAGTGGCGGCTAAAAGCAGCCCGCTCAGCATAAGGGGTATGAGGCGCATGGTTTTTTCTCCTCCTTGGGGGGGGCCGGTGGCTGGCCTTGACATTGGCTTCTATTCTTTGTGGATCAAGCTACCCAAGCCGGGACGCCACCGCAAGGAAAAGGGGATCAGGCCCAGATGATTGACCCAAAATCGGCGACTTTTATAGCCTCAACGCTGGAGCATCGATTGCGCCGCCTTCACTGCCGCTTCATCATCCAGATTGCGTGGCGGCACCATGACCCCTTTTTCCGCCGCCGGACGGCTGGCAATGCGCTCTGACCAGGCTTTCAGATGCGGCAGGCTATCAATTTCCAGCCCGCACCAGGCATGGCTGCGCACCCAGCACCAATTGGCGATATCGGCGATGGAATAATCATCCACCAGATAATCGCGGCCTTCCAAAGCCTTATCCAAAACACTGTATAAACGCATGGTTTCATTCTGATAGCGGGCAATCACCGATGGGATTTTTTCGGGGAAATAGCGGGTAAATACATTCGCCTGCCCCTGCATCGGACCAAGCCCCCCCATTTGAAACATCAGCCACTGAATGACCTGAGATCGCTTTTTGCTGTCGGTCGGCAAAAGCTTGCCGGATTTTTCCGCCAGATACAGCATGATCGCGCCGGATTCAAAAACCGCGAAATCATCATTATCGCGATCAACAATAGCAGGGATTCGGCCATTGGGATTGATCTTCAAAAACCAATCTTCCTTTTGTTCGGCCTTCATCAGATCAATGGCATGAAGCTGATAATCAATCCCCATTTCTTCCAAAGTCACAGAGACCTTATAGCCATTGGGCGTGGGGGCGGTATAAAGATCGATCATGAAACAAGCCTTTCATTTGACGCTGATGTCGCTTCAACATAAGAGACAGCAGGAGCCTGTGCATCGCATATTCACGTTTTTGTGATCACAAGATCCGCCACCTGGAATGTCCGGTATCCCACAGGTTCTTGTGCATGATTGATAAAGCGCTTTCAAAGCCAGCCTCCCGCGCTTTTGCCGCCCTGCTTTTGGGGGCGGTTGGGATTGGTTTTGCGCCGATTTTCGTCCGTCTTTCGGATGTGGGGCCGGTTTCCAGCGCCTTTTGGCGGATTGCGCTTTCTATCCCGCTTTTGATGCTGTGGCTGGCTTTGCGGCATATGCGCCGCCGCCCCTCAAAGCCCCCTTCAGCGTTGCCTTCAGCGGTTCTTGATCCTGCTGTGGACGCCATTGGCGACTTGAAAGCACAGGGCCACAAGCTTTTGACACGCCATCGCGGGCTTTTGATCCTGTGTGGCCTGTTTTTCGCTGCCGATCTGGGGCTATGGCATTGGTCGATCACCCTCACATCCGTTGCCAATGCCACCTTGCTGGCCAATCTGAACCCGGTTTTTGTCGCCCTGTTCAGCTTTGTTTTGTTCAAGGAACGCTTCAGTGGCCTGTTTTTGCTGGGCCTTGTGGCGGCGATGGCGGGGGCGATCATCCTGATGGGGGCGAGCCTGCGCTTTTCCCCCGAACGGCTTTTGGGCGATGGCCTGGGGGTGGCCACGGCCTTGATGTATGCGGGTTATTTCATGACCGCATCCCGCCTGCGGGCGCATATCGGCGCTGTGGAGGTGTTGTTGTGGACCGCCATCGTTACCGCCCTTGCTCTTTTGCCGGTGGCCTATGGCAGCGGGGAAACTCTGTGGCCCGAAACCCCCCAAGGCTGGCTCATTTTATGGGGATTGGCGGTGATCTGCCAGATCATGGGCCAAGGGCTGATCATTTATGCGCTGGCGCATCTGCCCGCCGCCTTTTCCGCCCTCAGCCTTTTATTGCAGCCGGTGGTGGCCAGCCTGGCCGCCTGGCTTTTATTTGCCGAATCCATGGGCGGACGCGAATTGATCGGGGCCTTGATGGTGCTTTTGGGCATTGGGTTGGCACGGCTTTCGACCCTGCGCGCCGGAAAAGCCGGATCTTTACCATTGGCGCCAAAAGATAAGGGCGCCTGATCCATTGGATCGGCGCCCCCATCCGGCACGAGATGCGACCTCAAAGCCGATCAGGCATCTTTTTTCAGTTCCTGCAGAAACCAGATAAGGATCAGGGCATCGCGCATGGCCCGCTGCTTTAAATTGGCGGCCCCGGCATGGCCCCCTTCGATATTTTCATAATAAAGCACATTATGGCCCTGTTCGATCATTTTGGCGGCCATTTTGCGGGCATGGCCGGGATGCACCCGATCATCGCGGGTGGAGGTGGTGAAGAAAACCGGCGGATAATCGGCTTCGGCCTTCACATTCTGATAAGGCGAATAGGTCTCGATCCAGGCGCGTTCTTCCGCGATATCGGGATCGCCATATTCACCGATCCATGACGCACCGGCCAAAAGAGTGTGATAGCGCAGCATATCCAAAAGCGGCACGGCCGAAACCACAGCGCCAAATAATTCGGGATTGCGCACCATGGTCGCCCCGGTCAGCAGCCCACCATTCGATCCCCCAAAAATACCCAGATGGGCAGGGCTGGTCAGGCCCGATTGCACCAGATCGCGGGCAATGGCGGCAAAATCCTCATAGGCACGGGGGCGGTTTTCATTCAAGGCCGCCTTGTGCCAGCGCGGGCCGAATTCACCGCCACCCCGAATATTGGCCACGGCATAGGCCCCACCCTGCTTGAGCCATTCAATCGCCAAAGGCGACAGATAAGACGGGGTGAGCGAGATTTCAAAACCGCCATAGCCATAAAGGATGGTGGGGCTGCTGCCATCCATGGGGGCATTTTTATGGGCGATCAGGAAATAAGGAATTTCGGTGCCATCGTCGCTGATGGCGAAATGCTGGTTCACCTGATAATCAGCACTATCAAAGCGGGCAGGCATCGCATTGATCACTTTGGCCGCAGTGCCTTCCACCAGAAACAGGCTATCGGGTTCGAGAAAGCGTTCAAAATTGATCAGGAGCTGGCGATTGAAATGGCCCGACGAGACCACCGACAAACTGCCGGTTTCGGGCAGGGCCACCGGGCTTTGGACCCAGCCATTATCATCATGCTGTGCCTTGATCAGGCGTCCGCGCACCTGATCAAGCATCGAGATATAAACCGCATCCCGGCTGATCGCGATCGTTTCGATGGCCCGGCTTTCGGTGGGGGCGGCCAGAATTTCAAGGCCGCTCAGATCATCGGCCAAAAGCTGATCAAGGGGCAGCGACACCGCCGCACCCGCCGGCGCGCTTTGCCCGCCCGCATCCCATGCACTGCGCAAAAGGGCGATAATCCGGCCCTTATACAATCCTTGGAAATTCACATCATCGGGCAAAGGCAGGGCTTTCAGCGTGCCATCCGCATTCACATGATAAAGGGTTTGATGGAAAAAATCGGGGGCACGTGAGATGAAGGTTTCAACCCCTTCCGGGCGATGGATCACCAACGGAAAGGTGAAAGCATCGGTTTCTTCGCTGGTGAAAATCGTGGGGGCATCGGCCAGATCGGTTCCGCGTTCCCAGATGCGGATGGTGCGGGCATAGCCCGATGTATTTTTCGAGCCGCCATCAAGGGGGCTGGCGATCAGCAGCCGATTGGCATCGATCCAATCAATATTCTGCTTTTCTTCTTCCAGAAAAAAGCCACCATCCACAAAAACCCCGCGTTCGATATCGAATTCCCGCATCACCACGGCATCAGCACCGCCACGGGATAAATTGATCATGCAGCGATTAAAATCGGGGGCAAGGCAATCAGACCCTTTCCACACCCAATTCTGATCTTCGGCTTTGGCCAAAGCATCCAGATCAAGAATGGTTTCCCATTCGAGATTGTTGCTTTGATAATTCTCAAGGCTGGTGCGCCGCCAGATGCCCCGCACATGGTTACCATCCTGCCAGAAATTGCGCACTTCATTACCAACGATCCGGCCATAGGGGATGCGATCGGATGCGGTGAGCAGCTTTTCGGCAGCCGCCCGGATCGGCTCATAGCGGGGATCATCGGTGAGGCGCGCCAGCGATGTTTCATTTTGGCCACGCACCCATTCTAGGGCGTCATCACCCTCAACGGTTTCCAGCCACAGATAGGGATCATCGGTGGCGGCGATCTGATCCTGATCCCGGCTGTTTTGTGATGTCTGCTCAGGCACGTTTTGCTGATCCTGTTGGGTTTGCTGGGGGCCGCTATCGCAGGCGGCAAGGCCGAAAGCGATGAGAACCGCTAAGCCCATTGATCGTGTGCGGCCGGAAAAGGGCGGATGCCAGTGTCCATATCCGGCTGGCGTTTGGCGGCGTTCGATGATGCGTATCCCCATGGTTTTATCCCTGTGCTTTTGTTGCGATGGCTATAATGATGCAATCAGGCGATTAAAGCGCCCTTTTCGCGCGATCTCAAAAGGAATCCTTGGCCTTGCGGATGGCACCGAAAATTTCGGCGTCACTGGCGGCTTCCATCCCAAGACGCGCCCGGATTTCCGGGCTGTGGGGCCGAAGAAAGGGATTGGTGGCCCGCTCGATGCCGATATTGGAGGGCACGGTGGGCTGGCCTTCAAGGCGCAGGGCCTTCACCTCGTTCATCCGGGTGTGCAGGGCCCTGTTCCCCGGTTCTATCGTGAGGGCAAAGCGGCCATTGGCTTCGGTATATTCATGGGCGCAGCACATCAGGGTTTCATCGGGCAGGGCGGCCAATTTCGACAGGGATTGCCACATCTGCGCGGCGGTGCCTTCAAATAATCGCCCGCAGCCCAGCGAAAACAGCGTATCGCCGCAAAACAGCGCCTTTTCTTTGGGGAAATGATAGGCCACATGGCCAAGGGTGTGGCCGGGCAATGCAATCACCTCGCCCCGAGCCTGGCCGATATGCACGCTTTCACCCTCGCGCACCCATTCATCCGCATGGGGGATGCGATGGCGTTCGGCATCGGGGGCGATCACCCGCGCCTGATAACGATCCTTCAGGTCTTTTGTCGCCCCGATATGATCGGCATGATGATGGGTGAGCAAAATAACATCGGGCGTCCATCCCCGTTTTTCCAAGGCCTTGATCACCGGAGCCGCCCAACCGGGATCAACCACCGCCACATGGCCGCTTTGGTTTTCGCGCAGCAGATACACATAATTGGCCAAGGGCTGTTCGATGAACACAAGCTCGATTGTCAATTCGGCCATCCTCGCTCCCTTATGTTTTTGTGATATGGGGTGTTGTTACAAGCTCGAAACCACCGTCGGCCGCAGGGATGGCCCGGCGATAAAAGCAGCTTTCATGGCCCACATGGCAGCAACCATCCCCATGCTGGTGTACCTCTAACCAGATGCAATCCTGATCGCAATCCACCCGCAATTCCACAACATCCTGGATTTGCCCCGATGTTTCGCCTTTTTTCCAAAGGGATTGCCGGGATCGGCTGAAATAATGCGCGATCCCGGTTTCAAGGGTAAGCTTCAGAGCTTCGGCATTCATATAGGCCATCATCAGGGCCTTGCCGGTTTTATGATCCGTGGCAATGGCGGGGATCAGGCCATTATGATCAAAGCGCGGGCAAAGCACCGGGCCGGTTTCAAGGGCCGTGGCATCATCTGGCGGCGGTGGGAAATAAGAGACGGATTTTTCTGTCATGCCGCATTATTGCAAAATTCAAACCGCCTTGGCCAGCGCCATAAAGCGGGTGGCCAGATGCGCATCTTTGGTGAAAAGCCCGGTCATGCGCTGGGTATGGGTTAAAACACCCGCCTTATGCACGCCCCGGCTGGCCATGCAGAAATGTTCCGCCGAGAGCCAAACCGCCACCCCGCGCGGGGCAAGCGCCTGTTCAATGGCGTTGGCAATCTGCGCGGTCATGCGTTCCTGTACTTGCAGGCGTTTGGCAAAAACATCGACCACGCGGGCAATTTTCGACAGGCCCACCACCCGATCAGAGGGCAGATAAGCCACATGGGCCACGCCGATGATCGGCTCCAGATGATGTTCGCAGCGGCTTTCAAAACGAATACCCTGCAAAAGCACCATATCATCATAGCCCTCCACCTCATCAAAGGTGCGGGCAAGAATTTCGTGGGGATCAAGATCATAGCCCCGGCCATGCTCAAGCAAAGCATCCACCACCCGGCGCGGCGTATCCAAAAGGCCCGAACGCTGGGGATTTTCGCCCATGAAAGCGAGCAGGGTCTCGACCGCCTGCATCGCTGCCTCACGGTCGGGCCGCTGTTTGCCATTCAGCGCATCCGTTGCCTTTTTTCCATAGTCGACCGGTTTTGAATCATAGGGCGTGTGCAGGGTCGTCCCGTCTCGATTGCCCGATGCCAGCCTGATCAGTTCATCCACGCCTTGCCCCTTTTCGCCAATTTTTTCGCTATCCTGCCGAGATTTTGCCCCGGACAGAGGATCAGGTTTCACCAAAACCAAGAATACGCAGGCAAGGCCGCATTGGATTGCGCAGCATCCCCTTTAACAGAGGCTATAGAGTGCGATGTGATGAGACTTGGATTTTATCAGGCGGCAGCTTATCTGTGGGGCATGAACACTCTTTACAGCACCGATATCCTGCGTTTGGCGACGCAAATTCCCTTTACCGAGCGTTTGCCGACGCCCGATGTCAGTGTTGTGCGCACCAGCCGCATCTGTGGGTCGCGGGTCAGTCTTGATGCCTGTTTTGAAGGGGATCAGATCGCCCGGCTCGGGCTTGATGTACGGGCCTGTGCCCTTGGTCAGGCGTCTTCGGCCCTGGTGGCCCCCTTGCTGATCGGCCGAAGCCGGGATGAGATCGCCCGGGCGGCTGCCGAATTTTCTCAGATGCTCACCCAGAATGGTGAGGCCCCCGCCCCGCCCTTTGATCGGCTTACTTTGTTGGAACCGGTGCGGGCCCATAAGGCCCGCCATGCCTCGGTCATGCTGATATTCGATGCGGCTTTGGCGGCTTTCGATGCCCGGGCCTCTATCTAGCGCTTAGGCGGATAGATCGGATCGATCAGACAGGCGCGCGGCCCGCTCAGGGCAATGCCGGTAAAAATGGCCCGGGTCAGCCGAGAATAAAGCACCCTATCGCATTGGGCATCGCCGCGCACAGCCGTGGCCTGAAAAAGGGTTTCATAAATGCGAATGGATCGCGCAAGATCTTCGGATGTAATCGCCGCCATGATAAAATATTCCCACTGAAATAACGCGCCCCCCAGCGCGACTGTCTGTGGCGATCTATCATCACAAATTCGTGATAATCAAGATTAATTTTCTGTAAATTACATCTTTAAAGAGATTATTCTAGGTTTTTAACACACAAATCATCTTTAAAGGGTAAATAACTCATTGGGCAAAAGTTTGCATAATGATCTGCTCCAGCCATCTCTGGTCGGTCTCATCAAAATTCCCAAGCTGCTCGGAATCGACATCGAAAACGGCAATCAGCCTGTGTTCGGCATCAAAAACCGGGACGACGATTTCCGATCTCGATCTTTGGTCGCAGGCAATATGCCCCGGAAAAGCATCCACATCGGCAACGATCTGCGTGCGCTCTTCGCTGGCTGCCCGGCCACACACCCCTTTACCGAAAGGGATTCGCAAACAGCCCAAACTGCCCTGATAAGGGCCAACCACCAGTTCGAGTGGCTTTTTGGGATCCACCATATAAAACCCGGTCCAGAAATAGCTTTCAAAGCCATATGCCAAAAGGCACGACACCGTGGCCATGCGGGTGATGAGATTGTCCTCATGTTCGAGAACGGATGCAATCTGCGCCGCAATCTCATGATAGCGGCGGTTTTTTTCGTCCTGCGTCATGAACGGCTCCGTTTGCGGGGCTATGGGGGAAGATGGTGGGCCCGGCAGGACTCGAACCTGCGACCAAACCGTTATGAGCGGTTCGCTCTAACCAACTGAGCTACAGGCCCCCAAATGTGCGAAAGGACCAAACAGGCGTCCCACATTCTGGCTCTAGATAGCAATGCCTGATCCCCGCGCCAAGAGCGATCTTGCAACAGCCTGATGCTTTCTGGCCTTCACCGTTTTTGAAAAACCATGATCTTGGTCAGAAACGCGGTGATGTGATCGATCTGAACAAGGCCATGGGCGGCAGCCAGCGCGCCGAGATCGGTTTTCAGATAGCTTTCATAATAAGGCTCGTGAAAGCGCGTGGGAAAGCGGGCCAGCAGCCCATCAAAGGCGGGTTGATCGCCATATTGCAAAGAATCCGCCAGCACGAACAACCCGCCGGGCTTTAAAACACGGGCGATCTCGGCCATCACCGCTTGGCGAATTTTGGGGGGCAATTCATGAAACAGATAAACCGCGCTTAACCCATCGAACCGCGCCGGTTCAAAGGGCATGGCTTCCGCAAAACCGGCATGAAGGCGGGCCGATGGCACGGCTTTTTGCAAAACCGCACCATAAGCGGGCGATGGCTCCAAAGCATTGAGCCGGGCATGGGGCAGGATCTGGCGCAGGGCTTTCAAAAATCGGCCGGTGCCGCTGCCGATATCCAAAAGCCGGGGCCGGGGGGTGATCTGCGGCTCGCGCCTTGATCCGAAATGTTTTTTAAAGGGCACCAGCGCCTGCCGGCGCATGGCATCGGCGGTGCCGCTGAACAAAACCTCGACCTGATGATCATAAAGCCGGGCACTGTCATCGGTGAGCCAACCGCCGCTTTGATAATGGAAATTCTGCAGATAATAGCGCGGATAGCGATCATCGGGGCTGACCTGCTTTTGCACATCGCTATGGCCATGCTGCCGGCGTCTTTTTGTAACGCTGGGCAGATCGGCAAAATAGCTGCGCAAAACGCCAAATGTTGTAAAGGGATTGTCGTCGATCAGCTTGGGCGACGGATAATAACCGGCGTCGATATTCGCCAGATCCTGCCGCACCAGATCGCGCATCGCCGCCCGGATCGCGGCTTTGGATGGCAGATCGGGGGCATCGCGATCCCTGCCATCAGACCCCATGGACGGGTGATGATCGGTTTCATCATCGGCGCCCGCCAATTTTCGGGTCATCATATATTGGCTGGCAAAAAAGCCCATGCGGGCCGATTGTCCAACAAGATAGCGGGCTTTTTGCAGACGGGTGATCATGGGGCTATTCTGCGCAAAAACCGGCCTTTCGGCAATATGGGATGCACAGCAAAGGGCGGTTGGCGACTATCTGACGCGGATGGACCCATCGCACCCCTTGCACTTCGTGGCAAAGCCGTGAATGTTATGCGGGATAAGGGGGGGCGCATCCATTGAGAGCACCCTGATCTGTGAAGCCGGGATATGTAAAGCCGGATTGAAAAAGAAAGGGTGTTTCATGCTGCGTGGTTGGCTAAGCGTGCTGCTGCTTTTGGGGCTTTTGATAGGCTCGGCCCGTGCCGATGGGGTGTTTACCGCCTGGCCCGATACCCGGTTCGATCCGGCCATTCCAAGCTTTGAAGCGGTTCTGGGCTATGAACCGGGCAGCCGCATCACCCGCCCCGATGAGGCCCTGCGCTATCTTGAGGCTTTAGAGGCCGCCGCCCCTGATCGCATGAAAATCATCGATTATGGCACCACATGGCAGGGCCGCCGCCTGGTTTATGCGATCATCGGCACGCCGCAAACCATTGCCAATCTCGATGCGATCAAGGCCGATATCAAGGCGTTGAGCGATCCCCGCAGCCTGCCAAAAGCCGATGCCGATGCCATCATCGAGCGCCTGCCGGGCACGGTGTGGTTATCTTATGGCGTGCATGGCAATGAAATCTCATCCACCGAAGCCGCCCTGCTCACGGCATGGCATGTTTTGGCCGGACAATCGGCACAGCTTGAAAATATTCGCAACAATACCGTGCTGTTCATCGATCCCATGCAAAATCCCGATGGTCGGGCGCGGTTTTTAGCGGCCTATGAGCAGGCTTTGGGATTAGAGCCCCAGGGCGACCGGATTTCAGCAGAACATGATCTGGGCTGGCCCGGCGGGCGCACCAATCATTATCTGTTTGATCTCAATCGCGATTGGTTTCGCATCAGCCAGCCCGAAACCAAGGGCCGGGTGCCCGCACTTTTGGAATGGCTGCCGCTGGTGATGGTGGATGCCCATGAAATGGGGGGCGACAGCACCTATTTCTTTGCTCCCGAAGCCGTGCCCTATAATCCCCATCTCACCGCCAGCCAAAAACAGAACCTGCATCTGTTTGGGGAAAATCACGCGCGGCATTTCGATCGCTTTGGCATTTCTTATTTCACCCGCGAGATATTCGATGCCTTTTATCCCGGCTATGGGGCAAGCTGGCCCAGCTATTATGGCGGGATTGCCATGACCTATGAACAGGCGAGCAGCCGGGGGCTGGTTTACCGCCGATATGATGGCAAGGATCTGAGCTATGCCGAAACCATCCGCAATCATCTCATCACGTCTCTTTCCACGGCCGAAGTGGTGGCCGATAACCGCCGCAAGCTTTACAGCGATTTTTACAATTATCGCAGTTCAGCCATCGAAGAGGGCCGCAAAGGGGATGTGAAAAGCTGGCTGATCCCCACCCAAAGCGATCAGGCGGGTGCCGATGAACTGGCGCGTCTCTTGGCGTTTCAGGGGATCGAGGTGGCGCGGGCGTCCGCCTCTTTCCGGGCCTGTGGCGTGGATTATAAAGCCGGTGCCTATGTCATCGATATGGCCCAGCCGGAAAAACGCCGGATCAGTGTTTTGATGAACCGGCAGGTGCCGATGGCGGCGGATTTCATTGCCGATCAGGAAGCCCGCCGGGCGCGCAATCTTCCCGATGAGATTTATGATACCACCGCATGGTCCCTGCCCTTGATGTTTAATCTGGAAGCCACAGCCTGTGCCGATAAGCCCCGGGTGGAAACCATCGCGGTGGCGGGTGATACGCCGCATCAGGGCAGACTTGAAAACCCCGATGCCACGGTGGCGTTCCTTGCCCCTTGGGGTGAAGCATCAGCAGCCCGGCTTTTGAGTGCTGCCCTGCGCCATGGGCTGAAGGTGAAAAGCAGCGATGAGCCTTTCACGCTTCTCGACAAGCGCTATCCCTCGGGCACGCTGATTTTTGAAATTGGCGAGAATGATCCCGGGCTCAACACGAAACTGGCCGCACTGGTCGAAACAACCGGCGCGCGGATCGTGGGAGTGAATACGAGCTGGGTCACCGATGGCCCCAGCTTTGGATCAAACAAGGTTTTGCCGCATCTGCCCATCCGCATTGCCATGGCCTGGGATGAGCCAACCAACAGCTATAATGCCGGAAACAGCCGTTTCATCATCGAACGACGCTATGGCTATCCGGTCACACCCATTCGCACTGATCGTTTGAAATCAGCGGATCTGCGCCATTATGATGTGCTGATCCTGCCCGATAGCCGGGGCCGCTATCAAAGCCATCTGGGCGATAGCGGGGCCAAAAACCTGAAAGATTGGGTGCAGGATGGCGGGTTGATCATCGGTTTGGGATCGGCAACCGATTGGCTGGCTGATCCCAAAGTGGATCTGTTGTCGATCCGCAAGGAAAAAGAAGCCCAGCCCGAAGGCCTGCCCGATTATCCCAAAGCGAAAGAGGATGAAAGCACGGTGGCAGGTGTGGTGATCAAGGACCGCGAGGCTTATGATGCCCTCACCCATGCCCGGGATCGTGCCCCCGATCAGATCCCCGGGGCCATTGTTCGCGCCTTTGTGGATGAAACGCATTGGCTGGCCGCCGGTTTGAAACCCACAGTTTATACCCTTGTCACCGGGCGCGGCATCTATACCCCCGTGGCCATCGGCGAAGGGGTGAATGTGGTGCGCTTTGCCGGACCTGAAGAGCTGGTGGCCAGCGGGCTTTTATGGCAGGAAAGCCGCGATCAACTGGCCTATAAGCCCTTGATGGTGAATGAGCCGGAGGGCCGGGGGCAGGTCATTGCCATCACGCAGGAAAGCACCACAAGAGCCTATCAGGATGGCCTTGATCTGCTGTTGATCAATGCCATTTTCCGGGGCGCCCAACATGCAAGGCCGCCGCGCTGAGACCATGAAACAGGGGGCGGCTCCCGGGTCGCCCCCGGCTCTAAAGCGTGATCAATTCACCTGCCGATCCTGTTGATCCCAATAAGGGGCGCGCAGATCGCGTTTTAAAATCTTGCCCGATGCATTGCGCGGCAAAGCATCGATGAAATCGACAGAGCGCGGGCATTTAAAGCCCGCGATCCGGGCGCGGGCAAAGGCGATCACATCTTCGGCCTCAAGGCTTGGGTCATTGGGCACGACAATGGCTTTCACCGCCTCACCCCATTGGGGGGAGGGAACGCCGATCACCGCCACATCGCGAATGCCGGGATGGGCAAAAAGGCAGCTTTCCACCTCGGCGGGATAGATATTTTCCCCGCCCGAGATGATCATATCCTTTATGCGATCATGGATATAGAGATAGCCATCTTCATCAAGCAGCCCGGCATCGCCGGTATGAAACCAGCCATCGGAAAGCACCGCTTGGGTGGCATCGGGCCGTTTCCAATAGCCGCGCATCACCGTATCGGTTTTGATCAGCACCTCCCCCACCTGATGGGGCGGCAGGCTTTGGCCGATTTCATCAATGATTTTGATCCGGGCCCAGGGAAAAGGCTTGCCTGCTGATCGCATGCGCGGGTTATCGCCGCTGGGATCATGATCGGCAGGCGGCAAATAGGTGGCTGAACCGCTGATTTCGGTCATCCCATAAAGCTGGATGAAATCGGTCCTGAAAAGATCGACGGCGTGGCGCAAGAGATCGAGCGGAATGGGCGAGGCGCCATAATAAATCGCAACAAGGCTTTGATAATCTGTGGTTTTCGCCCGGGGATGCTGGACCATCGCCATCAGCATGGCCGGAACGAAAATGGCATGGCTGATTTTTTCGCGCTCGATATCGTCAAAGATGCGATCCATATCAAAATCGCGATGCACCACGAGGGTCGCCCCCACATAAAGCCCGATCATCGCCCACACATTTCCGGTCAGGTGAAAAACCGGAGCCTGCACCAATTGCACTTCATCGCCGGTCCAGCGATGCCATTCCCGGGCATCGATCAGATCATCCATCTGGCGGGGCAAAAGCACGCCCTTATGGGTGATTTCCGCTCCCTTGGGATGGCCGGTGGTGCCCGATGTGTACATCTGATAGAGCACCGCATCGTCATCCACAGCAATTTGGGGGTCGCTTGTGGGATGAGGGTGGTAAAAGGCCATGAGGCCGCTTTCATCCCCGGCCCCGATCAGAATGGTGGGGCAAGGCTGGTTATCAGCTTGATCATCGGCTTCCAAAAGCGGCGGCATATCGCGATCACAAAACAGCAGACGGCTTTCGCTATCGATCAGGATATAGCGGGCTTCCGCCGGGCTTAACCGCCAATTGATCCCCACCAGCACAGCACCGATCTTGGCGGCGGCAAAAACCAGCGCAAAATAATCGGCACTGTTTTTCCCGAAATGGGCGATCCGCTGCCCCGGCTTTATGCCTGCCGCCAGAAGGGCCTGAGCCATCTGGTTGGATCGGGCGTCAAGGCTTTGATAATCGACCCGCTCGCCCTGGAAAATCAGCGCCGTTTTATGGGGATGGAGGCGGCCATGATGGCGCACGATATCGCCAATCGTTTCTATGCCTTCGATCCTCGCCATGCCGATCTCCCCCAAGCAATCTTGAACCTATGATCCTTAAAGGATAAAGAGCAAAGGATGATGTGCAAAGCCACAAACGCGGGGGATGGCCATGATGATCTATAAAATTCTCACCGCACGGGATTGGCAGGCATGTGCCGATCAGGGCTATTTTGATGGCTCGGCAGTGGATCTGGCGGATGGCTATATCCATTTTTCAACCGCCAAACAGCTGGCGGAAACGCTGGCGCGCCATTATGCGGGCGCGCCCAATCTGGTGCTTTTGGCGGTGAACCCGGATCGCCTTGATGCCGCCCATTTACGTTGGGAAGAAGCGCGTGGCGGCCAGCTTTTCCCCCATCTTTATGACCGGCTCGAACTGGCGGCGGTTGAAAATACGATGCCTTTGTCATTGGATGCAAAGGGCCGGCATATCCTGCCCGCAGATCTGGAAAATGGTAATCCAAAGCCATGAGCCTTTTTTGGGGCCTGTTGCAAGCCGGGCTGTTTCAGCTTGATCCGGAACGGGCACACCGGCTTTCCATCAGGCTGCTGAAGGCCGTGCCCACGCCAATATTGGCTAAAATCGCAGGGCAGGGGCAAAAACGCGGACCCGATGACGATCTCTCTCTTGCCATCGATTTTGATCGGATCGGCCTCCATTTCAAAAACCCCGTGGGCCTTGCCGCCGGATATGACAAGGATGCCGAAGCGGTTCCCGCCCTTTCGGCTTTGGGCTTTGGCTTTGTTGAATGTGGCTCGCTCACCCCGCGCCCACAGGCGGGCAATCCGCGCCCCCGGCTTTTTCGTTTGGCCAAAGATCGCGCCGTGATCAATCGCATGGGTTTTAATAATCAGGGCCATGAAGCGGCTTTGGCGCGGATAGTAAACGCCAAACGCCAAAAGATCGCACCCTTGGGGATCAATCTGGGGGCAAACAAGGATAGCCCCGACCGGATCGGTGATTATGAAACCGGGATCAGACTTTTTGGCGGGGTAGCGGATTATTTCGCAGTGAATATTTCCTCGCCCAATACCCCGGGCCTGCGCGATCTGCAACAAGGCGACGCCCTGCCCGCCCTGCTGGCGCGGCTTGTGGCGGCGCGCGATCTTTATGCCCGCCCCAATGGCCGCCCGCCGGTGCCGATATTCCTGAAGATCGCCCCCGATCTTTCGCCCGATGCGCGCCCCATGATCGGCCAAATCGCTTGCGAAAGCGGGATCGAAGGGCTGATCATTTCCAATACCACCATCACCCGCCCATCCGCATTAAAGGATGCGGCAAAAGATGAGGCAGGCGGGCTATCGGGTGCGCCATTGAAAGATTTATCGGCCGAAATTCTGGCGGATTTTTATCGGCTGAGCGGGGGCAGGCTGATCCTGATCGGTGTGGGGGGCATAGCCTCGGGGGCCGATGCCTATGCCCGCATCCGCGCAGGGGCAAGCCTTGTGGCCCTTTATACTGCCCTTGTTTATGAAGGGCCGGGCCTTGTGAACCGCATCAAGGCCGATCTGGCCGCCTGTTTGAAACGCGATGGTTTTGCCTCAGTCCGCGAGGCCATCGGGGCCGACCATCATCACTGAGGCCATCGGGGCCGATCACCGCTGATGTGCGGGGGCCTTGCCGCGCGCCACGCCGGCCTTATCGAGCCATGGCCCCAGCCGCCCGGTGAGCCAAAGCCACGTCATCACATAATCGGATATCAAGGACCAGCCGGGATATTGAAAGGTGGCGGGGCGGTTTTTTTCGATGAAAAAATGGGCAAACCATGCCAAGCCATAGCCCGCCAAAGGCATCAAAAGAACCAGCCATAAAGGCCCAATGAAAAGGCCATAAAAAAGCACGGTCAAAGAGGCAAAGGCCGCCGCATAATGGAGGGCCCGGGTGAGGGGCCTCGCATGTTCGCGCAGATAAAACAAAAAGAACGCGCCATAGCTTTCGATCCGCTCGCTCATCTGCTCTCTCCTGATCAACCGGGCATCAGCTTAACAAAACAGGATGGAGAAGGCGACCCACCTGATTGCGTGGGCGCTTTCAGGGTTCGCCCTCGATGATATGATCTTCCAGATCGCCCGCTTTTCGCTCATCGATCAGCCAGCGATGGCGCATGGATTTCCGGGCTTCATGAATGGATTCGGGATCGCCGGATACCAAAGGATGCCAATCGGGCAGATCGCGCCCTTCATGAACAAGGCGATAGCCGCAGCTTTTGGGTAGCCATTTGAAATCGGCGATCTGTTCGGGCTTCAAAACGGTGCAATCGGGCACCCACCGGGTGCGGCTGGCATAGCGGGTGCAGCGCATGGAGTGATGATCGAGCAAGCGACACGCCACATTGGTATAATAAATCTCGCCGCTTTCGGCATCTTCCAGCTTGTGCAGGCAGCATTTACCGCAGCCATCGCATAAAGATTCCCATTGATCTCGCGTCATCTCATTGAATGGCACGCTTTTCCAGAAAGGGGGATCGGCGGGATCGTTTTTCATCAGGATGCGGTGGCCGACAGGGTTGGCAATAAGGGGGCGAGGGTGGCGGCGATCTCATCGGCACTTTCGCGCGATGAGAAGAAATCCATGAATTGATTGTTTTGATCCATCAACAGGATCATCGAAGCATGATCCACCAGATATTGATCGCTGTCCACGTCCCCGCTTTTCACCGAATAGATGCGATAGGCATCTTTAGCTATTTGC
The DNA here is from genome assembly GCF_029946565.1 of Iodidimonas sp. MBR-22. Taxonomy (NCBI): domain Bacteria; kingdom Pseudomonadati; phylum Pseudomonadota; class Alphaproteobacteria; order Iodidimonadales; family Iodidimonadaceae; genus Iodidimonas; species Iodidimonas sp. MBR-22. The sequence continues at coordinate 93,347 of NZ_JARKVQ010000004.1, forward strand.
ACCTGTTCCGGGGTGCCGGTCAGCCCGATGAGCCGGGGGTGGAACATCGTCACATATTGGGCCATTTGGGCCACCGTATCGCGCTCGGGATCCACGCTGATGAACAAAGGCTGGATGGGATCGAGATCAAGGCCCCTCGCCTCCAACACATCAAGGGCGCGGGTCATTTTCGCCAATTCGGTGGGGCAAACATCGGGGCAATAGCTATAGCCGAAATAGATCAGCAGATAGCGGCCGCGAAAATCCTCGTCAGTCACCGGCTCGCCCTGGTGCGAAACCAGAGCAAACGGCCCGCCGATGGGCACCGAACCGTCAGCTACAGGGCTTTTCGAGGCGCGATCCGGGGAATCGGGCGCGGCCATCAACAAAAGTCCGAGAGCACCAAGACAAACGATCAGCGCTGCGATAAGAATACGAAGCAGTGTCATGGAATAGCGTCCTTCGGCTCAGTGTCTGGGGGTTTTCGCCCTGATCCTGTCGGGTTTAATCTTGGGGCTTGGCTTCATGATGTTATACAAGGGCCGGGGCTTGCTGTCGATGTGACGATCTGACCATAGCCGATCCAGATCTTTCGGGAGAGTAATGCAATGCACGAGATGAGATCAAACCGGATAGCCCCGCTATCATGGGCAAGGCGCGAGGATGCCGTAAAAATGAAGTGGACAAGAAAGCCGGCGATCGGGCTGTTTTTGTTCATGCTGGCCGCGATCCTTGGCAGCATCCCCGCAGCGGCGCAATTTTCGGCGGCCTATGAACTGATCAAGGCGGTCGAAGACAAGGATTATGGGGAAATGCGCACCCAGATGCTGAAATGCCGCTGCCCCAATGTGCGCAATGTGGATGATATTCCGGTGCTGGTGATGGCGGCCCGCAATTCTGATAGCAAAATCATCGAATACCTGCTGGAAATGGGGGCCAATCCCGATGCCGCAGATCGCCATAACCGTAGCACGGCGCTGATGGAATTGGCCCGCCGGGGAAATCTCGATGGGGTGCAGATGCTGATCCAAAAAGGGGCCGATCTCAATGCTGGCAATAGCACCGGGCAAACGGCTCTGATGCTGGCAGCCCAATCCCGCAATGGGCGGGTGGTCAGCGCTCTCCTCGAAGCCGGAGCCGACCCCGATATGCCCGATTATCAGGGGCAAACGGTTTTCGATATTGCCCGCAATAATCGCTATCGAGATATTGAACGCCTGCTGGAAACCGCTGGCTGATCGGCCCATGGCACTTTTTTTATGGCCCTTGCTCCCGGATCGGGCGGCTGATCGCGATCCCATGGATCGGGCAGGCATCGGTTTTGATAATCGCGTGCGATTGGGCAGCCTTGTCACTTTGCGCTGGATTGCCCTTCTCGGCCAGGGATTGGCCCTGCTCGTCATCTATTTTGGGCTGGGCTATGATTTTGAAATTTTCTGGGCGGCGATGGTGGTGGCCGTTTCGGTGGCCTTCAATCTGTTTTTGATCGTCCTGTTTCCTGCTGCTCATCAACTGCCCGATAAAAAGGCGGCGATGCAGCTTGGTTTCGATCTCGTGCAATTGGCGCTGCTCTTGTCTTTCACCGGGGGGCTATCCAATCCTTTCTCCATTCTGTTGCTGGTGCCGGTCACCATCTCAGCCACCGTGCTTTCGCGCAAAAGCACATGGGCTTTGCTGGTTCTCGCTTTGGGGCTCAGCATTCTGATGGCGCGCTGGCACCTGCCTTTGCCCTGGCCCGATTCCTCTTTCACCCTTCCCGCCATGTATAGGCTGGGCTTATGGATGGGTTTGGCGGTGGCGATGATTTTCCTCACCCTTTATGCCGCCCGCATTTCTGTGGATACCCGCAAACGATCGCAGGCGCTGGCCGCCACCGAAGCCGCTCTTGAACGGGAACATAAGCTGGCGGAATTGGGCACATTGGCCGCTGCCGCCGCCCATGAATTGGGCACCCCTTTGGGAACCATCACCTTGGCGGCACGGGAATTATTGCGCGAAACACCAGAGGGCGATCCCCGCCATGAGGATGTGCTCCTGATCAATGATCAGATTTCGCGCTGCCGGGGCATTTTGGAGCGCTTGTCTTATAAGGATTTATCCGATGAGGCTTTTCCGTTTGCCATTCAAACGATTGAAGCACTGGCCCATGAAGCGGCCCGGGCTTTTGAATATCTGACCGATGTGGTCATCGATGTCGAGGCCGCCCCCCTCGATGAGGGCAATGCTCCACAGCCGGTGATCAGCCGCCGCGCTGAAATTTTACATGCGCTCACCAATTTCATTGAAAATGCGGTGGGATTCGCCCGCAGCCGGGTGCTGGTCCGGATCGGCTGGTCTTCTTCGGTGATCGAGGTGATCATCAAGGATGATGGCCCCGGCTTTGATCCTTCGGTACAGAAAAATCTGGGCGAGCCTTATGTCACCACCCGCAGGCGCGGGACCGAGGCCATGGGGGCGCATCATGTCAATGCCACGGGGGATACCGGCCTGGGTTTGGGTGTTTTTATCGCAAAAACTCTGCTGGAAAGAACCGGAGCCACGGTTCGCTTCGTAAATGATGTGAAATCCGGCGGTGCTGTGGTCAAAATCCTGTGGCAAAAAGAGATGCTGGCACCAGAAGACAAGAGCCAATCACAGGCCAGATGACACTGATGATCCAGATGATGCTGGCTATGGATGGGCACGGGGAATAAGCCCGCATGCGGCTATCCGCAGCGGAAGAAAGGCGTGAGATGAACGATGATCAGAATGCGGGCAGCCGAACGCTGCTCATTGTCGATGATGACCCGCCCTTCAGGATTCGTTTGGGACGGGCGATGGAAAGCCGGGGCTTTAGCGTCCAACTCGCGGAAGGTGTGAGCGATGCCCTCAGCCATGCCCGGGCGATGAAGCCTGCTTATGCCATTGTCGATATGCGGCTGGATGATGGTTATGGCCTTGATCTGGTGCCCGCTTTGCGCGAAGTGCGCCCCGATATCCGCATTGTGGTGCTGACCGGCTATGGCAATATCGCCAGCGCGGTTTCAGCCGTGAAAACGGGGGTCGTGGATTATCTGGCCAAACCCGCCGATGCCGATGCCGTGGCCGCAGCCCTTCTGGCTGGTGAGGATGAAGCGCCGCCGCCGCCGGATAATCCAATGTCGGCTGATCGCGTGCGCTGGGAACATATCCAACGGGTTTATGAATTATGCGGGCGCAATGTTTCGGAAACCGCTCGGCGGCTTGATATGCATCGCCGGACCTTGCAGCGCATCCTTGCCAAGCGGGCACCGCGCTGATCCGTGACACCGTCCGTCAAATCAGCCATCGCCATGGGCATGATCGCTGATCAGCATGGCTTGCCGGGCATCGAGATAAAAAAGATGGCGGCCATAGCGGGCGGTTTGGCGCATGGATTTATTCCAGGTGGGCGAGACATAATCGGCATGATAATGGGTCGCCTGATCCGATATATCATCCCAAAGCTGCTCTAATGCCACTAAAGCCACCAGCTTTGATTTCTGCCAGGCCACGGGATTGCGGGGATTATCTGAACGGCCATCGCAGGCAAAGGAAAACTGGCAGGCATGGCGGCGATGCTCATTTTGAAAGACCACCGCGCAGATGGATTCCGGCCAAAGCGGGCTGCTCACCCGATTGAGCACCACCTGCGCCACCGCAAGCTGGCCTTTGACCGGCTCGGAGCGGGCTTCAAAATAAATCGCCTGCGCCAAACAGCGGGCATCATCTTCAAATTCAGCCGGCATCCGCGCCTCTACATAGTGCAGGGCCTCTTCAAGATTTTGGGGGATAACGGGCCGATCTGATGCGCGATCAGCCACAATGGGAGCAGCCCGCATAGGGGCTTTTTGGGCCGGGGTGGGCAAAAGAGCGGGCAAAAATAAAGCGCTCAAGCCTGCAAGCAGAGCAAAGCGGGACATGGCCTTCCTTCCGAAACTGTCGTTTCTCGATGCCTGATACGCACGATAGCGATGATCGGGACTGAAGCCTTGATCGTCCCGCGCTTTGGGCTTTTCTGCCCATGGCTTTATTGATCAAAAAAGATCACCCCACATTCAGGATAAAGCCTGCCATGGAGTGGGCACGAATGAATGTTGGGCGCATTATAGCGATGAATAAGACGATAATATGGCAAATTTGAATTAAAATCAGAATCTATGAACTGCCTGTGTGCCTTGCTTTCGGGGGTGGCTGTCAGCTAAACCCTTCGATCAGGTAGCAATGGAATGATCCAAGGAGACTCTTCGTGACCCCAACCGAAATTGCGCGTGTTCAGAAATATTTGCGCAGCACTTTTGACAATAATCGTATCAATCTGAAGCGTCGGTCGCGGGATGATGCCTCGGTCGAAGTTTTGCTCGAAGATGAATTCATCGGCCTGATCTACAAGGATGATGATGAAGGCGATGTTTCCTATGCCTTCAATATGGCCATTCTGGATATGGATCTGCCAGAGTTGGATTGAACTGGATTGAATTGGATTGAGCTGGATTGAATAAACCCCGGCGGCGACCCAAGGTGACACAATATGCTAAGGGAGGAGGAAGCGGGCAGCGTTCTCATCCGGCGCCATGATCGGGCCCGGCGGCTGGGCTTGCGGATTGATCGCCGCCGCGCCCTGGCCGTGTGCACCGCCCCCATGGGCGCATCGGCACGCCAGATCGACCAGTTTATCAGCCAGCATCAGGGCTGGATCAAAGCCCAGCTTGACCGCCTGCCCCAGCGCCTGCGGTTCATCCCCGGCAGCTTCGTGCCTTTATATGATGTGCCCCATCTCATCCAGCATGGGGATCATCTGCCCCGCGCCCCTCAGATCAACGAGGGTACCATCCATGTGGGGGGGCCGGTGGATCGGCTGGAAGATCGGATCCTGCGCTGGTTGCGGGCCATGGCCCAGGATCATCTGGCCACACAGGCCTGCCAGCATGCCAGCCGTCTTGATGTTGAACTGGGGCGGGTGCGGGTGCGCGATACCATCAGCCGCTGGGGAAGCTGCACGGCGGCAGGCGATCTGAGCTTTAACTGGCGGCTGGTTCTGGCCCCGCCGATGATCGGCGATTATGTGGCGGCCCATGAAGTGGCGCACCGCCTGCATATGGATCATAGCCCACATTTCTGGGCTGTGGTGGATCGGCTTGTGCCCCATCGCCATGAAGCGCGGCTGTGGCTGCGCCAGCATGGCGAGGCTTTGATGCGGATGGGGCCGCCGCCGGGCTGAGGGGCCATCGCCCTTAATTTTGCGGATTTTGTAAGGCGGGTAAGGGCCGCACCGGCCGCCCCACATGGGCATCGATCATAAAATCATGCCAGATCTGGGCGGGCAGGCTGCCGCCGGTGACCTGCTTTGTGGGCCGATCATCATCATTGCCCACCCACACGCCCGCCACCAGATCGCTGGTGAAGCCCACGAATAAAGCATCGCGATAATCCTGACTGGTGCCGGTTTTCCCTGCCGCCGGGCGATCGATGCGTGCCGCCCGCCCGGTGCCCTCGGTGATCACATCCCCCATCATGGATACAATCGCAGCCACCTGATCGGGCTTCGCCACCCGGCGGGGTGCGGGGGGAGTGAAGCGATAAAGGGTCTGGCCCGTGCGATCATGGATTTCGATAATCGCATAGGGTTTGACCGCCTCGCCGCCATTGGCAAGGGAGGCGGTGGCCGATGTCAGTTCAAGCAGCGTTGTCCCCGAGGCCCCCAAAGCAAGGCTGGGCACGGCCTGCAATGGGCTTTCGATGCCAAAACGCCGGGCAAGAGCGGCAACCGCCTTTGGGCCCGCATGCTGAGAGACCCTGACCGCCACGGTATTCAAGGACCGGGCAAAGGCCTGACGCAGGCTGATGGGCCCGGCATAACCTTCGGAAAAATTCTGGGGCGACCAGCCATCGACCGTCACCGGGCCATCGACAAAAATGGTTTCGGGGGAAAGCCCAGCTTCCAATCCCGCCAGATAAACGAAAGGCTTGAAGGCCGATCCCGGCTGTCGGCGGGCCTGGGTCACCCGATTATATTGGCTTTGGCCATAAGACCGGCCCCCCATCATCGCCAGCACCGCTCCATCGGGGGCCAGAGCCACCAGCGCCCCCTGCTCGACCCCCAATTTTTTGCCGCGCTCATCGAGATGGGCGCGCAGCACCTGTTCGGCAGCCGTTTGCGCGGTGAGATCAAGGCTGGTGAGAATGGTGATCCCCCCCGCCGGATGATCCAGCAATGCATCGGCGCGGCTGCGTACCCAATCGGTGAAATAGCGGATATCGGGCCCGGCGGCATCCTCGGCCAAAGGAGGGGGCTGATTGCGGGCGCGATCTGCCGCAAGGGCTGTGATAAAGCCGGTATCCACCATCGCCGCCAGCACCTGTTCGGATCGCTGCAAGGCACCGGCATAATTATGGGAGGGCGCAAGGCGCGAAGGCGCCTTGACAAGACCCGCCAGCATGGCCGCCTGCGCCAGGCTCAGGCGTCGGGCACTATGGCCGAAATAGGTTTCACTGGCCGCATCGATGCCATAGGTTCCGGCTCCGAAATAAACCCGGTTCAAATAAAGCGTCAGGATCTGCTCCTTGCTGTAGGCCCGCTCCAGCCAAAGGGCCAGCAGCAGTTCCTGCGCCTTGCGCTTCAGGCTGCGTTCCGAGCTTAAAAACAGATTTTTCGCCAATTGCTGGGTCAGGGTCGAGCCCCCCTGCGATACGCCGCCAGCGCGGAGATTGGCGAGAACGGCCCGGCCGATCCCCAGAATATCCACACCGCTATGATTGAAAAACCGGCGATCCTCGATCGAGAGCAGGGCGAGGATCATCACTTCGGGGATCGACTCATAAGCCAGCCATTGGCCCCGCACAGGACCATAATTGGCAAGGGTGGCCCCGGTCACGCTTTTCACGGTCACCGTGCGTTCCTGGCCCGGCGGCGGCAGATTGCTCACATCGGGCAGATCATGGGCGATCCAGATAAAGCTCAGCACCCCCAGAATGCCCCCCCACACCAGCAGGATGGCAAACCAGTAAAGCGCGCGCCTGATGGGCCTGCGGCGGCGCGTGGCCCCTCCTTTGCTGGCGGCAGAAGAGGGTCTGGAATGGGGCGGCCCCCCCTTTGCTGGCGGATTGGTGGCACCTTGTGGGCGGGCCGCGCCGGATTGACTCTCCCGCCCCTCCTTGCGGCCCCGGCCCCGGCCCGCCGCTGGTGGCACGGGCCGATCGCGGGTATCGATCGGATGATTGCGGGTTTTTCTGGCCATCAGGCTTGAGCTTCAAGAACAAATATGGCTTTGGCAAGGATAGTAGGGCGCTTTCCGCCCCGATCACACATCCAGATTGGCAACATTCAAGGCATTATCCTGAATGAAATTGCGCCGGGGCTCTACCAGATCGCCCATCAGCCGGGTGAACATTTCATCGGCTTCATCGGCCTGATTGATCTTCACCTGCAAAAGCGAGCGGACATCGGGATCGAGGGTGGTTTCCCAAAGCTGGCCGGGGTTCATTTCCCCCAAGCCCTTATAGCGCTGGATCGACAACCCCTTGCGACCAAAGGCAAGCACGCCGTCATAAAGCTCGGTGGGACGCACGGCTTTCACCGCCCCTTCCTTGCGGCGCAGGGTCACGGCATTGGTAAACAGCGCCGCCAGCGGGCGCACCCGTTCATCAAGGCGCCGGGCCTCGGCAGAATCGACGAGGGCCGCATCCACCATATGATGATCCGCAATCCCCCGCACATCCTGAATGAAATGATAGCCGCCATCTGCGGCCAGTTCGCCGCTCCATCCCGCCTGATCTTCGGTGCTGGCAAGCTGGTTCATCCATGCGGCGGCTTTGGCGGCGGCGGCACGGGCGCGGTCGGGGTCATTCAGGGTCTGGCTGTTCAAGCCGCCAACAAGGCTCAGGGCTTCGACCAGAATTCTGCTATAGCGGCTGGGCAGCCCATCGAGAAGGGCGCGGATCTGCCGCCCTTCGCTGACCAGTTGAGCCAGATCCTCGCCGGTGCGCTGCACACCGTCGCCATCTTCGAGCAGGGCATCCACAAGGCCATTGCCCATCAGATAATCTTCCAGCGCCTTGTTATCCTTCAGATAAACCTCGGATCGTCCACGGCTCACCTTATAAAGGGGCGGCTGGGCGATATAAAGATGCCCCCGCGCGATCAGCTCATGCATCTGGCGATAAAAGAAGGTAAGGAGCAAGGTGCGGATATGGGCGCCATCCACATCGGCATCGGTCATGATGATGATCTTGTGATAGCGCAGCTTTTCGATATTGAAATCATCGCGGCCGATCCCGGTGCCAAGGGCGGTGATCAGCGTGCCGATTTCATTGGAGGCAAGCATCCGATCAAAGCGCGCCCGTTCCACATTCAAAATCTTGCCGCGCAGGGGCAAAATCGCCTGAAAGCCGCGATGGCGGCCCTGTTTGGCTGAGCCACCGGCGGAATCGCCCTCGACGATGAACAGCTCTGATTTGGCCGGGTCGCGTTCCTGACAATCGGCAAGTTTTCCGGGCAGAGAGGCGATATCGAGCGCACCTTTGCGGCGGGTCAGCTCACGCGCTTTTCGCGCAGCTTCGCGGGCAGAGGCGGCATCAACGATTTTCTGCACCACCGAACGGGCTTCATTGGGATGCTCTTCAAACCACTGGCCAAGCTTATCGGCGACGATCTGCTCCACCGCCGGGCGCACTTCGGATGACACCAGCTTGTCTTTGGTCTGGCTGGAGAATTTCGGATCCGGCACCTTCACGCTCAGCACCGCAGACAGCCCTTCACGGGCATCATCCCCCGACAAGGTGACTTTCATCCGCTTGGCCAGACCCGACTCATTGGCATAATTATTGACCGTACGGGTCAGCGCCGCGCGGAAAGCCGCCAGATGGGTGCCGCCATCGCGCTGGGGAATATTATTGGTGAAGCAAAAGACATTCTCGTGATAGCTGTCGTTCCACTGCATCGCCACCTCAACGGTGATGCCTTCCCGTTCGCCGATCATCGATACCGGCTCGCCGATCACCGAATTGCGGGTGCGGTCGATATATTTCACAAAGGCCGTGATGCCGCCTTCATAGAACAGATTGACGGTCTTCGGTTCTACCGAACGCTTGTCCTCGATCTGGATGCGCACTCCGGAATTGAGAAAGGCCAGTTCGCGAAAGCGGTGTTCGAGGCGGGCAAAATCGAATTCGGTATGAACGAAGGTATCCTTGGATGGCAGGAAGGTGATGCGGGTGCCGCTTTGGCCATGGGCACTGCCCCGTTCCACCAGATCGGCCACCGGCTCGCCGCGCTCGAAGCGCATCCAATGTTCCTTGTCATTGCGCCAAATGGTCAGTTCCAACCAATCCGACAAGGCATTCACCACCGAAACACCCACCCCATGGAGACCGCCTGAGACCTTATAGGAATTCTGATCGAATTTACCCCCGGCATGAAGCTGGGTCATGATCACCTGCGCGGCTGAAACGCCTTCTTCTTCATGGATGGCGGTGGGGATACCCCGGCCATTATCGGATACCGTGCACGAGCCATCGGGATTGAGAAGGATGGTGACCTGATCGCAATAGCCCGCCAGCGATTCATCGATGGCATTATCGGTGACTTCAAACACCATATGATGCAGGCCCGAGCCATCTTCGGTATCGCCGATATACATGCCGGGGCGCTTGCGGACCGCATCCAGCCCCTTCAAGACCTTGATCGAGTCCGCACCATAATCTTCTACGGCTTGATCCCGTTCACTTTTTTTCATATCGCTCATATTTTCTCTCAGTCTCGATAAAGGTCAAAAACGTGCTTATCGCGGGCCGGATATTTGGGCCCGGTTTTCCCGCCCCGGTTTTCCCACTACGGCGCACCGCTCCCCAGCCGCACCTGTCCATCGCCAATATGGAAAATATCGGCACGCCCGCCAAGGGCCGCAAACAAGGCGGCATCGGTTCCGGTCATGAAAGCCTGGCCGCCAAGCGCCAAAAGCCGCTCGAACAAAGCAGCGCGGCGGTCTTCATCCAGATGGGCGGCCACTTCGTCGAGCAACAGGATCGGCGTGTGCCCGGTTTGATCGGCGGTCATATCAGCATGGGCCAGAATGATAGAGATCAATAGCCCTTTCTGCTCGCCGGTGGAACATAAATGCGCCGGCATGGCCTTTTCCTGATGCACAACGATCAGATCGGAGCGATGCGGCCCATCCCCCGTGCGGCCCGCAGCCGCATCGCGCCGACGCATGGCGGCCAGATGGCTTTTAAAGGCTTCTTCGGCTTCCAGCGCGCTGCTGATCGCCAATTGATCCTCGATATAGCCCTGAAGGCTGATCAGGGGCAGGGGAAAAGGCCCTTCGGGGATTGCTTTCAGCCGCTGGCCAAGATCATCAAGCGTTTCCAGCCGGGCCGCCGCAATCGCCACCCCATGCGCCGCCATCCGGGCTTCCAGCGCCGAAAGCCAGGCGTTATCAAAGCCCGGTCCGCGTTCGCTCAAAAGCCGGTTGCGTTCGCGCATGGCCCGTTCATAGGCATTGACCTGCCGACTGTGATCGCCATGCAGGGCAAGCACGATACGATCCAGAAAGCGCCGCCGCCCCGATCCCGCCTCCATAAACAGCCGATCCATGGCCGGGGTCAGCCATAAAACCGATACAATCCGGGCCAGATGCCCGCTGCCCGAGACCGTTTCTCCATCGATCCGCACCACGCGGCGGCTTGCGCCCCCCTCATCATCACCCTCAGAATCGGCATATATACCGGGGGCAAGGCCGGTACCGATTTCAAAAACAGCATCAGGGCGATGCAGCCGGGCATGGACCGCCCAGGGCGCCGATGATCCCATGGCGGTGATTTCATGTAGGCCCGCCCCGCGCAGGCCACGGCCCGGAGACAGGCACGACAAGGCTTCCAGCAAATTGGTTTTGCCCGCCCCATTGGGGCCCACCAGCACCACCGGCGCGGGGGCCGTTTCATGGATCGGAAGGCGCAAGGATAAATGAGGATAAGAGCGGAAATGCGCCAGATCAAGGCGGGCAATGAAACAGGACGAAGCCCGCCGAGGCCCGGATTGCTGCCGGGCGTCCGCCTGCTCATAGGCAACCGCATCCCCGGGCTTCAAGGATTGGGCCTGATGCGTTGATCGGGGCATCGCGCTGATCGCTCTTATCCCTGTTTCATCACCGTTTGAATGGGCCTTGTCGATGGCTTGGCTGATTATGTGGCCGATCCTGTGGCGGCTGGCCATCACACCCGCATGGGCATCAGCACATAAAGCGCCGTTTCATCGCTGCTATCGCGCAAAACCGTGGGCGAGGCGGCATCGGCCAACCGGGCTTCCACCTGATCGCCATCCACCTGATCGAGAATATCCAGCAGATAACGCGAATTAAAGCCGATCTCCATGCTATCGGCGCTATAGCTGGCGGCCAATTCTTCGGTGGCGGTGCCATTTTCCGGGCTGGTCACCGATAAAGTGATCTTGTCGCCATCCAGCGCCAGCTTCACGGATCGTGATTTGTCGGAACTGATGGTGGAAACGCGATCCACGGCTTCAGCAAAATCTTCGCAGCCGATGGTCAGCACGCGATCATTGCCTTCGGGGATCACCCGCGAATAATCGGGGAAGGTGCCATCGATCAGCTTCGAGGTGATTTCCGCATGGCCAAAATGGAAACGGATCTTGGTATCCGACAGATCAATCCCCAGATCGCCATCAAATTCATCGATCAACTTCTGGATTTCCAGTACCGTTTTGCGCGGAATGATAATGCCGGGCATCCCTGCCGCACCATCGGGCAGCGCCGCATCCACCTGCGCCAGACGATGGCCATCGGTGGCCACGGCGCGCAGCCTTGGCCCCTGCGCCCCTTCGGCCACATGCAGATAAATGCCATTGAGATAATAGCGGGTTTCTTCCGTGGAAATGGCAAACCGGGTTTTATCGATCAAACGCTTCATGTCCCGGGCGGGCAGCTTGAAGCGGTGCGGCAGATCACCGGCGCTCATCACCGGGAAATCTTCCTTAGGCAGGCATGACAGGGTAAAGCGCGACCGACCGGCCTTCAAAACCAGCTTGCGATCATCAAGACCAAACCCCACCTGCGCCCCATCGGGCAGCTTTTTCACGATATCGTGCAGGGTATGGGCCGGAACGGTGGTGGCCCCCTCTTCGCCGATATCGGCATCCGTATGCTCGATAATGGCGAGATCGAGATCGGTAGCGGTCAGCCCCAGCCGACCCGAAACCGCTTCGATCTGCACATTGGACAAAATGGGGATGGTATTCCGCTTTTCCACCACGCTTTGCACATGGCTCAACGCTTTCAGGAGCGCATTTCGTTCGATAGTGAATTTCATAAGATCGGCGCTTGTCTGTTGAAGGGCTGTGAGATGATCCTGAGCCTTTCAGGCTCAAGGCAGGAACCATAGCAGAAATCCACGTTCTGACAGCCGTTTTTTTACTTTTTCACGCGATATGAGCCGGTTTTTTCACCGCTTTCCCGGCCAGGGTGGCACAAGGGTGGAGGAAGGGCGGCACAAAGGCGACGGATCGGTCGCACCCTATGGCCGTGATGCGAGATCGGCGCGGGTTTGGGCCTGGGTCAGCCACACCATCAGGCGACTGAAAAATTCCTTATTCGCGCGGATCGCCTCAACGATTTTCATTTCCCCCACATAAGATTGCATGGCCCGGCGCACATCGGCGGAATAATGCACCGGCGGCATGGTCCCGATCGTGCGGATCTGGGTGCGAACCTGACGCAGATCTTCAAGATCATCGATCATATTGGGGGCGAGCATGATCTGAAGCGTGCGACGTTCGCCTGCCTGCATAGCGCCGCTTTGCAAAAGCCGCCCCACAAAGCGCTGGGTGGCATTGAGATCCATATCCGATGAGGAGGTGGGGATGAGGATCAGATCAAAGGCGGATAAAAACAACAGATCTTCAGGATCAATCCCCGCTGGCGTATCGATCACGATCAGATCGAACCGGTCATTATCGATTGCATGGGTGGGATCAAACAGGCGCTCATAGGCTTCATAGCTATCGCGCCCGGGCCATTCCACATGCGCCACATCGATGCGGCCATCACCGATGAAGCGGGCAAGGGATTTTTCGCCGGATTTCTGCTGATCGAGATCGATGAAGCAGATGCGCTTGCCTTGCGCCGCCATGCACAGGGCGGTGAGAAGGGCAAGCGTGCTTTTGCCGACACCGCCTTTTGCATTGGCAAAAATAACGGCGGGAATCGTTCGTTCACGCGCCATCAAACATTCCGTTTTTGGTCAGATGAAAATACAAGGATCGCATGATCTGCCTTGAAGCCGCACCCTGATGATCTCTTTGGGTCGGCACCATCGCCGACCCGGTTTTCCTCTCAGGATCAATCGTCGTATTTATCGTCGGGACGACCATTGTCATAATTGGCATTGCCCGGGGCCTGTGGCCGTTCTTCGGGATAGGCGGGCGGGCGCGGGGCTTCACTGCCCGATGCAAAGCCCAAAGCTTTTGAAACCTGATTCAATCGGGATTCACTATCCGAGAAAACACCGCTGGTCTTGTCGCTATCGGTATGCAGCTCGCCGGTGATGGTGGCCCCTTCATCGATATCGATGCTGCCATAGGAAATGCGGCCGCTGACCCGCCCCGATTTCATCACCTTGAGCTTTTTCTTGAGGGTAATGGATTGCTCCAATGTGCCGCTGATCTCGGCGCTTTGGCCCGAGATTTCGCCTGCAACATAACCGGTTTCCCCCACGATCAGATGATCGGCATAGATTTTTCCGGTGAGCCTGCCATCGATGCGGGCGGTGCCGGTGATCGACATTTCCGCCCCTTCCATCGAGCTGTGCTCGCCGACGAAAAATTCATAATAATCCGGCTTGTTGGCTTTTTCGGTCATTTTTTCTGTCTCCAATCTGCTGGCATGATGCCCAAAACGCCCCTCGTTTCAAAACCGGATGGCCGATCCGGGATGCATCATCCTAATGCTTCTAAACAGTTTAAAGCAATTTGGCGAGACGTTCCCGCACACAATAGCCCAGCACAAGCAGACAATCATCGCTTGGTGTCACTTTTTCGTTAAATTTTCGCCATCAAGGCACGATCTTTGCTGAGTACGGGGGTGATCAGCCCTGAAGGCGGCGGGTGAGGCGGGTGAGATCATCATCCAATGTGGCATCGGAATGGCGCAGATCATCAATCTTTTTCACCGCATGGATCACCGTTGTATGATCGCGCCCGCTGAATTTGCGGCCTATCTCGGGCAGGGATCGCTGGGTCAGCTTCTTGGCAAGATACATGGCCACCTGACGCGGGCGGGCGATATTGCGTGAGCGCCGTTCCGAGAGCATTTCGCTGACCCGCAGATTATAATGATCGGCCACCGCTTTTTGAATATCATCGATATTGATCTTGCGATCATTGGCCCGCAACAGATCAGCCAGAACTTCGCGCACCACATCGATGGTGATGGCGCGGCCCACGAGCTGGCCATAAGCCACCACCCGATTGAGCGCGCCTTCCAGCTCGCGCACATTCGAGGTGATTTTGCGGGCCAGAAAATCAAGAATATCCATCGGGATTTCAAGATCGCTCAAGGCTTCCGCCTTGCTTTGCAAAATCCCCAGCCGCAATTCATAATCGGTGGGGTGAATATCCGCCACCAGCCCCCAGCCCAGCCGCGAAACGATTCGTTCCTGAAAGCCTTCCAGATCGGTGGGCGAGCGATCGGCGGAAATAATGAGCTGCTTTTGGCTTTCGATCAGGGCGTTGAAGGTGTGGAAAAATTCTTCCTGCGTTGAATCCTTGTTAGCGATGAACTGGAAATCATCCAGCATCAAAAGATCCACCGAGCGGAATTGCTGCTTGAATGACATGGTATCGCGATAACGCACCGATGCGATGAACTGATACATGAATTTTTCAGCCGAGATATACATCACCCGGCGCTCGGGATAGAGCCGGGAATATTCCCAGGCGATAGCGTTCATCAGATGGGTTTTCCCCAGCCCCACACCGCCATGCAAAAACAGGGGATTGAACGGCACGCTTTGGGATTCCGACACCCGGCGGGCCGCAGCATGGGCAAAGGCATTGGATTTGCCCACCACAAAGGTTTCGAAGCTATAGCGGGGCTCCAGCCGTCCGCCCAAACCCTCGACCCCATCGGCCATGGATTGATTATGCGCCTGCAGGCCCGGGTCTTGTGTTGGCGCGGCCGCTGCACGCTGTCCGCTGGCATAGCTTTTGATGGCCGAACCCAGCCGGGCATTGGCATGGGTTGCGGGGCTGATGCCCGCCTGATTGTACTGCACGCCATTCAAAGACGCGCCAATCTTGTGAAGCTCATTCTGCCGGGAGCTGGCAGACAGCTCTTCCCCATCATCCAAAACCACATCAACACACACATCGGCAATCGGATCGGGGCCTGTGGCCATCAGGGATCGGATGCGATTGAGATAATTGCGTTCCACCCAATCGCGCATGAAATCGGTGGGGACACTGAGCCGGGCAACGCCGCCGCTGATCGTGGATAATTGCAAGGGCCTGAGCCAGCGATCAAATTGCGCCTGGCCATATTCACGCTTCAACTGGCTTTGAACCCAACGCCAATGCTCATGATCATGCCCCATTTGCTGATCCGGCGTCTGTTGTGTTTCGGCTTTAGGATTGGCCACGCCTGTTCCCCGATCTGCACCCATCCCTTGTTTCATAGTCACTCTATAGAAAACAAAGGTATCATTATTCGCATAAAAGCGGCATGCCTTTCGGCATATTTAAACGCTGCTCTATCGTAATTGTTGGACGAATATTATTCGCAATCTATCGCATCACTTATTCTGTTCATTTGATTGTATTTTAATACATTTGAACAGTTTCTATTTCTTTGCCTCGTCCAGCATGACCACAGAAGCTACATCCCGCATGGATTGGCTGCAACCGATTCCATGGTTGAAGATGCAGATTCTGAAAGCCCTATGCAGTGCGCGGGGGGATACCTACCATATATAGGGTGGTTGCAGACCCATAGGGAGGCGGAAAGCGGAAAGGCCAGAATCATCAACCGCTGAATACAGGTAATGCGTGTTATGAATTTGAATGGGATCGCATAAAATGTGGCTCGGTCGTCGAATCGGGAGCCTTGCAATTCCGCCCGAAAGACCCTTTAAAACAAGAAACCCGCATTCGCAGGAATGCAGGCTCTTGTGATTCAGATGTGCTTAAACGTTCAGATTGAACGCCTCAAACGCCCAAAACTTCAAACACTCAGGGCATTGATCCGGCGGGTCAGCCGCGACACTTTGCGCGAGGCCGTGTTTTTATGCAAAACGCCTTTGGAGACACCCCGTTTGATTTCGGGTTCAGCCACCTTGAACGCATCGGCAGCCGCAGCCTGATCCCCTGATTCAAGGGCCAGTTCTACCTTTTTGATAAAGGTACGAATGCGGGAACGGCGCGCCGTATTGATAACGGTGCGACGATCATTGCGACGAACGCGCTTTTTCGATTGCGGCGTATTGGCCATATCTAAAACCTTCTCAGACAATCAAACGAGGACAAACAAAAGAGCCCGGGCTTCTTGCGGATCACCCCGCATGGCAGACTCTGCCCTTCAAAACTAAGATGCGCTCTATAGAGGGGACGGCGAACAAGGTCAACTGCCGTTCCGCCCTTCCCGGCTGCTTTTTAGCGATTTTTGAACTGCGGACGCCGTTTTTCTATGAAAGCCGCCATGCCTTCGCTTTGATCTTCAAAGGCAAAGAGCGAATGAAAGACCCGGCGTTCAAAGCGCATCCCTTCATTCAAGGTGGTTTCATAGGCGCGATTGACCGATTCTTTGGCGATCATCACCGCCGGGCGGGAAAAGCCGGCGATTTTTTCGGCGGCATCCAGCGCCACATCCAAAAGATCATCCGCTGGCACCACCCGCGCCACCAAACCCGAAGCCAAAGCTTCTGCAGCATCCATATGGCGACCGGTGAGCACCATATCCATGGCTTTGGATTTGCCGATGAAGCGGGTCAGCCTTTGGGTGCCCCCGGCGCCGGGGATCACCCCGATGGTGATTTCGGGCTGGCCGAATTTGGCCGTATCGGCGGCAATGATAAAATCGCACATCATCGCCAGTTCGCATCCGCCACCCAAAGCATAGCCCGCAACGGCGGCAATGATCGGCTTGCGCACACGGCTCGCTTCTTCCCAATTGGCGCTGATGAAATCTTCCATGAAAACATCGCGATAGCTTTTATCGGCCATCTGCTTGATATCGGCCCCGGCGGCAAAAGCCTTGTCGCTGCCGGTGATCAGGATGCAGCCGATCTCATCATCGCCTTCCAGATCGCGCAGGGCTGCAGTCAACTCATCCATCAACTGATTATTGAGCGCATTCATCGCCTTTGGGCGATTGAGCGTGATGATGCCGACAGCCTCGCGCTTGTCGAGAAGGATGGTTTCATAAGACATGGCGCACCTCATCTGTTGTGCGGACTTGCGATCAGGATGATCAGACCAGCGGCCCGACCGTTCAGGCGACCCTGCTTAGCCCCAAGCGGCGACTATTGCAAAATATGTTTGCCATCCCCCCATCAGGGCCCGCTCATCGCTTTGGTTCTCGGGCCTAGCGCTGGCAGCCCGGGCAATAGAATGTGGCACGCCCGGCCTGAATGATTCGTTTGATGGATTGCCCGCAATCGTCCGCAAGGCAGGCCTCATCAGCGCGGCCATAAACCTTGAAACCATGCTGGAATGTGCCCAGTTCGCCATTGATCCCGGCATGATCGCGCAGGCTGGAGCCCCCCGCCAGAATCGCTTCCTCCAAAACCGCCCGCAGCGCCTCGATCAAGGCTTCGGCGCGTTTGCGGCTGAGGCGGGCGGCCTTCAGCCGGGGCGAAATCCCGGCCCGATAAAGCGATTCGCTTACATAGATATTGCCAAGCCCGGCGATCACCTGCTGATCCATCAACAGCATTTTCATCGATGTGGCGCGCTTTTGGCACGCGCCAAGCAAATAGGCCGCATCAAGGCCATCGCTGAAGGGTTCGGGGCCCAAATGCCCCAATAGCGGATGATCCGCAAGGCTTGCCGCATCGGCAAGGGCGACCAGACCGAATCGGCGGGCATCATTGAGCATGATCTGGGCGCCGTCCCGGGTTTGGATGATCAGATGATCATGCCGCCCCGGCTCCCGGTGGTCGCATCCCGGCAGATCCACCTTCACCCGCCCCGACATCCCGAGATGCACAATCAGAACACTGGCATCGCCGCCGTCCATCGAGATCAGGATATATTTGGCCCGCCGGCTGACTCCGGCCACCCGCCGCCCCACCAGCCTTTGCGCCAGATCGAGGGGAAAGGGCCGCCGCAACCCTTCGCGCCGGGTCAGCAGCCGGGTGATCTCAGCCCCTTCCAGAACCGGGCGCAAGCCGCGACAAACCGTTTCAACCTCGGGCAATTCGGGCATGGCCAGATCCGTTCTATGGGGTGCGAAATCAGTTTAGGCTGATCCATTGCGCCTTTGCCAGCGCCCTTTGCTGCCATCACATGCTGGTATCGCAGGAAAAGCTTCGCTATGTTCGGGCCGCAATCACATGGACAAGACCCGATGTCAAGCCACAGCCAGAGCATGGAAATGACCGCCAAAACCCCAACCCGCCCCCCGCTTGCCGCCGATCCGGAGCAAACCGCCGATCCTGCGGGTAAAACCGCATGGTTTGGCAATCAGCCGGTGGCCGAAGCCGACAAGGCCCGGCGGGTGCATGATGTGTTTAAAAGCGTGGCCGGGCGCTATGATCTGATGAATGATGTGATGAGCGGCGGCCTCCATCGCCTGTGGAAATCGAGCCTCATCGATAGCCTCAATCCCCGCGCCGGGATGCATCTCCTTGATGTGGCCGGGGGCACCGGGGATATTGCCTTTCGCTTTTTGAAAGGGGCTGGCGGCCAGGGCCATGTGACCATTCTGGATATCAATGATGCGATGCTGGGGGTGGGCCGCCAGCGGGCTGAAAAGCTGGGGATAAAAGGCCGCATGGATTGGTTGTGCGGCGATGCCCAGCATCTGCCCCTGCCCGATCAAACGGTGGATGCCTATACGATTGCCTTTGGGATTCGTAATGTCACGCGGATCGATGAAGCCCTGTCGGAAGCCTATCGGGTGCTCAAATATGGCGGGCATTTCCTGTGTCTTGAATTTTGCCCGCATCTGGCCCTGCCCCTTCTGGATCGGCTTTATGCCCGCTATAGCGATGCAATGATCCCGCGCTTTGGCCAATGGCTGGCTGATGATGCGCCATCCTATCGCTATCTGGTGGAAAGCATCCGCCGTTTTCCCGATCCTTTGACATTTGAGGCCATGTGCGGCAGGGCAGGGTTCAGCAAGCTCAGCCATCGGCTTTTATCGGGCGGTGTTTGCGCCATCCACAGCGGCTGGAAGCTGTGATCAAAGGGCTTTATCGTGTTTGAATCCTTGCGCCATATCTTGCGATTTTTGGCCGTGGCCCGTGCTTTGGCGCGTCATGATGCTTTATTCTGGATCGATGATGTGGGGCGCGCGCCGGCGGGTTTGAAGCTGATCGTGCGGCTGGCTACGCGCTTTGTCCGCCGCCGCAAGGGTCTGGCCGAAAGGCGGGGCAAAAGGCTGGCCGCCGCCTTGCAGGATCTGGGCCCCGCCTATATCAAGCTGGGGCAGATGCTGGCCACCCGGCCCGATCTGATCGGCCATGATGTGGCTTTGGATCTGCGCCAATTGCAAGATCGCCTGCCCCCCTTCCCGGCGGATCGCGTGCGCGCCATCATCGAAGCCGAACTGGGCCGCCCCCTTGAAGAGTGCTTTGCCGAATTTTCCCCCGAACCCGTGGCCGCCGCCTCGATTGCGCAAGTTCATAAAGCGCGCACGCCTGAGGGCATGGCGGTGGCGGTCAAGGTTTTGCGTCCGGGGATCGAAGCCGCCTTTGAACGCGATCTGGCGGCTTTTTCATGGTTCGCCCGTTTTGCTGAACGCACCGTGCCAAAAGCCCGAAGGCTGCGGCTGGTGGCGGTGGTGGAAACGGTGGTGCAAACGGTGGCGAGCGAGCTTGATCTGCGGCTGGAAGCCGCGGCGGCTTCCGAACTCGCGGAAAATATGGCGGGTGAACCGGGCTATCGCATCCCGCTGATCGATTGGGAGCGCACCACCGGCCATATGATGACCCTGGAATGGATCGATGGCATTCCCTTGAGCGATGTGGATCGCCTTGATGCGGCGGGATTGGATCGCCGGGCTTTGGCTTCCACCATCGTGCGGGCCTTTTTATTGCAGGCCATGCGCGATGGGTTTTTCCATGGCGATATGCATCAGGGCAATCTGTTTGTGGATGCCGAAGGCAATGTGGTGGCCTTGGATTTCGGCATCATGGGGCGGCTCGATCGGGAATCCCGGCGTTATCTGGCGGAAATTCTGTATGGCTTTTTGCAAAAGGATTATCGCCGGGTGGCGCGCTGGCATTTTTCGGCAGGCTATGTGCCGGCCGATCAATCCGAAGAAACCTTTGCCCAGGCCATGCGCGCGGTGGCCGAGCCGATTTTCGGGCGACCCGTGCGCTCGGTTTCGGCAGGGCGGCTTTTGGGGCAGCTTTTTGCCACCACCGAAGCCTTTGGCATGGAAACCCAGCCGCAATTATTGTTGTTGCAGCGTTCGATGGTGATGGTGGAAGGCATGGCGCTCCATCTGGATCACGAGGCGAATATGTGGGCCTTGTCGCGTCCGGTGATCGGGGATTGGATGCGTGATCAGCTCAGCCCCGAAGTGGCACTGGCCGATCATGTGAACACGGTGATCGAAAGTCTGGGCCTTTTACCAAAGCTTGTGCGCCGCGCTTCGGATCTGATGGAGGATCTGGAAACGAAAGTGCGCGACGAAAAAGACCGCCCAAACCCTGAGCGGATGGGGCTGGAAGGCTGGCCGGGCATTGCACTGCTGGCCGCGGGGGCGGTTATATTGGGATGGATTGTGGGCCGTTTGTGAACGGATTAAAGATGGCCGATCATAGAAGAAGCTGGAAAGGGTGACACGCCGTGCTGCATGGAAAACGCATTTTGCTGATCATCGGGGGCGGGATTGCGGCCTATAAATCCCTTGAACTCATTCGCAGGCTGCAAGATGAAGGGGCGCGGCTGCGCTGCATCCTCACCAATGCCGGGGCGCAATTCGTCACCCCTTTGGCGGTCTCCAGCCTCAGTCAGGATAAATGCTATATGGATCTGTTTTCCCTCACCGATGAGGCGGAAATGGGCCATATCCGCCTTTCGCGGGAAGCCGATCTGGTGCTGGTGGCCCCCGCAACCGCAGATCTGATGGCTAAAATGGCCCATGGGCTGGCCAATGATCTGGCCAGCACAGCGCTTTTGGCTACCGATAAGCCGGTGATGATCGCCCCGGCGATGAATGTGGAAATGTGGGCGCATCCGGCCACCCGGCGCAATCGCGCTTTGCTTGAGGCCGATGGCATCTCTTTTGTTGGCCCGGCCAGCGGCATGATGGCTTGTGGCGAGATCGGCGCGGGCCGCCTGAGCGAGGTGCAGGACATCCTCGCCTCCGTCAGATCATTCTTTTCGGGTCCGAAAGGATTGCCGCTTTCCGGGCTTCATGCTTTGGTGACAGCCGGCCCCACCCACGAACAGATCGATCCCGTGCGCTATATTGCCAATCGCTCCTCGGGAAAGCAGGGCTTTGCCATTGCCGGGGCGCTGGCCGCCCTCGGCGCCCGGGTCACGCTGGTATCCGGCCCGGTGGGGCTCGTTACCCCAAAAGGCGTGGATAGGGTCGATGTGGTGAGTGCGGATGAGATGCTGGCGGCCAGCCTAGCGGCTTTGCCAGCCGATCTGGCCCTGTGCGTGGCGGCGGTGGCGGATTGGAAAGTGGTAGGGGCAGGTGTCCAAAAAATCAAGAAAACGGATGATGGCAAAGCCCCGGTGCTGCAATTCGCGGAAAACCCCGATATTCTGGCCAGCTTATGCGGGCTGGGGGCGGATCGCCCAAAGCTGATGGTGGGTTTTGCGGCGGAAACCGAAAAGCTGCTGGCCCATGCCGAGGCGAAAAGACAGCGCAAGGGCTGCGATTGGATTGTGGCCAATGATGTGTCGAACGGCAGCGGCGTGATGGGGGGCGACGACAATGCCATTACCCTGATCAGCGATGCGGGCACGGAACGCTGGGAACGGGCGAGCAAGCACGCCATCGCGCAGAGGCTGGCCTTAAGGATTGCCGATCATTTTAAAAAATCCCCCGCAACCGACGTCGCCGAGTCGCGCTCCAAAATACACTGATTTGATGACAATCTGTAAAATTGAAGGCTGATCCGATGCTGAAGCCCCCCGATGAAACCGTTTGCATCCCGCTGATGCGCCTGCCCCATGCTGAGGGGCTGGATCTGCCATCCTATGCCACAAAAGACAGCGCCGGGATGGATCTGCTCGCGGCATTAGATGCGCCAAAAACCTTGGCGCCCGGCCAAAGAGCGCTGATTCCAACCGGTTTGGCGATGGCTTTGCCCGCTGGTTTTGAGGCCCAGATCAGGCCGCGCTCGGGTTTAGCCATCAAATACGGCATCACGGTGTTGAATGCGCCCGGAACCATCGATGCCGATTATCGTGGTGAGATTAATATTATTATTATAAATCATGGGGATGCAGCTTATACGATAGATCGGGGCCAGCGCATTGCCCAAATGGTGATCGCTCCCGTGGCACAGGCAAAAGTTGTGGAAACACAAGATTTAGGCGAAACGGACCGAGGCAAGGGCGGCTTTGGGTCCACGGGATTGTGAACACATTTCGCGAATGCGTGATTGGACGTGATCTGAACTTTCTGTCACCCAAAATACATATGTTTTATGTCTGATTATGTCAATGTAGGGTTGAGTTTTAGAAATGTTCAGATTCTCCAAAAAGATGATCTATGCTGTTGAAGCGGTTGTTTATGTTGCGCTTCATGGCCAAACAGCGCCAGTGCAATCGCGTGCAATCACCGGGCGCCAGCAAATCCCCGAACGCTATCTGGAGCAGGTTCTTCAGCGTTTGGTGCGATGCGATATCTTAAAAGGCGTACGGGGACCGCGGGGGGGCTATCGTCTTGCCCGTCCGGCGGAACGGATCAGCATCGGCGAAATCGTTGGGGTGATCCGGGGTCTGGATGGCGGCGATGAAAGCAATGAGCATGAAAGCGCATCCGAACTGGGCGAATTGATCGTGCTGCCGATTTTCGAGACCCTTGATCGTGAAGTGATGGAGCGTCTTGATCGCGTGCTGATTGCCGATCTGGTGAAGCAGGCGCAATCAGGAAATTCCAATAGCGCGGAGAGCACGAGCCCCGCACGACTCTTGCAAAGCGCCTGACTGGAGCCCTTCGCACCCCTTGGCAAGCCTGCGCTGCGGATTGATCTGTGGCATCATGCCTTGTGATCCTCTATTATGGGATCATCACAGTTTATGCGGGGCGATCGCCGCCTTCGAGGGATTATGGAGCTATCAGATCAACAGCTGGAGCGCTATGCCCGGCACATTATCCTGCATGAGGTGGGCGGGTCCGGGCAGCAGCGCTTGCTGGCCTCCCGGATATTGCTCATCGGGGCCGGAGGGATCGGCTCGCCCGCAGCCCTTTATCTGGCTGCGGCAGGGGTCGGCCATCTCGGCATCCTTGATGATGATCGGGTGAGCCTGTCGAATTTGCAGCGCCAGATCCTTTATGGCACCTCGGATATCGGGCGATCCAAAGGGCAGGCGGCAGCCGAACGTTTGGGGGCGATCAATCCCGATGTTAGGGTTGATGTGCACGAGATGCGCCTTGATGCGAGCAATGCCGCCTCTTTGCTTCGTGGTTATGATCTGATCCTTGATGGATCGGATAATTTTACCACCCGGCTGGCGGTGAATGAAGCGGCGGTGGCTTTGGCAATTCCGCTGGTTTCGGCAGCCATCGGGCCTTTTGAAGGACAGCTTTCCGTGTTCAAGGGGTATCTGCCGGATCGCCCCTGCTATCAATGTCTGGTGCCGGCCCCCCCTGCGGATGAAGCGCAGCAATCCTGCGCCGCAACGGGGGTTTTGGGGGCGGTTGCCGGGGTGATGGGAAGCTGGGCTGCTTTAGAAGCCATGCGGGAACTGATGGATGTGGGGGAGAGCCTGGCCGGGCGCATGATCCTGTTCAATGCCCGGGATGCCATCACCCGAACCGTGGGGCTGGGAAAAGACCCGGCCTGCGCGATTTGTTCTGATCCCCATATGGCCCATCAGCCTCGGCCCGCTTCTCTCTCAAGAGCCTGATCCCGAAGGCGTCATCCCAAGCGCGTGAAGAACGGGATCGATCTCTTGCCGGATGAAAATCCACCGCTTAAACTTGTATGATAGTCAAACAATCATCTGAAGGACCGTTGATGTCGTTTTTACCGTCTTTGCCCAAGAAAACCAATCTATCGGATGTGATCAAGGGCTTTCCTGTCGCCTGGGAGCCGCTTTTTGATTTTCATGATGTTGTTTTACGCGGTGAAAGCCCGCTCAGCATCGGCGAGCGAGAATTGATCGCTGCTTATGTTTCGGGCCTCAATCACTGCCATTTTTGCTATAATGCGCACCGGGTTTATGCGGAAAGCTATGGCTTTGGCCCGGATGTGACCCCGGCTTTGCTGGATGATCTGGCGACCGCCCCCATCGATGATGCCCTGCGGCCGATCCTTGCCTATGCCGGCAAGCTGACGATCCGGCCATCCGATGTCACCAAAGCCGATGTGGCGGCCATTCTGGATGCCGGCTGGAATGAAACGGCGGTAGCCGATACCAATAAGGTGGCCGCCTTGTTCAATTATATGAACCGGGTGATTTTGGGCATGGGCGTGGATGATTTCAATGATTTCTATGCCCGCCGCCTTGAAGCCGTGCGCGCCCAGCCCATCGAAGATCGCAAGGCCGCCAATCAAAAAGACCTGAACAGCCGCCATTATCGCGGCTATGGGGTGCAGCTTGGGGTGATCAGCGAATAAGAGAGGGGCTTTTGCCTCAGCTCGGGCTTTTGCCAGCCAACACATCGCGGATCAGGGTCTTGCTGTTTTCAAGGCCATAAAGCGCGATGAAGCCGCCAAAGCGCGGCCCCTGGCTTTGCCCGAGCAGGGTTTCATAAAGCGCCTTGAACCAATCGCGCAAACTATCAAACGGTTGGCTTTTTCCAGATTCATAAACCTCTGTCTGGATTGTTTCGGCATCGCAATTATCTGGCAATTGATCAAGCCGGGTAAGCAGATCTTCCATCGCCGCCCGCTCCATCTCCGAAGGGGCGCGGAAAGATTTGGTGGGGGCCACGAAATCGCGATAATAGGCCAAGGCATAGCCCATCAGGCGATCAAGCTCGGGGTGGCTTGTCGCCGAAACCCCCTTCTGATAGCGGGACACAAAGCCCCATAAAGCGGCTTTATCCCGCGCGTGGCTGGCGGACACCAGATTGAGCAGCAGGCTGAAGCTGACCGGCAGATCGAAATGCGGCACCTGTCCCAGATGCACATGCCAGGCGGGATTTTTAAGCTGCGCTTCCGGTGTTTCTTCGTGGAATTTGGCGATGAAGCTATAATATTCATCCACCGTTTTGGGGATGACATCGAAAAACAGCTTCTTGGCCTTTTTGGGGGCGTGGAACATATAAAGCGACAGGCTTTCGGGCGAGGCATAAGACAGCCAATCCTCGATGGTGAGGCCATTGCCCTTCGATTTGGAGATTTTCTCGCCTTTTTCGTCGAGAAACAGCTCGTAATTAAAGCCTTCGGGGGGGCGGCTGCCCAGAATGCGCCGAATGGCCGATGACAGCTTCACCGATTCGATGAGATCCTTGCCCGCCATTTCATAATCCACATCCAGCGCATCCCAGCGCATCGCCCAATCCACTTTCCACTGGCATTTGACATGGCCGCCGGTGACCGGCACGGTGAAGGCCTCACCCTCTTCATCATGAAAGCTGATCGTTCCGGCTTCGGCATCCATAGCGATCAGGGGCGTTTGCAACACCACGCCGCTTTTGGGGCTGATGGGCAGAAAGGGGCAATAGCTTTTGCGCCGCTCCTCACCCAATGTGGGGAGGATGACACGGATCACCTTATCATAATTGCGCAAAATCTTGAGCAGGGTTTCATCGAACAATCCCGAACGATAACAATCGGTTGCTGAGCGGAATTCATAATCGAAACCGAATTGATCGAGAAAGGCGCACAGCCGGGCATTATTATGATGGGCAAAGCTTTCATGACTGCCGAAGGGATCGGGCACAGCGGTGAGCGGCTTGCCCAGATGCACCGCCATGGCCTCCTGATTGGGAATATTGGTGGGCACCTTGCGCAGCCCATCCATATCATCGGAAAAGCAGATCAGCCGGGTAGGAAGATCGCTGAGCAGGGAAAAGGCATGGCGCACCATGGATGTGCGCACCACTTCCCCAAATGTGCCCATATGCGGCAGGCCCGATGGCCCATAGCCGGTTTCAAACAGCACCTCGCCCTTTTTCGATCCACCCGTCTCGATGCGTTTGATCAGAGCCTGCGCTTCCTGAAAGGGCCAGGCGTTCGAGCCTTGAGCAAGGCGGCGCAGTTCGGCGGGGATGGGGGTGAGATTACTGCTGGTCATGAATTGATGCACATTGGTTGGGGGTTGGGGGGGTTCGGGGTTGGGGGATTGGTGGTTCACGGGTTCACAGGCATATACAACGCCCGTGGTCTATTTTCCAAGCCAAGCTTTTGCCTGATCTCCCTGGCCCCACCGATCACAGGCGCAAAAGCAAAAGGCCGTGGCAAAAAAAGGGAGGCCTGAAAGCCCCCCTTTCCATAACAATGATCAAGGCTGGATGCTTTATTCAGCAGCCGCAGCGCTGGTTTCCGGATAATAGCTCGCACCTTTTTTGGCCATCTCGCGAAGCTGATCCGGCACCCGGAACCGCTCGCCATAGCGATCCGCCAAACGGTCGGCTTCGGCCACGAAAGCGGACAAACCGATGAAATCCATATGGCTGAAGGGGCCGCCGGTCCAGGGCGCAAAGCCCCAGCCGAAAATCGCCCCCAGATCGCCATCTTCGGGCGTTGTCAGCACGCCTTCAGCAAAACAACGGGCACATTCCACGATCTGGCGATACAGCAGGCGGGTTTTCACCTCGTCCACAGTGGGCTGCTCGGCCGCGCGGGGAAAATGATCGGCAATGCCAGGCCAGATATATTTCTTGCCGCCATCTTCGGGGTAAACATACATGCCCTTGCCGTTTTTGCGGCCAAAGCGTTCGAGCTTTTCAACGAAGGTATCGACCACCACATCACCCGGAGAGGCCTGATAATCGGCACCCAGATCTTTTTTGGTCTGGTTCATGATCTTGTAAGACAGATCAATCGCCACTTCATCGCCCACAGCCAGCGGGCCGACCGGCATGCCAAGCATCTTTCCGGCATTTTCAATGAGCGCCGGATTGATCCCTTCCGCAACCATCGCATAGCCTTCCATCACATAGGTGCCGAAGGAACGCGATGTGTAAAAGCCCCGGCTGTCATTCACCACAATCGGGGTTTTTTTGATCTGCTGCACATAATCAAGGGCTTTGGCAATCGCTTCATCGCCAGTTTTTTCACCCGTGATGATTTCCACCAGCGGCATTTTTTCAACCGGTGAGAAGAAGTGAATCCCAACGAAATTCTGCGGTTGCGATGAAGCTTCGGCAAGGCCGGTGATCGGCAGGGTCGAGGTATTAGAGGCAAAGATGATGTCATCACCCGTCACCGCCAGTGCGCGTTTCGTCACATCGGCCTTCAGGGCGCGATCTTCAAACACCGCTTCGATCACCAGATCGGCATGAGCCAATTTGGTATAATCATCGGTGGCGGTGATGCGGGCGAGCAGGGCATCGCCGTCTTCTTTCGTCATCTTGCGGCGCTGCACCGCTTTTTCGACGATTTTCACCGAATAATCCTTGCCCCGATCAGCCGAGGCCTGATCGCGATCAACCAGCACCACCTCGATCCCCGCTGCTGCCGAGACATAGGCAATACCCGCGCCCATCAGGCCCGCGCCCAACATGCCGAGTTTTTTGGTGGGCATTTTGTCAAAGCCCTGAGGCCGCCGCGCGCCTTTTTCCGCAGCGGTTTTATTGACAAACAGCGTGCGGATCATATTGCCCGCCTGCCCTTCAACGATGAGCCGGGTGAAATATTTGCTTTCAATCTCGATAGCCATATCCATGGGCACGATCGAGCCTTCATAAACCGAAGACAGGATATATTGCACCGCCGGATAATTGCCGTAGGTTTTATCCCGCGCCATGGCATTGGCAGCCATGAAGGTTTGCACCGAACCGGGATGCATGGCACCGCCGCCGCCGGGATATTTGAAGCCTTTTTCATCCCAGGGCTGGATCGCCTTGGGATTGGCTTTCACCAGCTCTTTTGCTTTTTCCACCAGTTGATCCCGGGCCACCAATTCCTTGATGATCCCAAAGCCAACCCCTTCCTTGCCGGTCATGTTCTTGCCGGTGGAGAGAAACTGAAGGGCGGCCTGAATACCGATCAGGCGCGGCAGGCGCTGGGTGCCCCCACCGCCGGGCAGCAGCCCCACCATCACTTCGGGCAGGCCCAGCTTCACCGAGCCATCATCGGCGGCGATGCGATGATGACAGGCCAGGGGAATTTCAAAACCACCGCCCAAAGCCATGCCATTGATAGCGGCAATGAAAGGCTTGGTTTTTGAACGCTGAAGCTCTTTGGCATCCTTGCCGCCGGTTTCCATCTTGCGCAAAATACGGTTGAGCCGCACGGAATTCTGGAATACCTCGCCCGGTGTGGCGGTTTTCGCCATGGCCGAGAGGCCGCCCAGCATCCGCAGATCGGCCCCGGCCATGAAGGCGGGCTTTTCCGAGCAGATCACGGCACCGATGATGGCATCATCGGCCAGCACTTTATCAATGGATTGCTCAAGTTCAGACGTGAAATCGGCGGTGATCACATTCATCGATTGGCCCGGCACATCAATACCGATGATGGCCACACCGTCTTCGATGCGAAAATTGATCGTTTTGGTCATAATCTGTTTTCCCTGTCTTGCGATCAAACGCGTTCGATGATGGTGGCGGTGCCCATGCCCGCGCCGATGCACAAGGTGACCAGCGCCGTGGATTTGCCCGACCGCTCCAATTCATCAACCATGGTGCCTAAAATCATCGCGCCGGTGGCCCCCAGCGGATGGCCCATGGCAATGGCGCCGCCATTCACATTCATTTTGGAATGATCCACATCCAAAGCTTCCATGAAGCGCAGAACAACGGCGGCAAAGGCCTCGTTCAATTCCCACAGATCAATGTCGCCCGGGGTCATCCCGGCGCGCTTCAGGGCTTTTTCCGCAGCAAAAGACGGGCCGGTGAGCATGATGGTGGGTTCCGAACCGATGGAGGCATAGGCCCGGATGCGGGCGCGGGGCTTCATGCCCGTGCGTTCGCCGATTTCGCGGCTGCCGATCAAAAGCCCGGCCGAGCCATCCACGATGCCCGATGCATTGCCCGCATGATGCACATGATTGATGCGCTCCAATTCGGGATAGCGCTGCAAGGCCACGGAATCAAAGCCGTAATTGGCGCCCAATTCAGCGAATGAAGGCTTCAGCGCGCCCAATGTCTGCATATCGGTTTCAGGGCGCATATGCTCATCATGATCGAGCACCACCTCGCCGATCACATCCTTTACCGGCAAAATGGATCTGGCAAAGCGCTTGTCGTCCCATGCCGCCTTGGCGCGCTTCTGGCTTTCAATGGCATAGGCATCCACATCATCGCGGCTATAGCCGTATTTAGTCGCGATCAGATCGGCGGAAATGCCCTGGGGCACGAAATAGGTGGGCATGGCCACCGCCGGATCGGTGGCCCAGGCGCCGCCGTCCGATCCCATGGGCACCCGGCTCATGCCTTCCACACCGCCCGCGATCATCAGATCGGCCTGGCCCGCCATCACCTGGCCTGCGGCCATATTGCTGGCTTCAAGCCCGGAGGCGCAAAAGCGATTGATCTGCACCCCGGCAACCGATTCGGCATAGCCCGCATTGATGGCCGCCACGCGGGGGATACAGGCACCCTGCTCACCCACCGGCGAAACGCAGCCGAAAATCACATCATCCACAAGGCTGGTATCCAGCTCATTGCGATCACGCAGGCCTTCCAGCACTTGGGTCGCAAGCTGAATGGGGGTGATTTCGTGCAATTTGCCGTCTTTGCGGCCCTTGCCGCGCGGGGTCCGCACAGCGTCATAAATAAAGGCGTCGGCCATTCTAGAATCCTTTCCCGAAGGTGTGTCTGTTTTTCGTGCTTTGACTTTACAGAGTTTGGGGCCCTGCCTTCAGCGGACAAGGCCAAACCGCCCCTGCCCGCCGAAATTGGCTAAATCGGCATTGCCGCGCGTTTTTAAAAAGCATCCGCCGCAAGCGCCATGACCACATCCGCCCCGGCTTCGATCTTGGCCAGATGCGTGCCGCTTTCGGGCAGGATACGGGCCATGAAATACCGCCCGGTGATCAGCTTGTTTTGATAGAATTCAGCATCGCCGGTTCCCGCATCAAGGGCTTCAAGCGAAATTTTCGCCATTTGCGCCCACATGAAGCCCATCGCCACCAGCCCCATCAGATGCATATAGGCAGTGGCGGCAGCCCCCGCATGATCGGGGTTTTTCATGCCATTCTGCATCAGCCACATGGTCGCCGATTGCAGATCCTTCAGGGCTTTGGACAAAGGCTGGGTGAATTCGGCCATGTCGCCGTCCCCATTATCCTTCAAAAAGCCGCCCACGATCTTGAAATAGGTTTGCACGGCCCGGCCCCCATTCAGCCCCAGCTTGCGACCCACCAGATCGAGCGCCTGAATGCCATTGGTGCCTTCATAAATCATCGCAATGCGGGCATCGCGCACGAATTGCTCCATGCCCCATTCGCGGATATAGCCATGGCCGCCCAGAACCTGCTGGGCATTGGTGGCATTGGCATAGCCCTGATCGGTGAACACACCCTTGATCACCGGGGTGAGCAAAGACACGATATCATCGGCCAGTTGCCGCTCTTCCTCGGTTTTGGCCTTGTGCGCCAGATCCACCTGCAAGCCGCCCCACAAAGCCAGGGCGCGCGCGCCTTCATTAAAGGCCCGGGCATCCATCAGCATCCGCCGCACATCGGGGTGCACGATGATCGGATCGGCTTTGTCATCGGGGTTTTTGGCACCGGTCAGCGCCCGGCCCTGAATGCGATCCCGGGCATAATCGGCAGCATTCTGATAGGCCACTTCCGACAGACCCAGGCCCTGCAGGCCCACACCCAAACGCGCCGCATTCATCATGATGAACATGGCAGCCAGGCCCTTGTTCTTTTCACCCAGCAGCCAGCCGGTGGCCCCGTCATAATTCAGAACGCAGGTGGAATTGCCGTGAATCCCCATTTTTTCTTCAATGGAACCACAGGAAACGCCATTGCGATCGCCGACCGATCCATCCTCGCCGACGATGAATTTCGGCACCACGAACAGGGAAATACCCTTCACCGTATCGGGGGCATCCGGGGTTTTGGCCAGCACCAGATGAATGATATTTTCCGACAGATCATGTTCGCCAGCGGAAATGAAGATCTTGGTGCCCGAAAGCGTGTAGCTGCCATCATCCTGGGGCACGGCTTTGGTGCGGATCATCCCCAGATCGGTGCCGCAATGGGGCTCGGTGAGGTTCATGGTGCCGGTCCATTCGCCCGCGATCATCCTGGGCAGATATTTTTGCTTGATCTCGTCGGACGCCACAGCGCTCAAAGCGGCAATGGCCCCGGCGGTCAGCCCCGGATACATGGCAAAGGCCATGTTCGAGCTGATCATCATTTCCTCAAAGGCAAAGCCCACCACATGGGGCAGCCCCTGACCGCCAAATTCGGGGGATTGGGTCAGCCCCTGCCAGCCGCCCTCGACATATTTGTCATAAGCGGCCTTGAATCCCTTGGGGGCGCTGACCGAGCCATCCTCATGGCGGGTGCAGCCCTCATGATCGCCCGATGCATTGATCGGCTGCAATTCATTTTCACAGAATTTGGCCCCTTCCTCCAGCACGGCGGCAACCAGATCGGGGGTGGCTTCCTCGAAGCCGGGCAGGTCGTTGAACGAATCGAGCTTTAAAAGCTCGTTCAAAATGAAGGTCATATCCTTCACGGGGGCGCGATATGTGGGCATGAATGGACCCTTTCTGGTTCGGTTATAAGGATGCTTAGGAAGACGGTGATTGAACGACAGCCATATTGGCGGGGCCGATGCCTTCGGGGCCGCCAAGGGCTGCATGAAATTTGGTTTTCGCCTGATCTTCGCGCTCGGGATGATCGATCAGATCCCGGATCAGATCGGTGAAAGCGGTGAGTTCATTGATCATCTGATCGATATCGGCCCGCTGGGCGCGCAAATCGGAAAGCCTTGTCCGGCATTTATCCAGTGTCACCCGGCGTTGGGCGCTGCGATCATCGCCAAGGCTGTAAAGATCGAGCATTTCGGCAATTTCAGCCAGGGAAAAGCCCACCCTTTTGCCCCGCAAAATCCAGGCAATGCGGGCGCGATCCGTGCTGGAATAAATCCGCGTCTGCCCCTCGCGCCGGGGCGAGATCAGGCCCTGATCTTCATAAAAGCGCAAAGCCCGGGGCGTGATGTCAAACTCACGCGATAGGGTGGCAATGGAATAGGTTGCAGATGCCATGGGTTTATCCTCAATTTCTCCCACTATAATTAACGTTTACGTAAACGTCAATAACAAATGATATGATTTTATGCTGAGGCCCAATCCCTGCCGGGCGGAGCGGGTGCAGAGGACCCCATACCTCAAATCATACCGGCCGCAGGCAGCCCCAGCCTTGAGCACGCTTCATGCGGGCACCGGCGCCAACACCAACGGTTCGATCAACCGCCGCGCCGGGCGGAGCGGAAGCATAAAAAGAGAGCCAGCGCGACGAAGCACTGGCCCCCATTTTATGGATCAGAAGGTGACGTTCACCTGAGCATAGCCAAAGCGCCCCGGGACATCGAACAAGGTGGCGTCAAAGCCATTGAGCGCGCAGGAGAAACATTCCGGCGGATCGGTTTGCAGGATATTGTTGATCCCCACACTGAAGGCGATGCGGTCTTCAAAAATGGCGGGCTGCCATGTGGCCTGAAGATCGCCATAGATCTTGGAGCTGAGTTTGTTGGTGCCATCCGCGGGATCGGAACACAGGGTGCTCAGATCATTGATCCCCCCTGCCGAAACCCCGAACAGATTGGCCGGGCAGCTTTCCGTCAGGCCATCGATATAACGGGCGATGAAATTGACCGAAACCGTTTTATAGGCCCAATTGAGATTGGCCTGAACCCGAAATTCCGGCCAGCCTTTTTCCGGATCGCCCTGTTCGGTGCCAACCCGCTCGACCCTTGTAAAGCCATCGGCTGATGGGAAGCTTTCTTCAAAGCTGTTCACCCATGTGGTGAGGACACCGGCACTGAATCGACCAAAATCGGTCATGGGCGATTGATAATCGATGGAAAAATCCACCCCATCGGTTTCAATGCCGCCGATATTCTGGAGCTGGATATTAAACCCATTGATGGCCCCGCCCGGCGTGCGGCTGATGCCGCTGCACAAAACCGGATCAAGGGTTTGCACGCAGCCTTGCAATTTAACATCCTGATCAATGGCCTGAATGGCATTTTCCAGATCGATATTCCAATAGGTGGCTTCAAAGGTCAGGCTTTCCACGCCTTTGATATCGGCCGCCCATTTGGGGCTGTAAACGCTAGAAATCGAGAAGCTATCAGATGTTTCCGGCTGCAATTCCCGATTGCCCCCCACGGTGGTGGAAATCTGGGAATTAAGCTGGGTGAAGCTGCCATCGGCAGGCACCCCAAGGGCGACGCAATTTGCCTGAATTTGGGCCGATGCCGGATTGCCGCCCCCCAGACCGAGGAAATTGGAGCAGGGATCTTGCAAAGTGGCATCAAATCGGGCTTCAGAGCCGAAAAGCTCCCCAATGCCGGGGGCCCGCAAGCCTTCCGCATAGCTGCCGCGCAAGAGGAAATCCTCGGTTATCCGCCAGTTCACCCCGGCTTTGATCGTGGTATTGCCGCCAAAGGTGGAAAAATCGGAATAGCGGGCCGCAAAAGAAGCTTCGAGATATTCCGCAAAGGGCACCCCGGCCAGAAGCGGCAAAACGATTTCGCCATAAACTTCATCGACATTGAAGCTGCCCTGGGTGGGGGTTGAGGGCACACCGGCGCTTTCACCGGCCACCACCACGGCATCGGGCTGGAAAAATCCTTCGCGCTTTCTGTGCTCATAACCACCGGCAAAAGCGATCCAGCCCGCAGGTAAGCGGATCAGATCGCCGGAAATATTGGCGGTGACATCGAATAATTCCGATTCGCTTTCATCCTTTTGCACAAAGGTCACGAAATCGAGCATTTCAGGCGTGATGGAGCCGGTTCCATCCGCGCCCTGGCCGCCAAAAAAATTGAACGGTACGCAGCCATTGATGCTGGAGCCATCGGGATTAAGGCATTGATCGATCGGGCCCAGAGCCTGTTTCAATTTGGCGGAATTGAACGCCCCGAATTTACGCTGGCTGCCCCGGCTTTCGGAAAAGGTGGCATTTATATCCCAAAAGAAGCTGCGATCTTCAAAGGTGAAATCACCCCGCAAGCCCCCATTCAGATACCAGGTATCAACATTCTGTTCGAAAATGCGTGGCCCGGCTTCCAGCGGTCTGCGTCCGGCGAAAACAAAGCCGTTATCCGCATTAAGGGTGATGCCAAAGGGATTGAAGGGATTGGTCGCATCCACGGAAATCGTATCCATCAGATTGCCATTGCCGGCATCGGGGCCGATGAACAAAGGCTCTGGCGCCGCCTGATTGGTGGATTCGCGATTGTTGAACACAGCCTTCATTTCGAAAACCACATTATCGGTCAGATCATGTTCGATATTGGAAAAGACACTCACCCGTTTATTGGGCGTGGATACCAGATTGAATTGCGCGAAATTGAAACGGTCGCTGGTATCGAAAGCATTGAAATCCAGCGATGCCGGATTGGCCGGATCAAAAGCTGCCAGATTGCCCAATTGATTGATGGCCCCATTATTAAGGGTGATATCGGCGTTTATGGGATTGCCATCGCCATCAAAAGCCCCGGTGCCAAAAATGAACCGACCCTGTGGCGTGCCCGAAGAACAAAAAGGCGTGCAGGCCCCAACACCGGGGGTTGGAAAGGCCGAGATTTTACGATCAGAAGCCCTGATCGCGCTGGCTTCATTATAGGTTACATCCACAAAAATCCGGGTGCGCTCTCCCTGAGAACCAAATGACAGGGAATATTCCTGGGTTTCGCCATCCCCTTCATTAAGAAACATGCCGCCATAGGCCGAGGCCTTGAATCCTTCGAAATCTTTTTTGGTGATGATGTTGATCACCCCGGCAATGGCATCCGAGCCATAAATTGCCGAAGCCCCATCTTGCAGAACCTCGATCCGTTCGATCGCATTGGTGGGCACGGTGCCCAGATCCACCGCCGATGAAACGCCGGACCCCGATGTTTCATTCACCCAGCGCTTACCATCCACCAGCACCAGCACCCGCTTGGGGCCCAATCCACGCAGATCGGCCTGAACCGAGCCCGCGCCAATGCCGCCGCCATCGGGTGGAAAACCAAAATTGCCTGAATTATTGAATCGGCTGTTAAAGGTGCCTTGGGATTGCGGCAATCTTTGCAGAAAATCGCCGACATTGGTCAAACCGCTACGATCAATATCTTCCGAACTGAGATTGACGATCGGGGAGGGCGAATTGAGGGGATTGCGCCGAATGCGCGACCCGGTCACCACCACTTCCTCGATGGTCGTGGCCTTTTCATCCGTTTGTGATTGATCTGGCTGGGCAAGCGCAGGCATTGTCAGCAGCAGGGCAAAGCCCCCGCTGCTCCCCATCAAAAGCGTGCGAAGCATTTTATTTTTCATAATAACCTCCCAATTTTTTTTGAAACGATCCCGATGACCGCAGGCCAAGCCTAAACAATTTAAAATCAACTGATGAGAGAAATATTTTGTCATAATCTATTTTAAATGGAGAGACGGCTCTGATCCGGGAATTGACCTTTGGCCGCAATCTTGGCAGGCTTGGAAACCTGTTTTCATGAAGGGGGTTATGATGTGTTTTGGAAATCTTGCCAGCAAAGGCACCATCACCCTCATCCTCATATTTTTCGCCCAAACCGTTGCCGGCCAGACACAGTTGTTGCGCCAACCCGATCTATCGGCCACGCATCTTGTTTTTGCCTATGCCGGTGATCTTTATGTTTCCGATCCACTGGGCGCGAACCCCCGCCGCTTGACCGTGGGGGCTGCCGAAGAAAGCCACCCCCATATCTCACCGGATGGCACCATGGTGGCTTTCACCGGCCATTATGAAGGCAATGCCGATGTTTATGTGATGCCGATCACCGGCGGGCAGCCGGTCAGGCTCAGCTATCACCCCGGTGATGATTGGGTGCGCGGCTGGTCGGCGGATGGATCGGCGGTGCTGTTCAGTTCGGATCGGGGCTTAAGCTATCAGCGCGGCGGCCAGCTTTTTGAAATTGCTTTAAAAAATGGGATAGAGCCCCATGGCTTGCCCCGGGCCCTGCCCATGCCCATTGCCTGGGATGGCGCTTATGCCCCCGATGGCGGGCAGATCGCCTATCAGCCCTTTCCATCGGGCTATAGCGGATCGGCTGGCTGGAAAGGCTATCGCGGCGGGACCACCCCACCGATCTGGATTTTCGATACCAAAAGCCATGAGATCAGCGCGATCCCCAATGATGGCGTGAATGATGCCCACCCCATCTGGCTCGATAACAGCATTTTCTTTGTATCAGACCGGGATGGCGTGGCCAATTTATGGTCATATGATCTGGCCGATCAAACTTTGCGCCAACACACCTATCACAAGGATTGGGATATCAAATCTGCCGCCGGCTATGGTCGGCGCATCGTTTATGAATTGGGTGGTCGCCTGCATCTTTATGATCTGGAAACAGACAGCACAAAAGCTCTTGCGATTGACCTGACGGTTGATCTGCCCGCCGCCCGGCCAAAATGGATCGAAGGGAAAGATTATATCGCCGAAGCGCGCCTGTCCCCCGATGGCCAAACGACTCTGCTCAGTGTGCGGGGCGAAATCATCAGCCTTTCGGTCAATCATGATGAGATGATCCAGATCACCCGATCATCGGGGGCCCATGATCGCGCGCCCCTGTGGTCGCCCGATGGCCGCAAGCTTGCTTATCTTAGCGATCAATCGGGGGAATATGCCCTTTATGTGGGGGCTGTCAGCGGCCTTGGCACCACGACCTATTATGATCTGGCCGGTGCCCCCGCCACCTATCGGCTCCATGCCTTTACGCCGGATGGATCGGCTATTCTTTATGAGGATAATCATCTCAATCTCTATGAAATCAGCCTCAAGGATGGCACATCGGTGCGCATTGGCGGCCATGCCCGGCGCTGGTATCCCCATGGCTTTGCCCTCGCGGTCTCGCCCGATAGCCGCTATGTGGTCTTCCGGCGGGCCAATGAAACCTATTTGAACAGCCTGATGATCCATGATCGCCAAAGCCGCGAAACTTTTTCCCTGACCAACGGCCCCGGCAGCCTTGATGCCCCTGTTTTCAGCCGGGATGGGAAATATCTGTTTTTCACCGCCAGCACCAATAGCGGCCCGGCCGGTGCCTGGCTTGATATGAGCAATCAGGATCGGGTGGTGCGCCGGGGGGTTTATGCGGCTGTGCTTTCGGCCAGCGATCCCACCCCGGTCCTTCCTGAAATCGATCAACCGTCAGCGACTCCAAATCCCCCGGGGGATTCGCGCAAAAAAACCAGAAACAAGGCCGCAGCCCCTGATCCTGCCGCCCCGCCGCAAACCCGGCTCGACCGCGAAGGGCTCGAAAAACGCATTGTCGCCCTGCCTATGGTCTTGCGCGATTATAATCGGCTGATGATCGGCAAGGATGGTGCCCTTTATGCTCTTGCTCTCCGCCCGGATGCGGCGGAAGAAAGCCCTCCGGGCCGCGAGAGTGATGCCGTTCACAGCCTCTATCGTTTTGATTTCAAAACGCATAAGGAAAGCCTGTTTCTGGCGGATGTGGGTGAGGCCGAGATCAGCGCCGATGGCGATCATCTGCTTGTTTCGCGCCCCAAAAAATCATGGGCGGTGGTGGAAACCGGCACGCCAACAGCCCCCATGCAGGGGATCAAGGATCTGGCGCTTGATAAAATTCGCCTTCAAATCGATCCCCGCGCGGAATGGCGGCAGATTTTTAACGAGGTCTGGCGGCTGGAGCGTGATTATTTCTATGATCCTGCCATGCATGGTCTTGATTGGGAGGCGGTGCGGCAAAAATATGCGCCCATGCTCGATCATCTGGGCCGCCGCGAGGATCTCACCCATATTCTGATCGAAATGATTTCCGAACTGGGGGTGGGCCATGCCCGCGCCTCGGGGGGCGATATCGTGAAGGCGGAAGGCCAGAAAGTGGGGCTTTTGGGGGCTGATTTCAGGGTTGCCAATGGCTATTATCAGATCAGCCGGATTTATGATGGGGAAAGCTTCAATCCCTTTCTCGGGGCGCCTTTGGCAGTGCCGGGGCTTGGGGTGAAGGCCGGGCATTATCTGCTGGCGATCAATGGCCAGCCGATCACCGCATCAGATAATCCCTATCGTTTTTTGGAAGGCACGGTGGGGCGGCAAACCCTGTTGCATCTGAATGACAAGCCCGAGATGAAGGGGGCTTATTCCATCATCGTGCAGCCGATCCCCAATGAACGGGGGCTGCGCCGCTGGGCCTGGATCGAAGATAATCGCCGCCATGTGGCCGCCCTGACCGATGATCGCGTGGGCTATGTGTATCTGCCCAATACCGCCGCCGATGGCTTCAGCTATTTCAATCGCTATTTTTTCAGCCAGCTTGATAAACAGGCTTTGATCATCGATGAGCGCGGTAATGCCGGTGGGCAGGCGGCAAATTATATCGTTGATCTGCTCAACCGATCCCATCTGGCCTCATGGAAGGATCGCGATGGCGCGCTTTTTACAACGCCTGTGGGGGCGATTTTCGGACCGAAAGTGATGCTGATCGATCAATTCGCGGGTTCAGGCGGCGATTTTCTGCCATTTGCCTTTAAATACCAAACCGGCGGCACCCTGATCGGCACCCGCACATGGGGCGGGCTGATCGGCATCGGGGTGGCGCCTGATCTGATCGATGGGGGCAGGATTACCACACCTTATTTCCGCTTCATCCACCCCAAAGGGGGCTGGGCCATCGAAAATGAAGGGGTGAGCCCCGATATCACGGTGGACATGACCCCGAAAGCGGTGATCGAAGGCCGCGACCCCCAGCTTGACAAGGCCATCGCCGTGATCTTGCAGCAATTAGGCGAAAACCCACCGCCCAAACTGCCCGGCGCCCCGGAAGGACCCTGAGCAGGGTCTGTGGCTATTCCGGGAAATCCTCGAAATCCTGATCAAACAGATCCGCTTCTTCATCGGTTTGGCCCGATTGGCCATTGCTGATTTCAAATAAGCGGCGCTGGCGAAAAGCCGAACGGGCAAAGGCATAGGGATCATCTGCCTTCATCACTTCCTTGATTATATTCCAATTGCGATCCCGTGATTCCATCACGCCACCCGCGGCCCAGCCCCGCCGGGCCCAGCGTTCATCGGCGATATCAAGTCCAAGGCTGACCGGATCAGACAGGGAATCCCCCACAAAGCCAATGGTATCGCGAGGATTGGTGGGGCCGATGATCGGTAAAACCAGATAAGGACCGCCGCCAATGCCCCACACCGCCAGCGTTTGCCCAAAATCTTCATCCACACGGCGAATCCCATAGGCCGTGGCGGGATCGGCAATGCCCCCAATGCCCAGAACGGTATTCGCCAAAAAGCGTTTGGTGGCGATGCCAGCGCGGGTGCCTTCGCCCTGCAAAAGGGAATTGACGATCACCAAAGGCATTCTGGCATTGGCATAGATATTGGAAATGGCTTCACGAAAAATTTTCGGAATGATGGTGCGATAAACCCATGTGACCGGCTGCAGGATCACCGTACCCAGCCCATTATTCACTTTCCACATCGCCCGATTGAATGGCTCCAGCGGATCATTGGCCTCTTCATAAGCGGCTACAGCATCCAGATCATTGGCCGGGGGCCGGGTGGCACAGCCTGCGATGGCTAAAATGAGCAGAGCAGCCGCAAGGCCGCGCATGAAAAAATTTTGAGGCAAAATCATAAGCGCGGACGCTCCTGAAATGAGGATGTGAAGGCTCTTGCCAGATCAGGCAGTGCGGCCCTTGGCTATTGTCTTCTCTAGCAGAGAGTTGATGCGGGCCTCAACTCTTTCGCTGCGCGGCTACGATCATGTGAACGGAATGGATCGGCCTCCCTCTGGATTATGGCCGATTTTGAGGGATCCCGCCCCAATCCAACCTTTAAACGAGCGCTGCTTTTTGAGAGTCAAAAACACAAAACCCTTTACCAGACATAAAGATATGTTTATATACTATGGACATATTATATCAGTTTAAGGCCTGTAAACGACATGGATGCGATCCTTTCAGCCCTGCGTGCCGCCGGAGAACCCACAAGGCTCCGGATTTTGGGCCTTTTGGGCCATGGTGAATTGACGGTAACGGAACTGACCCAGATCCTGCGGCAAAGCCAGCCCCGGGTTTCGCGCCATTTGCGCCTGTTATCCGAAGCCGGGCTTCTGGATCGTTTTCGTGAAGGAGCCTGGGTGTTTTACCGGATCGTGGAGGGGGGCACCCAGGGCCATCTGGCGCGCACCATCGTCGATCTTTTGCCCGATGAGGATCAGGAGCATCAGCGCGATCTGGAAAGGCTGGATGATGTGCGCAAGGCCCGGGCCGAGGCGGCAGCCGCTTATTTCCGGGCCAATGCCCCCCATTGGGATAAAATCCGCTCGCTTTATGTGCCTGAAGATCAGGTGGAAAGTCGGCTGCTGGCCATCCTTGATCAGATCGAGGTGAAGGACCTGCTGGATATCGGCACGGGAACCGGACGGATTTTGGAGGTATTCGCCCCCCATATCAGCCGGGGTTTGGGGATCGATCTTTCGCCGGAAATGCTGACCGTGGCGCGGGCAAGCCTTGCCGCCAAGGATATCGGCCATTGTCAGGTGCGCTTGGGCGATATGTACGATATCCCCCTTGCCAATGACAGCATGGACCTGATCATCCTGCATCAGGTTTTGCATTTCGCCGAAGATGCGGGCACGGCGCTGAAGGAAGCGGCGCGGGTTTTGCGCCCCGGCGGCATGGCGCTGATCGTTGATTTCGCCCCCCATGAGCATGAAGACCTGCGCGATGATCATCAGCATCGCCGCTTAGGGTTCGCCGATGATGAGGTGGTGGGCTGGGCCCAATCCGCCGGGCTTCGGGCCTTTGATATCGAGCATCTGGATGGCGGCACCCTCACCGTCACCTTATGGACATTGGAAAAACCCCAAACCCAGCCTGCCGCAAAAAGATTGGAGCCGGCCTTATGACCCATCATCAGCCCTGGATAAAGCCTTTGGGGCAGCCCCTGTTTACCGGGGATCTGTCAGCGGTGGATGTGTCTTTTGAATTTTTTCCGCCCAAAACCGAAAAGATGGAAGAACGCCTGTGGACGGCGGTGAAAATGCTGGAGCCTTTGGCGCCGCGTTTCGTTTCGGTGACCTATGGGGCGGGCGGCTCAACCCGGGAACGCACCCATAAAACCGTGCGCCGCCTGCTTACGGAAACCACCCTGAAGCCAGCGGCGCATCTCACCTGTGTGGGGGCCACCCGCGACGAGATCGATGCCATCATTCACGATTATAAAGAGGCCGGGGTGAAGCATATCGTAGCCCTGCGCGGCGATGCCCCTGATCCATCCACCGGCTATCGGGCAACGCCGGGGGGCTATGAAAATGCCGCCGATCTGGTGGCCGGGATCAGAAAGATCGGCGATTTCGAGATTTCGGTGGCCGCCTATCCCGAATGTCATCCCGATAGCCCCAATCTGGCAGCCGATCTTGATAATCTGAAGCGCAAGGTGGAGGCCGGGGCCACCCGCGCCATCACCCAGTTCTTTTTTGAACCGGATCAGTATTTCCGCTATCTCGATCATGTCCGATCTTATGGCATCGATGTGGAAATCACCCCTGGCATCCTGCCGGTGACCAATTTCGAACAGCTCAAACGCTTTGCCGCCAGCTGTGGGGCCTCGGTTCCGCGCTGGATGGCCGATCTGTTTGAAGGGCTGGATGATCACCCGCAAACCCGCAGCTTAGTGGCCGCGACCGTCGCCAGCGAATTGTGCCGCCGCTTGCAGGCGGGCGGGGTGAACAGCTTTCATTTCTATACCCTCAACCGCGATGAACTGACCTATGCCACCTGCCATATGCTGGGCATCAGGCCCGCGCGGACTGCCGATCTTCCAAAGGATAAAACCGGATGAACCCGTCGATCCAAAATCGCCTGAACAACAGCGCCCAAAAGATCCGTGCCTTGGCAAAAGAGCGCATTTTGCTGCTCGATGGGGCCACCGGCACGATGATCCAATCCCACAAGCTCAAGGAAGCCGATTATCGCGGCAGCCAATTTGCCGATTGGACGCGGGATCTGAAGGGCGACAACGATCTTTTATGCCTGACCCGGCCCGCCCTGATGCAAGCCATCCATGAGGATTTTCTGGCCGCCGGATCGGATATCATCACCACCAACAGCTTCAATGGCACCAGCATCAGCCAATCCGATTATGGCATGGAAGCACAGGTGGAGGCGATCAATCTGGCCGCCGCCCGCATCGCCCGCAAAGCCGCCGATGAATGGACTGCGAAAACACCGGATAAGCCGCGCTTTGTAGCCGGTTCCATCGGCCCCACCAATAAAACCCTTTCGGTATCGCCCCGGGTCAATGAGCCGGGCTATCGCGATGTCACCTTCGATCAGATGAAAGATGTGTATAAACAGCAGGCGGCCGCTCTTCTGGAAGGCGGGGTCGATCTTTTGCTGATCGAAACCATATTCGATACCCTGAATGCCAAGGCCGCCCTTGTGGCCGTGGATGAATTGTCCCAAAGCCATGATGTGCACATCCCGATCATTCTGGCGGTCACCATCACCGATCTATCAGGGCGCAATCTATCGGGGCAAACCGTTGAAGCCTTCTGGTATTCGGTGCGCCATGCCCGGCCTTTGGCGGCAGGCATGAACTGTTCTTTCGGGGCCGATCAATTGCGCCCCCATGTGCTGGCTTTATCCAAAATCGTGGAAACGCTGATCTGCGTTTATCCCAATGCCGGACTGCCCAATGATATGGGCGATTATGATGAAAGCCCGGCCCATACCGCCGGGTCGCTCGAAAGCTTTGCCCGCGATGGCCTGGTGAATATCGTGGGCGGCTGCTGCGGCACCACGCCGGATCATATCCGGGCCATCGCCAGGGCCATCGCCGATCAAAAGCCGCGCATCCCGCCATCGCCAGCGCCAAAATTGCGGCTGGCGGGGCTGGAACCGATGGTCGCCTGATCGCCCCATGCATCGGGGCCACAGCCCTTTCTTCATCTTGCGGGCTATGGATGCGTAGCCCGGATCGTTCCTCACGCAATCAGATCGCACAGCATGACCCAGAAAACCGCACAATTCATCAATATCGGCGAACGCACCAATGTCACGGGATCGGCCCGGTTCAACAAGTTGATCCTGAATGGCGATTATGATGCAGCGCTGG
This sequence comes from Iodidimonas sp. MBR-22, assembly GCF_029946565.1. Taxonomy (NCBI): domain Bacteria; kingdom Pseudomonadati; phylum Pseudomonadota; class Alphaproteobacteria; order Iodidimonadales; family Iodidimonadaceae; genus Iodidimonas; species Iodidimonas sp. MBR-22. The sequence goes on from NZ_JARKVQ010000004.1 coordinate 137,097, forward strand.
AGGTGGCCCGCTCACAGGTGGAAAACGGGGCCCAGATCATCGATATCAATATGGATGAGGGGATGCTCGACAGCCAAGAGGCGATGACCATCTTTCTCAATCTGATCGCCACCGAGCCGGATATTGCCCGGGTGCCGATCATGATCGATAGCTCGAAATGGGCGATCATCGAAGCCGGTTTGAAATGCGTTCCCGGCAAGGCCATCGTCAATTCAATCTCCTTGAAAGAAGGCGAGGCGCCCTTTCTGGAACAATCCCGCACGATCCGCCGTTTTGGCGCGGCCACCGTGGTGATGGCTTTTGACGAGGATGGCCAGGCCGATAGCATCGAACGCAAGGTGGCGATCTGCGAACGATCCTATAAATTACTGACCGAGGATGGCTTCCCCCCCGAAGACATCATCTTTGATCCCAATATCTTTGCCGTTGCCACCGGCATTGAAGAGCATAACCCCTATGCCCGCTATTTCATCGAAGCCACGAAAATCATCAAACAGCGCTGCCCCCATGCCCGCATATCGGGCGGCGTTTCCAATGTGTCTTTTTCATTTCGCGGCAATGATCGGGTGCGCGAAGCGATGCATTCGGTGTTTTTATATCACGCCATTGCCGCCGGGATGGATATGGGCATCGTCAATGCCGGTCAGCTCGCCGTTTATGATCAGATCGAGCCGGAATTGCGCGATTGTGTCGAGGATGTGATCCTTGATCGCCGCCCCGATGCCACCGATCGCCTGCTGGAGATGGCCGAACGCTATAAAGGCGGCGGCCTGCGCCGGGAAGAAGATCTTTCATGGCGGGATGTGGCGGTGGAAAAGCGCCTTGAATATGCCCTTGTGAAGGGGATCGACAAATTCGTGGTGGAAGATACCGAAGAAGCCCGGCAAAAAGCATCGCGCCCCATCGATGTGATCGAAGGCCCCTTGATGGATGGCATGAATGTGGTGGGCGATCTGTTTGGTTCGGGGAAGATGTTCCTGCCTCAGGTGGTGAAGTCGGCGCGGGTGATGAAAAAGGCCGTGGCCCATCTGCTCCCCTATATCGAGGCTGAAAAAGCCGAAGGCGCGGGCGGACCGAAAGGCCGGATCGTGATGGCCACGGTGAAGGGCGATGTGCATGATATCGGCAAGAATATCGTGGCGGTGGTTTTGCAATGCAATAATTTCGAGGTCATCGATCTGGGGGTGATGGTGCCATGGCAAACCATCCTCGAGACTGCCCGCGAGCAGAAAGTCGATATGATCGGGCTTTCGGGCCTGATCACCCCATCCCTTGATGAAATGGTCACGGTTGCCGAGGAAATGCAGCGCCAGCACTTCAAGCTGCCGCTTTTGATCGGCGGGGCCACCACATCGAAAATGCACACGGCGGTGAAAATCGCCCCGGCCTATGATGGGCCGGTGGTGCATGTGCTTGATGCCTCGCGATCAGTGGGGGTGGCGGGCACCTTGGTATCGGATCAGCACAAGCAGCGCTTTGTGGATGAAACCAAAAGCAGCTATGACAGCATGCGCGAAAAGCGCCTGGCCCGGCCCCAGGTGGATCGTCTGATCAGCCTTGCTCAGGCCCGCGACAATGCCCCCGCCCTTGATTGGTCGAACGGCCCATCGGCACCGAAACCCCGGCGCCCGGAGCGTATCGTGCTCGACAATTATCCGCTTGGCGATCTGGTGGAACGCATTGATTGGACGCCCTTTTTTCGCACATGGGAACTGGCTGGCACCTATCCCGCCCTGTTAAAAGATGCGATCATCGGGGAAACCGCCCGCAATCTGTTTGACGATGCCAAAAAAATGCTGGCGCGCATCATCGATGAACACTGGGTGGAAGCGCGGGGCGTATGCGCCTTCTGGCCCGCCAATGCCGATGGCGATGATGTGATTTTATGGCACGATGAAAGCCGCACAAAAGAACGCGCCCGGGTGCATTTCCTGCGCCAGCAGCAGCAAAAGCGCGGAGAGCGCAGCAATGATTGTCTGGCCGATTTCATCGCCCCTGCATCCACCGGCCTGTGTGATTATATCGGCGGTTTCGCGGTCACGGCGGGGGGCCGGATCGAAGAAAAGCTGGCCGAATTCAAGGCCGCCCATGATGATTATGCCTCGATCATGCTGAAGTCATTGGCGGATCGGCTGGCCGAAGCCTTTGCCGAGCGGCTGCATGAAAAGGTGCGCACCGAATTCTGGGGCTATGCATCCGATGAAGCCCTGAGCAATGAACAGATCATCAAGGAAGGCTATCGCGGCATTCGCCCGGCACCGGGCTATCCGGCCTGCCCCGATCATTCTGAAAAACCGGCGCTATTTGCCCTTCTCGATGCGGAAAAGGCCACCGGCATTCATCTCACCGAAAGCTTTGCGATGCTGCCTGCCTCCAGCGTTTCGGGCTATTATCTGGCGCATCCCGAAAGCCATTATTTCGGGATTGGCAAAATCGGCCCGGATCAGGTGGAGGATTATGCCAAAAGGCGCGGGGTCGAGATCGCCCGGATCGAAAAATGGCTGTCGCCCAATCTTGGCTATGAGCCTGCCGCACGGTTCAAAAAAACCGGCTGATCGCTTTAGAGAATATCGAGCACCTGCTCTGGCGGGCGGCCAAGGGCGGCGCGATCAGTGCCGATCAGGATCGGGCGCTCGATCAGAATGGGGTGGGCGGCCATGGCGGCGATGAGGTCTTCATCGCTTTTGTCGGGATCATCAAGCCCCAGATCCTGATAGGCGGCTTCACCCCGGCGCAGCAATTGCCGTGGGGTCATCCCCAACAGCTTCAGGGCATGGGCGATTTCATCGGCGCTGGGGGGTGTTTCCAGATAGCGCCGGATCACCAGATCCACGCCGCGCGCATCCAAAAGGGCGAGGGTCTGGCGCGATTTGCTGCAACGCGGATTATGCCAAAGCTCCATCTGCGGCCCCTTTTGTCCTGATGATCGATTGTGCCCCTCTTTTATAAAAGCGGCCCACACTTGGCAAGAGGTGGGGGCGGTGTTTAGGATGGGGCCCATCGGGATTTAAAAAAGAACGGACCGCCCCATATGCGCCTTTTCCCCAGCCTCGCCCTCTCGGCTCAGCGCCTTTTCATCCTGTTGAGCCTGATCATCATGGGGGTGCAAGCCGGCCCCGCTCTTTTCCTCGCAAGCCCTGCCAAGGCCGAACCCATGGCCTATTTCGCCCCCGAGGGTGCGCGCTATGATCCGGCGATCCCCACTTGGGAAGCCTTTTCAGGTTATGAATTGGGCACACAGCCGGTGCGCCATGATCAGATGGTCGCCTATCTGCGCCGGGTGGCAGACCTTTCGGATCGCATCAACATTGATACCATCGGCCACAGCCATGAAGGGCGGCCCATCGAATTTCTGGTGATCACCTCGCCCTCCAATCATCAGCGCCTTCCCGCCCTTCGCTCTGCCCATGTGGCGCTGAGCACCAGCCCCGATAGTGCCACAGTCAGCCCCGAAATGCCGGTGGTGACATGGCTGAACTATGGGGTGCATGGGGCCGAAGCCTCGGGCATGGATGCCGCCATTCCGGTGGTGTATCATCTGGCCGCCGCGCAGGATGAGGAAACAGGACAAAGCCTTGAAGGCAGCATCATCCTGATCACCGCCATCTTCAATCCCGATGGCCATTCCCGCCGCATTGATCATGTTTATAAATATGGTTCGGTGGTGCCGGTCACCGATCCTGCCCATGCTGCTCATGATTTATGGGTGGATGCGCGCACCAATCATTACTGGTTTGATCTCAATCGCCAATGGTTGTTGCAAACCCAGCCCGAATCAAAGGCCTGGCTCGCCAAATGGCATGAGTGGAAGCCCAATGTCACGGTCGATTATCATGAGATGGGTTCCAATTCGACCTATTATTTCCACCCCGGCGAGCCGCAACGCAAAAACCCCCTGATCCCGGATCGATCCCGCGATCTTCTGAAACAAATGGCCGGCTATCATGCCAAAAGCCTTGATCAGGATGGCACCCTTTATTTCACCGAAGAAGGCTTTGATAATTACTATATCGGCAAGGGATCAACCTATCCCCATATCAATGGATCGATCGGCATTTTGTTCGAGGCCGGGGCCGCCCGTGGCGGCGTGATCGAGACCCCCAATGGCCTGCGCACCCATGGCGAAAATATCCGCAAGCATTTCCGCACATCGCTTTCATCGATCCGGGGCGCGCTGGGGCTGAAGCCCGATCTGCTGGCCTATCAGGCGCAATTTCATCAAGATGCCATGGCGAAAGCCAAGGATGATCCCATCAAAGGCTGGGTTTACAGCTCCCCCGATCAGGCCCGGATGCGGCTTTTCACCGATCTTTTGGCGCGCCATCAGATCAAAAGCCATGAACTGGCCCGCACCATCACCATCGATAATATTCCTTATCGCGCCGGTGAAGCGGTGATCGTGCCCATGGCGCAAACCCAATATCACATGATCAAGGGCATTTTCGAGCGGGTGCGCCGCTTTGAGGAAGCCGTTTTCTATGATGTTTCGGGCTGGACCCTGCCCTTGGCCTATGATCTTGATCATGCCTCCCTTGATCGAAAAGATTGGCGCGATGATCTGATGGGCGCCCCCGCCCCCACCCCCTCCATGGCGAAGGCCGAAAGCGCCCCGGTGCCGGATCGTGCCCCTTATGGCTATGGTTTTGAATGGACCGATCATTATGCCCCCAAGGCGCTTTATCGTCTGCTCGATGCCGGGCTTCGGGTGCGGGGTGCTGTTGAGCCCTTCAGCGCCATCACCACCAAGGGCATCGTCGATTTCCCGCGCGGCAGCCTGTTTGTGCCGCTGGCGGGCCAGGATCACGGGGCGGATGCTATCCATCGCCTCGTGGCATCGGTGGCGGCGGATGAGGGCATCGCGGTTCATGCCATAAGCTCAGGCCTCACCCCCACGGTGGGGGCCGATCTGGGGGGTCGCAATTCTTTTGAAAGCCTAGAAAAGCCCAAGGTGCTTTTGCTTTTCGATGCGGGCATCAGCAAATATGAAGCCGGTGAAGCCTGGTTCCTGCTCGATCATGAAATGCATATCCCGGTCACCTTGCGGGCGAAGGATGATCTGCGCGGCCTTGATTGGTCGGTCTATAGCCATATCATTCTGCCCGGCGGCAACGCCGCTTTGGATGAACGCAGCACCCAGCGTTTGGGCCAATGGATCAGCGAAGAGGGTGGCACCCTGATCGCTCTGCGCCAAGGCGCCCTGTGGGCCCAGAAAAGCTTTTTGACCGCCGCCGACACATCAACCAAGGACCAATCGAAAGAGGGGAAAACGGGGGGTGCCAAGGCGGAAGAGGCTGGCCCCAAGCGCCTTGATTATGCCGATTTCCCGGTGGCCGAGGCGAAAGATGTGATCGGCGGGGCGATTTTTGGCAGCGATCTCGATATCACCCATCCCATGGCCTTTGGCTATTCTGATCGGCTGATCCCCAGCCATCGCAATATCACCCGCACCCTTGCGGTGCCCGCTAATCCCTATGCCCAGATCGCCCGCTATCTGGAAACACAGCCGCTGCTCTCAGGCTATGCCTCAGACCGCCGGATCAAGGACATCGCAGGCACCCCGATGATGCTGGCTGAACGGAAGGGCGCGGGCAGCGTCATCGCCATTGCCGATGCCGTCAATTTCCGGGGAATTTTTCTGGGTACCAGCAAGCTTTTCCTGAATGGACTGTTCTGGTCGAAAGCCTTCCAATCACCCCGCAACCCCGATGAGATGGCCGAAAACAGCGATAGCCACTGAAGGCGCCAAAGCTGAAGGCAGCGGCTTTGGTCGTGGTACAGGCTGGATGATCAGGCGGTGCGGGCGAGCTTGTCGCGCCGCCATTTCACGAAATGCCACCCCGCCCCGGCCACCAGATCGGCCAGAAAACCATGATGACAGTCGGTGAAGCCGATGGTTGTCTTGACGGTCATACTCGCCCAAGAGTATGTATAAGTCATATAAACGAAGGCTTATAGAATCTTAGGCTTGTCAGGGAAGGCAGAAAGTCATTTTCCGCCACTTAAGACGATTTTTTGAAAGTGCTGCAAAGGCGGTCTTTTCTGCCCCACAGATTGTTCTCCCTGTTAGAGAATGGCAAGGCCTCAGAGTTGTATAGATTATTCGGCGATGAGAAGGCTGGCCAACTGATCAATATCCTTGTGCGTGACTATAAAGAAGGGGACATCTATTATGTCAGCGATGGCTTGGGCGTGAGCACGAGAAATCACTTGGTGCTGTTTAAGAACATTCGATGGATAAGTCGGACGAGACCGTGATGTATCCGCTCCACGATTGGCAGCAATACGTTCCGGCTCGGATTCCAGATGTACCATGAATGAAACTCCAAGCGCCCTGAAAATCTCGCTCGAAATTTTCGTCAGCCCTTTTCCATCGTCAATGACAACGTGTCCGTCAATCACAACCAAGTTCGAGTTTGGATCGCGTGTAAGAATGAAACCTTCGATCAAAAGGCGCTGGTTATCATCAAGGTCAGAATAGCGAATGGCATCTCTGCCTTCTGATGGAACCTGCCGAGCTGCGGCAATAAGGCTGCCGCCAGTAAGGTGCTGGAAATCAACTAGCTTTGCTAGCCGGCACAAGAAGGTAGTCTTTCCCACGCCAGAAATACCTGTGAACGCAACGATCCGCTGGTTCATACTTCGAACTTTAGATTTGCACGCTTTACCAGACTTGCCGTCAGCGTTTGGTTTAGTCTGTAGATAGACTGCTGAGGGTGGCCATTGATGACACCCATGCTTCGCAACTCTTGAAGCGACACCGCCGGCTCGATATATGAAATCAGCAGGAAGTTGATAACCTTGACGGGATCATCGGGCGTTGCCTTCCACTTCTTCAGCTGCTCCTCACTATAGACGGACCGACCGCCTGTCAGTTGCATGAGCTTTTTGGTCGATCCGGCCGGCGTCACACTTTCCAGAATGCCAAGAGCGGTAATGGCCTGCGATGGGGGATTCCGCGAAGTACTTTTGTAAAAAAATAGAAGTGATCCTGCAGGCCCAAGCTTCGATTTGGAACGACAGAGATACACCTTTCGGATCGTGTTGCCAGGCCTTGTAATCGTCTCGGCGCGGGACGCACCAGCAAAAAGGTCCGGCTGAAGTGGGCTATAAAGGTCCGGGAAGAGCGTATCGTGATATGCCTCCCTGATCGGAATGCCGAAGCCGGGTGTATTGTCGTGAAATACAAAGCGTGGATAGTGCTCCCGTGCCAGATCGAAGTCGCTTTTGTCATCTTGTGGTGTAAGAACCACGGCGGAGAAATCTCGCTCATAGATGTATTCGCCGTTGGCGTTCTGACCCGAATTCCGAAACCCATAATATTCCAGCAACTGCATCAAAGCGACATGTTCTTCATATGTCGTCAGATACGCTAGATCGTATTTGTTGGTTTGAGCATACCAAAGAACCTGTTTCAGAAGCAACTCTCCGAGCTTCACCCCCCGGCTTTCCGACGCTACCTTGAAGGTGCAGATTTTGAGAATTTTATTGGCTTTCGTGACCGCATCAGTATCCAATGCATCTTCGTCTTTGCGAACGATCAGTCCCACCAACTGGTCGTTATCATAAACCACCCAGCATGATCGGTGCTGCTTCACGCACTTTTCTCGCCACCAGTTATCGAATTCCGGATAGCCCTTTCGAAGGCTGTCAAAAAATGTGTCCGATCTGTCGATCTCATGTGCTGCTGCCTCGCCAACGTGGCGGATCGGCACTTGCTTCGGCTCATAGGTCTGAACGAGCAATTCCTCGGCGTCGCTGACAAACAGGACGCGCCGCGCAAGGTCAGGCGAACGTTTCTGGGCGCGCTGATGAAGCCCTTTGTCCTGTGTGACAAGAAAGTCTGCAGCGCCTTTCTCAAGCGAATCAAGAAGGGTCGCATCTACAACATCGTTCGGCTTCTTTAGCTGTCCGAAGGCCTCTTCGAGATCGAGCCGTTTCAAGCCGCGCTGCTTCTTCAGAAGCTGATACTTTTGGATCTTGCTGAGGGAAATTTCACGGCGCCTCGCATCCGTATCATGGGCGATGTCGTCCATCGCAGCCTCATGAACGTAAACGCCTACCTTATGGGTCGCCGCTAGTGCGAGCAATCGAGCATAAGCTGCTTTAACTGTGTGATTGTCTTCGAGCTCAATCAGGATATTCGTATCAATGAGATACGCTTGATGGCTCATCTTGAAGTGCCCTTCTCAGATCATGCTTGGCGTAAAGAAAAGACTGTGGCGGCTCAAAGCCAAATTTCTCTCGAAGCTCGTGAAGCGGTAGCGGACGGGTGAATGATTTCACATCATCAAATACAAGCGCGTAGCCATAATCCAATCCTTCAAAATACTTGTCGAATAACGGCCGCTCGATAAAGGCCTTACTTTCAAATTTATTCCAGATTTGCTCGACTGGAAGCTTTAAGACATCACGGATCGAAGCGGTGCCGACCATCGCCTTAACTGGCGAGCTTGAATAAATATAGGCTAAGGCACCATGCGGAGCTGCAACAGGAAAACGGCGGCGCAATTCTACCGTCTTCTCACCTGTGAGGATTTTCTCGGAATAGACCGGCTTGATAGACAACACCACGTCGCGTTGGGGTTTGAATGGCTCGTCTGCAAGAATTGGAAGTATGAGTTGGTCATCGTGCCCTGGCTCGATGTCGAAAGGCACACTCTGCAGCCGAGCTGCAATCGGGGTATCGACTGGAAAATGCGCGTTCAGACGCAGCGAAGCACCAAGGGCTTTGACATAACGTTCCACGGTGCTGAGATATATTTCACCGCCGTTCTCAATCTTGGAGATCGAGGCTTGCTGAACGTCCATGCTCGCAGCAACATGCCCTTGCGTGAGGCCAGCCAGAATGCGCAGCTTCTTCAATTCGGCACCGATCCGCGCTGTGCCTAGCCCATCCTCTATGGCCTGAGCTTCGATAATTTTTCCGGTAAGCTTGCCCATTGGATGAACCTTCATTTCTTGTTTTTGTAAGCCGGACTGGTATTCCAAGCAAGAAATATCGCGGGGTTACACATCTCGTACAGGCTCAAGGTTCAGCAATCTTATTTCTTCCATCGGGGACAAAATAGATGGAAAGATTGGAAGGATCAAAAAGTGGAAAATTAAAACTCATGCATTTGCTAGCTCTACGTGCAACTTATTATAATGAACCACAGCAAGGTTCCAACCCCCCTCGGTGAATTCGGGCGGGGTGGTCTGCTGTCCGTAGTCGTTTGCGAGATAAGCTTTAGGAGCTTTTGCCAATTCCACCCCACCTCACCCCCGGGCAGTGACTCCACTGGGTGATCAGGCGGTGCGGGCGAGCTTATCGCGCCGCCATTTCACGAAATGCCATCCTGCCCCGGCCACCAGATCGGCCAGGCGGCCATTGGCATTGAAATCCGCCGCCCGCAAGATCATCCGTGCCGCATTATCGATATGCTGGCGCTGATAAAGGGCCATGGCACTGCGCCAATAGGCCGTGGCATTGGCCTTGGTATCATACACCGCTTTGGGATCATGGGGCAGAATATTGGCGGCATACCACGCATAGGCCAGTTCATCATCTTCGGCTTCCTGCACCCGGCCCAGCGCCACTTTCAGGCGCTCCATGAAGCTCAGGCGGTCGCCCGATTTATAGCGCCCCAAATGCTTTTGAAATAAACGATAGTGAAAAAACTCATCGATGGCGATGCGCCGGCACACCTCTTTCAAAACCGGCTCGCTGGTGGCATCGCGGATCGCCGAATAAAAGGACGATGTGCCCGATTCCACCACACAGCGGGCGATCAATTCCCCCGCCCGGCTGCCGCGCACCGATGCGCTGGCATCAAGGGGCAGGCCATAGCCTTCGCGAAAAAGGGCTAGGCTTTGTGCAAAGGAAAAAGCGGGATCGGCGATTTCCGCCCATCGCCCCAAAGCCGCCCCATGCTGGGCTTCTTCGTCGCCCCACTGCCGGGCGGCGGCTTGAAAATCTGCATCATCGGGAAAAACACGGCATAAATAGGTGACATAATCGGCCGAATTCGCCTCGACCAATGACGCTGCCTTGACCACCGCCAGCAAATCATCCGATACGGCATCGGGATCAAAGCCCGACCAATCGATGCTATCCAATGTCCAATGCTGTGCCATGCGTTTCTTTCACCTGTCGCCCATTCTCATTTGATGCCCATCATAGAATTCGGGCCTGCGGGGCAGCCTTGTCATCAAAGCGCCATAGCGCCTTCACAAAAAAACGAATGCATAGCTTATCATGTTCCCGATAAAAAGAAAAAGCCATGCCAAGGCATGACTTTATCAGGATGATCTTTGATGGGAAGTGACCCCGCCACCCAGGGCAAAAGCCCCTTAATGCTTAAGGATTTCCTGCAGCGGCTTCATCCAGGCCAGCCGCTTTTCCGCGCGCTCCAGCTCTAAAGCATCTTTGGCGAGGCTGAGATCTTCCATGCTGTTTTTGATATCCTGCTCAAGCTGCGCCCGATCAATGCTTTCGGGATCGATGGTATCTTCAGCCAAAACCACCAGCCCTTCGCTGTTCACTTCCACAAAGCCGCCCTTGAGGAAAAAAACCTGCGGCGGCTTTTGTTCGTCTTCATAAACAGAAATCAAACCGGGGCGCAGGGTTGACATCAAGGGCGCATGGCCGGGCAGCACGCCAAATTCGCCTTCCGATCCGGGAACGATCACATGCGCCACCTGCAGATCAAGCAACAGGCGTTCAGGACTCACCAGTTCAAAGCTCATCAGTTCAGCCATGATGGCAAACTCCATTCTCTGCTTTTGGGCGCAGCAACAAAGGCTTAGGCCGCATCCGATGCCATTTTGCGGGCTTTCGCCTTGGCATCATCCAGCGTTCCAACCATATAGAATGCCGCTTCGGGCATATCGTCACATTCCCCGGCCACGATCGCCTTGAAGCCCTTGATGGTCTCTTCAAGCTGCACGAAAACCCCCGGAAAGCCGGTGAAGATTTCCGCCACATGAAAGGGCTGCGATAAGAAGCGTTGGATTTTCCGGGCCCGGGCCACGGTCAGCTTGTCTTCTTCCGAAAGCTCATCCATGCCCAGAATGGCGATGATGTCCTGCAGGGATTTATAATTTTGCAAAACCCGCTGCACATCGCGGGTCACCTGATAATGCTCATCACCAATGATCCGGGGATCGAGCATCTGCGATGTGGAATCAAGGGGATCCACCGCCGGATAGATGCCCAATTCAGCAATAGCGCGGTTCAGAACCGTGGTGGCATCCAAATGGGCAAAGGATGTGGCGGGGGCCGGATCGGTCAAATCATCGGCGGGCACATAAATCGCCTGCACCGAGGTGATCGACCCCTTATGCGTCGAGGTGATGCGTTCCTGAAGCTGCCCCATATCGGTGGCAAGAGTGGGCTGATAGCCCACCGCCGAAGGAATGCGGCCCAAAAGGGCGGAGACTTCGGAACCCGCCTGCGTGAAGCGGAAAATATTATCGACGAAGAACAGCACATCCTGGCCTTCTTCATCGCGGAAATATTCGGCCTGGGTCAGCCCGGTCAGAGCCACCCGTGCGCGCGCGCCCGGCGGTTCATTCATCTGGCCATAAACCAGCGCGGCTTTGGAGTCGCCTTCCAGATTGATAACCCCGGAGTCGATCATTTCATGATACAGATCATTGCCTTCGCGGGTCCGCTCACCCACCCCGGCAAAAACTGAATAGCCGCCATGGCCCTTGGCGATATTGTTGATCAATTCCATGATCAGCACGGTTTTCCCCACGCCCGCGCCGCCAAACAGGCCGATCTTGCCGCCCTTGGCATAAGGGGCGAGGAGATCCACCACCTTGATCCCGGTGACGAGAATTTCCTGCTCGGTGGATTGTTCGGCAAAGCTTGGTGCTTCGCGGTGAATGGGCAGGCGCATTTTGGTGTTCACCGGGCCGCGCTCATCCACGGGCTCGCCAATCACATTCATGATCCGGCCCAGAGTTTCCGGCCCCACCGGCACCATGATCGGCTCGCCGGTATTGGTCACTTCCTGACCCCGCACGAGGCCATCGGTGCCATCCATGGCAATGGTGCGCACGGTATTTTCACCCAGATGCTGCGCCACTTCCAGCACCAGCCGGGTGCCATGATTATCGGCTTCCAGCGCCGATAGAATGGCCGGCAGATCACCGTCGAACTTCACGTCCACCACGGGGCCGATGACCGATACGATCCGGCCCGTACTGCTGGTAGTTTTTGCCATCTTTTCTCTCTCCTCGCGGTCCCGCAACGAATTGCCAACGCGTCTGTCAGAGCGCCTCTGCGCCCGAAATGATTTCGATCAGTTCTTTGGTGATCACAGCCTGACGGGTGCGATTATATTCAATCGTCAAACGGTCGATCAAATCCCCGGCATTGCGCGAAGCGGCATCCATCGCCGTCATGCGGGCGCCTTGTTCCGAGGCGGCATTTTCCAGCAAAGCACGATAGACCTGCACCGAAACATTGCGCGGCAACAAATCTTCTAAAATCGCTTCTTCGCTCGGCTCATATTCATAAACCGCATCGCCCCCGGCCTTCAGATCACCCGCCCCGTTTTCAACGGTGGGCAAGGGCACAGGGATCAATTGCTGTTCGGTGGCGATCTGGGTCAGGGCCGATTGGAAACGGGCATAAAACATGATGGCGACATCAAATTCACCTTCATCAAACATCACCCGCACCCGTTCGGCAATCGCCGCCGCATCGGCAAATCCCACGGATCGCATCCCCGACATATCGATCACATCGATGATCCGAGAGCCATAAAACCGCCGAAGCTGCGCCCGCCCCTTGCGACCAACGCACAGGATTTTGACATCCTTACCGTCTGCTAAAAGGCTATCGATCCGGCGCTTGGCGGCCCGCACGATATTGGTATTAAAGCCGCCGCACAGGCCCCGTTCCGATGTGGCCACCACAACGAGCCAGGTGTGATCCGAGCCGCTGCCCACCAGCAAGGGCGAAGAGCCGGGCTGGCCGATCACCGATTGCCCAAGCGCCGCCATCACCTTATCCATGCGCTGGGCATAGGGCCGGGCCTGTTCAGCGGCATTCTGGGCGCGCTTGAGCTTTGATGCCGCGACCATCTTCATCGCCTTGGTGATCTTTTGTGTCGATTTCACACTGGCGATGCGATTTCTAAGGTCTTTGAGACTGGCCATTGCTGTCCCCTAACGGGTGCTTGTTTCAAGCAGAAAAACGGGCGAAATCATCGGGTGGCTCATGCAAATTTGCTGGCAAAGGTGCCGAGCACGGATTTCAGCTCTGTCTCGATCTCATCATTGAGCGCCTGTTTGGTGCGGATTTTTTCCAGAAGATCGCCATGTTTGGAGCGAATCTGCGACAGGAGTTCTTCTTCAAAGCGCGACACCGCATCGGGGGCCACATCATCGAGAAAGCCGCGTGTGCCCGCATAGATCGAGACCACCTGCTCTTCCACCGTCATCGGTGAATATTGCTTTTGCTTGAGCAATTCGGTGAGACGACGGCCGCGATTGAGCAGCTTTTGAGTGGATTTATCGAGATCCGAGCCAAATTGGGCGAAGGCTTCCATTTCACGATATTGCGCCAGTTCCAGCTTCATCGAGCCGGCCACCTGCTTCATCGCCTTCACCTGTGCGGCCGACCCCACGCGGCTGACCGAAAGGCCGACATTGATGGCCGGGCGGATGCCGCGATAAAACAGATTGGTTTCGAGGAAGATCTGGCCATCGGTGATCGAGATCACATTGGTCGGAATATAGGCCGATACGTCACCGGCCTGGGTTTCCACGATGGGCAAAGCGGTCAGCGATCCGGCTCCATGATCATCATTGAGCTTGGCGGCGCGCTCCAAAAGGCGGCTATGAAGATAGAACACATCGCCCGGATAGGCTTCGCGGCCCGGCGGACGGCGGAGCAGGAGCGACATCTGGCGATAAGCCACGGCCTGTTTCGATAGATCGTCATAAACGATCACCGCATGCATGCCATTATCACGGAAGAACTCACCCATGGCGCAGCCGGTATAGGGGGCCAGAAATTGCAGGGGCGCGGGTTCCGATGCCGTTGCCGCCACCACGATGGAATACTCCATCGCGCCATTTTCTTCGAGGGTTTTGACGATCTGGGCGACGGTGGAGCGCTTTTGCCCAACGGCCACATAAACGCAATAAAGCTTTTTCGACTCATCATCCCCGGCATTGATGGGGCGCTGATTGAGGAAGGTATCGATGGCCACCGCCGTTTTGCCGGTCTGGCGGTCGCCGATGATCAGTTCCCGCTGGCCACGGCCCACAGGCACAAGGGCATCCACGGCTTTCAGCCCGGTTTGCATCGGCTCATGCACCGATTTGCGCGGGATGATGCCTGGCGCTTTCACCTCAACCCGGCGGCGTTCGCTTGATTCGATCGGGCCCTTGCCATCGATGGGATTGCCAAGGGCATCCACCACACGCCCCAACAAACCGCGCCCCACCGGCACATCCACAATCGTTCCGGTGCGCTTCACGGTGTCGCCTTCGGCAATGCCGCGATCCGATCCGAAAATCACGATCCCCACATTATCGGCCTCGAGATTGAGGGCCATGCCCTGCACACCACCGGGAAATTCAACCATTTCACCGGCCTGCACATTATCAAGGCCATGGACACGGGCGATGCCGTCCCCCACCGAAAGCACCTGACCCACTTCAGACACTTCGGCTTCAACACCAAAGCCTGCTATCTGGTCTTTGAGGACCTGCGAAATCTCTGCCGCACGGATGTCCATCATCAAATCCCTTTCATGGCGCGTTCAAGACTGTCGAGCTTGGTGGCGATCGAGCTATCGATCATGCGTGAGCCGATCCTGACGACGAGACCGCCGATCAGGCTTTCATCCACTGACGCATTGATCGCCACATCACGCCCGGCAATCGACTTCAATTGGGCTTCCAAAGCCGTCATTTGTGTTTTGGTCAGCGCTCTGGCCACGCGGACATCCGCCGTCACCTCACCCTTGTGATCGGCTTCCAGTGCGCTGAGATCGCGCAGCACCGCCAACAGGATGGAAAGACGACGATTGCGTGTCAAAACGCCGAGAAATTTTTTCATCAGAGCCGATAAATCAAGCCGGGTCGCCAAAGTTTCAACCACCGCGCCCTGCTGATTGCGGGTCAAAAGTGGGGACGCCGCCAAAGACAACAAACCCGGCTGTTCACCAAAAAAAGCCGTGAGATGCGCCCGATCACGGGCCAGCGCCTCCAACGAGGCGGACTCGCGGGCCAGCGCAAAAAGAGCCGTGGCATAACGGCCGGACAATCCTGATACGATCGCTTTTTCTGCGGGCAACGGTTTATTCCTCAAGTGGAAATCTTGATTATAAGGCTATGGATACACGATCTTTTGAAACAAAGCGAACCGGCGCACAAAGCGGCCATCACACAGATGTTCCTCAGTCGGGCGCGCACCCCTTAGCACACGGGATTTTGAGGTGCAAGCAAGGGACGGGCAATTCTTTCATTTCAGGCAAAAAACCCTCTGGCATTTCCGGCAAAAAATCCCGGTATCGCCGCCCCGGCATGCTGCGATCACAAAACGCCGTGACAATGCTTGTATTTCTTGCCCGAACCACAAGGGCATGGTGCATTGCGGGCCACCCGCCCCCAGCTTGCCGGATTATTGGGATCGGGCTGGGCCGCCGGCTGCCGCGCGGCAATCGTCCCGCCGGCATTCACCACCCGCCCGGCATGGCCGCCATCATCCACCAGATTGCGACCGGTATGGGGATCATCATGGCGGGTGTTCATCTGCTGGGGGGCCTGGGGTTCGGGCGGCGCTTCGGGGCGCTGCAATTCCACATGGCACAGCATCTGCGTTACCGATTCCCGCACATGGCCAAGCATCGCCTCGAACATGGAAAAGGCTTCGGTCTTATATTCATTGAGCGGATTGCGCTGGGCCAGAGCGCGCAAATTCACCGCCTGGCGCAGATAATCCAGATTGCCCAGATGATCTTTCCATTCCTGATCGATGATCTGCAAAAGCAGGCTTTTTTCCACCTGCCGCCAGACATTAGCCCCATAATGGGTGGCTTTTTGGGCCAGATGCCGTTCCAGCGCGGTTTCAAGGCGCTCGGTCATCTTGTCGCGATCAATGCCTTCTTCGCCCGCCCATTCGGCCAGCGGCAGATCAAGGGACAAAATCCGCCGCACATCCACATGCAGCCCTTCGATATTCCATTGTTCAGGGTAGGTTTTCGGCGGACAATGGCTTTCGATCAGATGGAAACAGGTATCTTCGCCCATGCCCTTGACGGTTTCCGCCACATCTTCGAGATCCATGATTTCCCGGCGCTGATCGAAAATGACCTTGCGCTGATCATTCATCACATCATCATATTTCAAGACATGCTTGCGCATCTCGAAATTGCGGGCTTCCACCTTTTCCTGCGCTTTTTCGATGGCCCGATTGAGCCAGGGATGGACAATCGCCTCGCCTTCCTCGATGCCGAGCTTTACCAGCATCGAATCCATGCGTTCCGGCCCGAAAATGCGCATCATGTCATCTTGCAAGGACAGATAGAATTTCGACCGGCCCGGATCGCCCTGCCGCCCCGACCGTCCGCGCAGCTGATTATCGATGCGCCGTGATTCGTGGCGTTCGGTGCCCATCACATAAAGGCCGCCCGCCTCCAGAACCCTCGCCTTTTCCGCCTCGATCTCGGCGGTGATGCGGCTGATCAGTTCGGCGCGCTTGCTTTCATCATCGAGGGCCGCCGTTTCATCATGAATGCGCATCTCAAGATTGCCACCCAATTGAATATCGGTAC
The DNA here is from genome assembly GCF_029946565.1 of Iodidimonas sp. MBR-22. Lineage (NCBI taxonomy): Bacteria > Pseudomonadati > Pseudomonadota > Alphaproteobacteria > Iodidimonadales > Iodidimonadaceae > Iodidimonas > Iodidimonas sp. MBR-22. The sequence goes on from NZ_JARKVQ010000004.1 coordinate 153,875, forward strand.
CCCGACCGGCCATATTGGTGGCAATGGTCACCGCGCCCAGGCGTCCGGCCTGCGCCACGATGCTGGCTTCCTGTTCATGATAGCGGGCATTCAGCACATTGTGCTTAATCTTGCCTTTCTTCAAAAGCGCCGCAAGCTGTTCTGATTTCTCGATGGAAACCGTCCCCACCAGCACCGGTTGGCCGCGCTTTTGGCAATCACGGATATCTTCGACAATGGCATGGTTTTTTTCATCGGCGGTGCGATAGAATTCATCATGATCATCGGCCCGACGTACCGGCTGATTGGTTGGAATCTCGATGACATCAAGCCCGTAAATCTCGGCAAATTCCGCCGCTTCCGTGGCCGCCGTGCCGGTCATCCCCGAAAGCTTGGGGTACATGCGGAAATAATTCTGGAAGGTGATCGAAGCCAAAGTCTGGTTTTCCGATTGAATCTCCACCCCTTCTTTTGCCTCGACCGCCTGATGCAGCCCGCCCGACCAGCGCCGACCGGGCATCATCCGTCCGGTAAATTCATCAATGATGACGACCTTGCCATCCTTTACGATATAATCGGTATCGGCCTCGAACATTTTCCGGGCGCGCAGGGCCTGATCCACATGATGGACGATGGTGGTATTTTCATAATCATAAAGATTATCGCCCTTTAAAAGCCCCTGATCGCGGAGAATCTCCTCGATATGCTCGGCGCCGGCTTCGGTGAGGGCGATGGTCTTGTTCTTTTCGTCTTTTTCATAATGCTGCTCTTCAAGACGGCGCACCAGCCGATCGATTTTCAGATAAAGATCGGATTTATCTTCCGTGGGCCCGGAAATGATCAGGGGCGTGCGGGCCTCATCGATCAGGATGGAATCAACCTCATCGACGATGGCGAAATTGAAGGGCCGCTGCACCATCTGATCGAGACGATATTTCATATTGTCGCGCAGATAATCAAAGCCGAATTCATTATTGGTGCCATAGGTGATATCGGCAGCATAGGCGACCCGGCGCTCCTGATCATCAAGGCCATTGACGATCACCCCCACGCTAAGGCCCAAACGGTCATAGACCTTTTTCATCCACTGGCTATCGCGCTGGGCCAGATAATCATTGACCGTAACGATATGCACGCCTTTGCCTTCGAGGGCATTGAGATAGGCGGCAAGGGTGGAGACCAGGGTTTTGCCTTCGCCGGTTTTCATTTCTGAAATATCGCCATTGTGCAAAACCATGCCGCCGACCATCTGCACATCGAAATGGCGCAGACCCAAGCCGCGCCGCGCCGCCTCGCGCACCGTGGCAAAGGCTTCGGGCAGAATCTGATCAAGGGTTTCGCCCTTGGCCAATCGCTCCCGGAAATCCGAAGTGCGCTGCATCAGCGCTTCATCCGTAAGGGCTTCAACCTCAGGCTCAAGGGCATTGATTGCCGCCACGCGGGCCATCAGCCCCTTGACGATCCGGTCATTGCGCGAGCCGAAAATCTTTTTGGCAAAAGCGCCGAAACCCATCATGTGCAACCCCTTGAAAGACGCAAATCATCATCGCTGTGCGCCATACTGTTATCGATCCTGCTCAGCTTTGGCCGGACCTGAACCCAAACCCATCTGCCAATCCGCCTTTTTTGCCGTTTTGAACAGCCTTGAAGATAGCTGCCCTGACCGGAAAAGCCATTGACGTTGACAGACAGTGCCTGTGGAAATAAGCGGGGCATCAGAGCCTGTCAACCAAGCCGCGCAAAAGCCCTGCCATGAAGGGGCTATTTGATCGCCTGATTTCGCCCTTTCAAAAGACCAAAGAAGGCTGATAAAAGCCTATATCCCGGCATGTGACAGCGGCGTGTGAGGGGCGGATTTTCGCCGCATCATCGCGCATCTTCCGGGGTCTTGTGCATGACTTTAAAGGATCATCGATGGCCGTTCTTGCCCGTTCGCCTTTGGCACCCGATCATTTTCCCGATCTGCCCCCCGTTCCGGGCATCGCTTTTGCGGTGGCTGAAACCGGTGCCCGCTATAAGGGGCGGGTCGATCTGCTGGCCATCCGCGCGGAAAAACCGATCCCGGCGGCCGGGGTTTTTACCCGCTCGCTCATGCCGTCGGCGGCGGTGGATTGGTGCAAGAGCGTGCTGCCCGATGGGGCGGGCCATCTGGCCGGGATTCTGGTGAATGCGGGCAATGCCAATGCCTTTACCGGCAAAGCCGGGGCGCTGTGCAATGAAACGCTGGCCCGTGCCTATGCCGCCCATCTTGGCTGCACCCCCGATGCCATTGCGCTGGCGTCCACCGGAGTGATTGGCGAACCCCTTGATCCAGCGCCTTTGCTGGCCGCTTTGCCGGGGCTGGCTTTCAACAGCGGTGATTGGGAACAGGCGGCCCGCGCCATTTCCACCACCGATACCTTTCCCAAAGGCGCTTCGGCCCGCGCCCGCATCGATGGGGATGAGGTGGTGATCACCGGCATTGCCAAGGGATCGGGGATGATCCAGCCCGATATGGCCACCATGCTGGGATTTATTTGCACCAATGCGGCCATTGCTCCCGATGCGCTGATCGATCTGCTGCGCGAAGCGGTTGGCCAAAGCTTCAATCGCATCACCGTTGATTCCGATACCTCGACCAGCGATAGCATCCTGATGCTGGCCAGCGGCTGTGGCGTGACCCACAGCCCCATCAGCCGCGCCGATGATCCCCGACTCGATGATTTCCGCCGCCAGTTGAAGGCCGTGCTCATCGATCTGGCGCATCAGGTGGTGCGTGATGGCGAAGGGGCGCAAAAATTCATCACCATCAAGGTTACGGGGGCAGAGAACGAGTTTGCCGCTCAGATCATCGGCTTTGCCATCGCCAATTCACCGCTCATCAAAACCGCCATTGCCGGCAGCGATCCCAATTGGGGGCGCATCATCATGGCGGTGGGAAAATCGGGGCAAAAGGCGGATCGGGACCGGCTTAAAATCTGGCTCGGCGATCAGCTTGTGGCCGAAGAAGGCGCCCGCCATCCCGATTATAGCGAAGCCGCCGCCGCCGGCCATATGCGCGGGCAAAATATCGCGATCCATGTGGATGTGGCGGTGGGCGAAGGCGCGGCCACGGTGTGGACCTGTGATCTCACCCATGGCTATATTTCGATCAATGCCGATTATCGGAGCTGAAGGGCGGCGACCCTCAAAGCCCTAGAGCGATTTCGAGCGGAGTGGGATCACGACGCGGCAAGGAAATCGCGTTCAAACAAATATTTAGAGCATTTGATCCGATCCACTTTGATCGGAAAATGCTCTAGTCTCATGGTCTGGCTATCATGTTTTAGGGGGAACTCTCTGCCGGGTGGTGCCGGGTGGATCGGCAGTCTTTGCCTTGCGGGTCGCCTTTTTGGCCCATGGATATGAGCCCGGCATCCCCAATCGGCCACTTTCAGGCGGATTTTCAGACCCATTCAAAACTGGCACGGCTTTTGAATGGAGAGCACCGACATGCTTATCTGTCTGGAGGTGAAACAATCATGACCAAGCCATCCGATGCCTATCTGATCTTGCTGCAACAAGTGGAATGCGCCCTTGATGAAGCGCTGTTAAGCGGTCGCGTGCCCAAAGAGCACAGCCAGCATGATGAACTGGAAGCCATGCGCCGCGAGGTCGCCGCCGTGCGCAAAGCCATGCTGGATCGCAATCAAGAGCAGGTGGCGCCCCCCAGAACGGCGCATGCCGGCCGCTGATTTTTCGCACGCGACAAAAGACGGAATCGGGGCTTCAGGGTGCCGTTTCATCCCCTCTGGCGTCCGCCTGCTCCACCGCGCCGGACAAGGCATTGAAATTATCAATGACCTCGCTGCCGAAAAGCGAGGCAACGGCCAGAATCACCAAAGACATCACCGCAAGAATCAGCCCATATTCAAGGATGGTGACGCCGCGCCTGTCATGAATGAGGCGGGCCAGAAAAACCTGCAAATCTGCAAAGTGCTGTGTCATGATGCCTAATCTGACAAGCAATCCTTGCCATGTCGTTAAACGAACAATTCGATGAAAATCAAAGACGTGAGAAGGGGCTGATATGGGATCGTCATCTGCGGCTGCGCCCGCATCATCCAAAAGCTGCCCCCCACGGCCGATTGATCTCAGCGGTCGCCTGCCGATCATTCAGGTGGTGGCCGGGGCGCTGATCGATGCCGATGGCCGGGTGCTCATCGCCCAAAGACCGGAAGGCAAGGCAATGGCCGGTTTGTGGGAATTTCCCGGGGGCAAGATCGAGGGGGGAGAAATCCCCGAAGCCGCCCTGGCGCGGGAGCTTTATGAGGAGCTGGGCATCGATGTGTGCCCATCGTGCATGTTGCCCTTCAGCTTCTCATCCCATTCCTATGCAGATTTTCATCTGCTGATGCCCTTGTTTCTGATCCGCAATTGGGATGGCCTGCCCCGACCCCTGGTGGCGCAGGATCTGAAATGGGTGCGGCCCCAGCGTTTGGGGGATTATCCCATGCCCGCCGCCGATCTGCCTTTGGTGGCCATGCTACAGGATCATCTGTGATCGCTGGCCCTGATTTTTCTTCTTTGTGGCCCCGGGCTTGATCCGGAGCATCGAATGAGATTGAGCCAGCCGCTCAGAATTTTCGGCGGGCCTTCAAGGCAGCGGCCAGGGTGCCATCATCGAGATAATCAAGCTCGCCCCCCACCGGCAGGCCATGGGCAAGGGCGGTAACCTCAACCCCGCAATCGGCCAGCCGATCGGTGATATAATGGGCCGTGGTCTGCCCATCGACCGTGGCATTAAGGGCAAGGATCACCTCTTGCAGATCGGGACTTTGGGCCCGGGCGATCAGGGCCGGGATCGACAGGTCATCAGGCCCCACCCCATCGAGCGCCGATAAGGTACCCCCCAAAACATGATAACGGCCCCGAAACAATCCAGCCCGATCCAGCGCCCACAGATCAGCAACATCTTCGACGACGCATAAAAGCCCGGCATCCCGGCGGGGATCGCGGCAGATGGCGCAGGGATCGACAACATCCACATTGCCGCACTGGCCGCAGATTTTGATGCTTTCGGCGACATCTGCCAAAGCCCGGGCCAAAGGCTGCATCAGCCCTTCGCGCTTTTTGATGAGCTGCAAAACCGCCCGACGCGCCGAACGCGGGCCAAGGCCCGGCAATTTCGCCAGCAAAGCGATCAGGCCATCGATACCAACCGGCGCGGCTGGAGGAGTGAAGCGATCAGGCATCTGCTGTTCAGAAAGGCAGTTGGATGCCTTCGGGCAGGGTCAGCCCTCCGGTGATTTTTTTCATTTCTTCCTGGCTGCGCTCTTGTGCTTTTTGCCGGGCATCATGATGCGCCGCCTTGATCAGATCTTCGAGAATTTCGCCCTCTTCGGCCTTGAGCAGCGACGGATCGATATGAAGGCCGCGCAAATCCCCTTTGGCCGATAAGGTCACCCGCACCAGGCCGCCACCCGCTTGGCCAGTCACCTCGATGCTGTCTAACACCTGCTGCATATCGGCCATTTTCTGCTGCATCTGTTGTGCCTGCTTGAGCATTTGGCCCAGATTTTTCATGCATTCTTCTCCTTGCCCTTTAATGACGGGCCTTGAAACAAAAGATCATCCGATGAACCCGCATCGGGAAATAGCCCATCGGACGGATCAAATCCATCCCCCTCCGGCGGTTCATCGAGCGATGGTTCGATCCGATGGGGGGGCCGGATATCGACGATCCTCGCCCCGGGAAACTGCGTGAGAACGGCACTGACAAGGGGATCGGCCAAAGCATTTTCGTGCTGGCGTTTTTGCTGCTCCAGTTCGTTGTCACGCAAGCTGGGGGCACCATCTTCATTGCTGATCACCACCTGCCAGGCCATTTCGGTCCATGCAAGGAGGCAGCTTTGCACCCGGCGCGCCAGATCGGGCGGGGCCTTGTCTGAAACATTGATCGTCAGCCGCCCGGGGCGATAATCCACCAGCCGCACCTGATCTTTCAGGGTTGTTGCCAGCACCCCTTCCTTTTCAGCATGAAACAGGCGGACCAGAGCCGCAAAATCTTTTGGTGGGGCATGCCGGGGCTGCATCTTTTGGGGCGGCATCTGTTGGGGCGGCGAACCGGCGGCAGTTCCCGCGCCCTGATGATCGGGCCTCAGGGCCAGAATGCGGGCGCTTTGGGGCTGGTTTTCAGAGGAAGGTGCTGAGGAGGGAGCCGAAGTCTGGCCCGATGATGGGGCCGCATCAGTGCTTTTGGTATCATTTTTTTGCAGCGCCCGGATCACATCGGCAGGGCTGGGCAGATCAGCGGCATAAGCCAGCCGGATCAGCACCATTTCCGCCGCCGCAATCGGGCTGGGGGCACGGCGCACCTCATCCAGCCCTTTCAAAAGCATCTGCCATGCCCGGGTCAGATGCGGCATGGCAAGGCTTTGGGCCATCTCGGCCCCCTGATGGCGCTCGGCTTCGGGGGCGCTTGTTTCCCCGGCTTCGGGCATCACCTTCAGCCGGGTCAGCCAATGGATGAGATCGAGCATATCGCCCAGCACCACCGCCGGATCGGCCCCCAGATCATATTGCCCGCGCAGGATGGTGAGAGCTTCTGGCAACTCGCCTGCCATCACCGCTTTGGTGAGATCGAGAACCCGCGCCCGATCCGCCAGCCCCAGCATATCGCGCACATCATCAAGGCGCACCGCGCCGCCGCCATGGGCAATCGCCTGATCGAGCAAAGAAAGCGCATCGCGCACCGATCCTTCGGAAGCCCGGGCGATCATCGCCAGCGCCGTTTCATCGGCCTCGGCACTCTCTTTCTCGCAAATGCCCTTCAGATGGGCAATCATCGCCTGCGCATCCACCCGCTTTAAATCAAAGCGCTGGCAGCGCGATAAAACAGTGACCGGAAGCTTGCGGATTTCGGTGGTGGCAAACAGGAATTTGACGTGGGCAGGCGGCTCTTCAAGGGTTTTGAGAAGGGCATTGAAGGCATTTTTCGAAAGCATATGCACTTCATCGATGATGTAAATTTTATAGCGGGCAGACACCGGCGCATAATGCACGCCATCGATGATTTCACGAATATCATCAACGCCGGTGCGGCTGGCGGCATCCATTTCGATGACATCCACATGGCGCGATGCGGCAATCGCCGTGCAGGGATCGCACTGGCCGCAGGGGCTTGTGGTGGGGCCGCCATTGCCATCGGGGCCAATGCAATTAAGCGCCCGGGCGATCAGCCGTGCGGTTGTGGTTTTGCCCACGCCGCGCACCCCGGTGAGAATGAAGGCATGGGCCAGCCGACCGGCGGCAATGGCATTGCCCAATGTGCGGACCATCGCCTCCTGGCCGATCAGGGCTTCAAAGGTTTGCGGGCGATATGTGCGCGCCAGAACCCGATAGGGAACATTGCTAGGCTCAGGATTGGATTCGCGGTTATCGCTCATGGGGCCGACCCTGTTCTGGACTGATGATGGGCCGATCTTATGGCAAAGCGCGCCCCTGTGGCCACCGATCTTTGCGTGCAGATCCCGCAGGATGGCAAAATCGTCAAGGTGGAAACCGGCACGACCCGGACCGAATTCGTTACGGCTGCTTCCTTCCGGACCTGACCGGATTGGCGAATGGTTCGTCCGCACCGGCTTCCACGGGCTATATGCGTGTTTGGCGCCGATGATGCAAGAGGGGATGCACATGGTTGATGCGGATGCCCCTCTCTCTGGCGGCCTTATTCCGCTTTGCTGTCGGTTTTTGTCGTTTCCATTAAGGACAACCGCAATTCCAGCCGTTTCACTTCACGCAGGATGCGATTCGCTTCCATATGGCTGCCCATGAAGCTTTTGCCTGAAAGGGTGGTCAGGAATAGAAGAATGGTCCCCACACCCCAGCGCACGGCCATAACGCTTTCCGGCGCGATGAGCATCTGCCAAAAGGCATAAACGCCGCCCAAGAAAGCAAAAATTTGCATCAGATTAACCAGCCATATCACCCAGCCGAGCGGGCCGCGAAACAGCCCCTTGGCCTGCGTGAAATATCCCGGTTCCCGGCTGTGGCCCGACACTGTCCTGTTTTCATGCTTCAGGGCGTCTTCGATCAACTCATCCAGCTTGCTCATCGTCATATCCTTTCATGATGTCGCGAATTTTCGAGCGCCCGTGCATCAGGCGGGTCTTCACCGTTCCCACAGGAATTTCCAGCGCGATGGCAATGTCTGCCACGCTCAGATCGTCCAGATAAAAAAGGGCCAAAGCGGCCTTTTGCGGCCCCGGCAAAGTCTGCAAAGCCGCCAGAACGCGGGCTATGTTCGTTTGGCGCGCGCTGTCGGCCTCCTGATCAACATGCGGTGCATCGGCAAGCGGGGTCGGTTCGGCCGCCAGAGCTTTCTGGCCAGTCCGGTTCTTTTCCAATTGCCGAATAGCGCGGGCGCAGCGGCGCGTGACGATGCGATAGGCCCAGGCGGGAAATGCGCGGGCATCATCCAACCGTGCCAGACCACGCACAATCTGCTCCCATGCTTCTTGCGCCATATCCTGCGCCATGGCTTCATGTTCTAAAAGCCTGTAGGCATGGCGCAAAAGCCGAGGATGGAAGCGGGCTACCAGATGATCCAGTGCCCGTCGGTCGCCTACGCGGGCGGCCGTCACCAGATATTCATCAAGCAGGTGCTCTTTATCGCTGCGCACGATGTGGTCCCCTCCTTAGTGTTGGTGCTCTCTGCCTTGATCGCCTCAACACACTGTCACACAGGAATAAGGTGTCGGATTGTTCCATCTCGGTTCATTGACCAATGTTGTTTTTTTGCGAGCGCTTTTTTTTAAAGGACGATTGGTCTGGCGACTGATCTATGGCATCACAGGCAGATGAAATCCGCATCTCTTTATCGCCCGGACCTGCGCATCGCCTATTGCGGCAATCCTCTTGATCGCTGTGAAAATCGCCGCGGTGACGAACACTGGCTGCAGGACGCGTCTCAAAAGGGGCGTTTTTTGGCCATACGGGCCGGGAAAATCGCCGTTCATGCCGGTCCTCCGCTCCGCTTATGCCTGTTTGATCAGGCACAGATCGCCCCCTTGATCAAAGCCGGGGCTGATCTTGTGTTTTTGGGCGTAGACCCCGACCAAACCCCGCTTTTTGCCATCCGCGCCCCGGATGACTGGGTTCTGCCGGATGCTATGGGCCCGGCATCCCCATCACCTTTTTTCATCGATGGGCGATCACTGGCCTTACAATTAAGCGATCCCCGCCATGATCAGGGGACCACCGGGATCGCCGCCCAGGCGCTGGCCATTCTGGTCTGGCACCGCCATCATCGTTTCTGCGCCCGCTGCGGTGCCCCGACAGAATCGCGGCGGGGCGGCTATCAGCGCTGGTGCGCGGCCTGTGAAACCGAGCATTATCCCCGCACCGATCCGGTGGCGATCATGCTGGCGGTGCGCGGCGATCATTGCCTGATGGGGCGACAGCCCGGCTTTCCGGCGGGCATGTATTCGGCGCTGGCGGGCTTTGTGGAATCGGGCGAAAGCCTTGAAGCCGCGGTCCGCCGTGAAGTTCATGAAGAAGCAGGCATCACAATCGGCGGGGTGCAGTATGTGGGCAGTCAGCCCTGGCCTTTTCCCTCGAATCTGATGCTGGGATTTTTGGCCGAAGCCCTGGATGATCAGATCGTGATGGATCGAGAAGAGCTGGAAGATGTCCGCTGGTTTCATCGTGATGAGGTGACGGCGGCCTTGATGGGAACGAATCCAAGCCTCGTTCTTCCCCAATCCATTGCCATCGCCCATCATTTGCTCAGAAGATGGCTGGACGAACGCTAATCACTGATATTATGGTTCGATACAGTCAAAATACCAATAAGCATCGGGAGACGGCACATGCGCATCATGCGCACATTTTATACAACCATGGCGCTTATGGGCCTTGGGGCCCTGGCCGCTTGTGGCAATGAGGGCGAAACCGGATCGGGCCCTGAAAACAAAGCAGAAAAGGTCGCGGATGCGATCCCCGCCGGCCAGCTTGGCATGGCGGTGGTGCCCGAACATTATCGCCTCAATCTCACCATTCTGCCGGAAGAAGAGCGCTTTTCCGGGCGTGTGGGCATTGATATCACCATCAATCAGCCCGCATCGGTGATTTTTTTGCATGGCAATGATCTGACGGTTGAGGATGTGTGGCTGACAACCGGCGAGCAGCGGATTGAGGCCAGCTATGAACAGGTGGATGCCACCGGCATTGCGCGTCTTGATCTGGATCAGGTGCCACCCGTTGGGGCTGCAACCCTCCATTTTGTTTATGATGCCCCGTTCAATGGCGCCCTTGAAGGGCTTTATAAGGTGAGCGACGGGGGCGATGCTTATGCCTTTACGCAATTTGAAGCGACTTCGGCGCGGCTGGCTTTCCCGAGCTTTGATGAGCCGGTGTTTAAAACGCCTTTTGATATCAAGGTCACAGCCAAAGCCGATGATGTGGTGATCACCGCCACCCCGCAAACCGCTGTCACCGATCCTGAAAATGGGCTGGTCACCCGCAGCTTTGCCACCACCCCGCCCCTGCCTACTTATCTGATCGCTTTTGCCGTGGGGCCTTTGGAGGTGGTTGATTTTGGCGATCTGCCGCCCAATGATGTGCGCGACCGGCCTTTGCCCCTGCGCGGGGTGGCCACAAAGGGCAAGGGGGATCAGCTTGGCTATGCCCTTGAAAATACCCAGCCTATCGTTGATGCGCTGGAATCCTATTTCAATGTTCCCTTCCCTTATCCCAAAGTTGATATCATCGCGGTGCCCGATTTTGCCGCCGGTGCCATGGAAAATGTGGGGGCGATCACCTATCGCGAGCAATTGCTTTTGCTGGGGGATGGCACAACCGTTTCCGAAGCGCAAAAGCGCCGCTATGCCTCGGTTCATTCTCATGAACTGGCGCATCAGTGGTTTGGCAATCTGGTTACCCCCAAATGGTGGGATGATATCTGGCTGAATGAATCTTTTGCCACATGGATGGGGAACAAGGCCGTTGATATGGCCTTTCCGGGGGGCGGATATGCCACCGCAACCTTCCGTGGGGCGCTGGGGGTGATGGGGGCTGATTCGCTCAGCACCGCCCGGCAGATCCGGGAGCCGATCCTGTCGAACCATGATATCGCCACCGCTTTCGATGGGATCACCTATCGCAAAGGCGGCGGGGTATTGGCGATGTTTGAAGCCTGGCTGGGCGAAGATGCCTTCCGCGAAGGGGTGCGGCTGCATATGCAGCGTTTTGCCCATGATGTGGCGGATGTGAATGATTTTCTGTCGTCTTTGGCAGATGGATCGGGCCGCCCGGATGTGGTGGATGCTTTCCGCAGCTTTCTGTTTCAGCCCGGCGTTCCCATCGTGCGGGCGGAATTAAGCTGTGCCGATGGCGCCAATCCAACGGTTTCCCTGTCGCAGCAGCGCTATTTCCCTCTTGGCTCTGAGGGGGATCGCAATCGCACATGGCAGGTTCCGGTGTGTATGGCTTTTGGGGCCGAAGGGGACGAACGCAGCCGCATTTGCACCTTGCTCAGCACCGAACAGGCCACTGTCGATCTGCCCATGGATCAATGCCCGGCCTGGCTGATGCCCAATGATCAGGGCTCTGGCTATTATCGTATGGCGCTTTCAGATGAAGGCTGGTCGGCACTGTTTGAGAATTTCAATCAGTTGAGCGACCGGGAAGCTCAGGCGCTTTTGAGTTCCCTGTCGGCGGCCTATCGGTCTGGTGATGCCACCACCGAAACCCTGGTCGAAGCCTTTCCTGTTCTGGCTGCGGCGTCTGATCGCGAAGTCGCAACCCAGCCTTTGGGGGATCTGGCCCTGATGAAGGAACGTCTTGCGGGAACTGACGCGGCGAAAGCTGGAATTGCGGCGCTGATCCAACAGCTTTATAGCGAGCGTCTGGCGTCTTTGGGGCTTGAAGCCAAAGCGGGTGAGGATGGCGATAGCAGCCTGTTCCGCGCCAGCCTTGTGGGGGCTTTGGCCCTCCTTGCCGAAGATGATGCGGTGCGGGCGGCTTTAGTCAGCCGTATCGAAAATTATCTGGCAGCCGATGACCTCGACCCTGCGGCCATCGACTCCGGCCTTGTGGGCACCGCTCTCACCGTGGCGGTGGCCGATAAAGACCCGGCTTTTGCGCAAAATCTGCTGGATCGGGCTTTGGCATCGCGGGATGCCACCTTCCGTCAGCGGGCGCTTTCGGCCCTTGCTTCCGCAGCCGATGATAAGGTAGCGGACATGATGCGCGGCATCATCGGCGATCCCCGCCTGCGGGATAATGAAGCCACCATGATTGCCTTCACCCAAAGCGGCGAGCCTGCCCAACGCGAAGCCATCTGGACCTGGATGCAAAGCAATATGGATGTGCTTTTGCCGCGCATCCCCACTTGGCGCAAAGGGGCCATCGTCAATATGGGGGCGGGCTTTTGTTCCACCGAACGGGCGAACGAAGTGGATGCCTTCTTCCAAAATAAGGTTGAAGACCTTGAAGGCGGCCCGCGTGAACTGGCCCAAACAGTGGAGCGGATCACTTTATGCGCCGCGCTTTTGGCAGAAAAAGGCCCGGAAGTGGATGCCTATTTCGCCGCGCGCTAAGCTTTGATGCCCTGATTCAGAAAGGAGCGCCGGGTGGATCATCCGGCGCTTTTTGCGTTTATCGGTCATATTGACGTTCTGTCGCATTGCATCGGGCGGTTTCGCAGGATAAAAGCAGCCCAAAGAGGGTGCGGCTTGTCAGATCTGCGGCAGGCGGTTTAAGCTTTGCGCCGCAAAATTGAGCGGGTTTGGCACGTTTAAGCCAGCATGTTTGGGTCAACATGTTTTGGCTAAAAAACTGGGGTATAGGAGCACAGTTCGTGGATACGATGACGATTAACAAAATCCTTGCGGGGATCCTGATCTCGCTTTTGCTGGTCAAGGGCAGCGCCATGCTGGCCGAAGGGCGGTTTCATGTTGAAGCCCCGGAAACCCCGGCCTATGCCGTGGCCCTGCCCGAAGCCGAAACGGCTGATGCCGCCGCACCGGAAGAACAAGGCCCCAGCCTTGCCATGTTGCTGGCTGATGCATCGGTCGATAAGGGCCAGCGTGCCTTTGCCAAATGCGCGGCCTGTCACAGCTATGATAAGGGCGGAGCCAACAAGATCGGCCCCAATCTTTATGCTGTGGTGGGGGCATCGATTGCGCATGTGGATGGCTTTAGCTATTCCGATGCCCTGCAAAATCATGAAGGCGATTGGACCTATGAGCGCCTTGATGCTTGGCTGCTCGATCCCAAAAGCACGATTCCGGGGAATAAAATGGCCTTTGCCGGGGTCCGCAAGGAAACGGAACGCGCTGATCTGATTGCTTTTTTGCGTATGCAGGCGGATGACCCCGAGCCCTTGCCGGTCGCAGAAGAAGCGTCCGCAGATGAAGAAGCCGCAGATGAAGAAGCCGCAGAAGATCAGGCGGCTCAGGAATAAGCCGAGCTTTCAAGTGGATGGAGATGCGGGGGCCCGAAGATGGGCCCCCCTTTTTTTATGATCAGGCTTTTATGATCCGGCGGGTTTGGGGGGGCGGAACAGCCCGCGAAACGGTGCTTCATGATGTTTGCCCACCCAGCCGATCACATCTTCGATGGGATTGGCGGTGACGGCCATGAAAGTGGCATTGGCATGGAGCAGGGTTTCCTGATCCAGCATGATCCCTACATGACCGGGAAAAAACGCGAGGTCACCCCGACGGGCGGTTTCAAGGCTTTGCGGGGACCAGCCTTTGGCCAATATCGCCTGATATTGCAGATCGCTATCGCGCGGCAGATCAAATCCGGCCCGAGCCATCGAGACCTGAACAAGACCGCTGCAATCGATACCGCTGGCGGTTTTGCCCCCCCATAAATAAGGAACATCGTAAAAACGTTCCGCAACCAGCACCGCATCTTCATAAGGGCCATCAAGGGGCGCCACATGCCGGGTGCTGATCCAGCCATCACATTCCACCACATGATAAAATCGGCCGCATGCGCTTAGATCATCAAGGCTTAAAAGGGATGTCATGGGCAGCAGGCCAAGAACCGGCGATTTCATATCGGCCTTACTGTAAAGATGGGCAAACAGGCTGATGATGATATGGCTGGGCGGCGCTGGCTCAGGCGGCAGATCGATATTGAAAGCCTTGGCGGTGGCATAGCCCACATAGCCATCGCGTTGAGATTGCCCCCAGATCCAGCCCACGCGATTTTCATAAACCGTAAACCGCTCGCCAAATAAAAGCTCGGTCATCTGCTTGCCACGGCTGTTTCGGCTGCCGCGCAGGGCCGTGCTGCCTTTGATTATGATCGCCGTGTGCCCTTCTGCATAGCGCAGGGCCTTCACCTTATCTTTCAAGGCAGAGGCCGCAAGATCGGGGCGGGCCGGGGTTATACGGGGGTCCATCTTCAAAAGAATTACAAAGCCTGTGCTGCCGTTTGTGCGGAGTGATCTGCCTGCGGCCTTTGCGGCTCACCGGCGCGAACCACCGAATCGCGAAATTCGCTGAGATAAACAGCCCCCTTCACCGTGCGTTGCACCAGAACGCTGCGCCGATCTTTTTCATCGCGCTTTCTTTTCAGATAGCCATGAACGCTCAAACTATCCAGCGCCCGGGTGATCACAGGTTTTGCAACCCCCAGTTCAGCCGCCAGCCCGCGCACGGTATGTGGCGGCGAGGTGGTATAAACGCTGAGCAGAATGGCCATCTGCCGGGTGGTGAGATCCGGCGCATCATGGCGCACACTGCTGACCAAAGCACGGTGCCAAAGCCCCAAAACATCAGCCAAATTCTGTTGTGCCAAGATCTGATCCTATCACCCCATATTCATTAGGATAGCGTAACAAAATTGGCTCAAAAGGCAAGTCAGGATGCGGTATAGCGGTTTTTGATCACCTCGAAACTGGCACGCAGGGCCATCGCTTCCCCCCCCATCGGGCGACCGGGGCGGGGCTTTTGCGCCCAAGCATAGACATCGAAATGCGCCCAGCACTGGCCTTTTTCAATAAACCGCGAGAGATAAAGCGCCGCCGTAATGGCTCCGGCAAAGGGGCTATCGCCCGCATTGGCAATATCGGCGATGGAGCTATCGAGATATTCGAGATATGCATCCCATAAAGGCAGCCGCCACAAGGGATCACCCGTGTGGATCGCGGCTTTGGCATAGCTTTCGGCCAGAGCATGATCGGCGGTGAATAAAGCGGGCAGATCCGGCCCCAAAGCCACCCGCGCCGCCCCGGTCAGCGTTGCAAAATCGAGCAAAAGATCGGGCTTTTCCTCACAGGCCCAGGCCAGCGCATCACATAAAACCAGCCGCCCTTCGGCATCGGTATTGCCAATCTCCACCGACAATCCCTTGCGGGTGCGCAGAATATCGCCGGGGCGAAAGGCATTGCCCGCGATGGCATTTTCCACCGCCGGGATCAGCACCCGCAGGCGCACGGGCAGATCATCATCGATGATCCTTTGGGCCAGCCCCAGAACATGCGCAGCACCACCCATGTCTTTTTTCATCAGGCGCATCCCGCTCGCGGGTTTGATATCCAGCCCCCCCGAATCAAAACACACACCCTTTCCCACCAAAGTGAGGCGGGGCGCATCGGGCGACCCCCAGCGGATATCGATGAGACGCGGCGCATCGCTCGATGCCCGGCCAACCGCATGGATGGTGGGGAAATTCTGCGCCAAAAGCTGCTCGCCGCAGATCACCTCGATATCCGCCGACCAGCTTTTCGCCAGATCGCGGGCCACCCGCTCCAGATCGCCCGGCAGCATATCATTGGCGGGGCTGTTTATCAGATCACGCACCAAGGCGATGGCTTTCGCATCCCGGATGGCCGCGATCCGCGCTTTTGCATCGGGAATGATCAATTGCCTGAGCGGGCGATCCGGCTGATTTTGAAGATAGGGATCATAGCGATAATGGGCTAAAGCCCAGCCAAGCCCGGCCATCATCTGGGCCTGGGGCGGCATATCCCCATCGATGAAATAGCATCCCGGCGGTAAGCGTTCGGCCACCAGCGCCCAGCCCCAGGGATCGGGGCCTTGAAGGCTGCCAGCCTCACCCAAGCCCACCAGAATGACCGGCGCGAAATCCGTGGCTCCGGGCAGCATCAGCACCGCGCCTTTCTGGGGCCGGAATTGATGCCGCTCCACCCATGCCCGGCTCGATGGCGGGGCGGTTTGAAGCCACTGCTCAAAACCGGCCTGATCCAACGCCCGGATCGCCAGACAATCTTCAAAAGCGCGATCATCGGCCTTCGCCAAAAGGCACGGCCCGGCATCAAACGTCACGGTTTCACCTCTTCATCGGGGTTTTTTTGGGGAGAGTGGCTTTGCCGCCTCATCAGCCGACGATTTCACCGATCATGGTCAATGGTGTTCCATTATAAAAATTGGGGATATCGGCCACCGCCGGGCCCATTTTGGTCATGGCTTCATCCATGCTGGCCTGATCGGCAAAGCGGATGGTGGCAATGGCATGAAAGGGCGGTGCCGTATCAGGGCCACCGGCCAGGCCCTTGATCACCATGGTGCTTTCGATCTGGGCGCCGATCTGCCTGGCGACAATCGCCATATGCGTGCTGTTGTAATAGGCGTGATCAAAGTGGGTTCCCTCAGCCTGAGGATATAAAACCTGCAAGGATAAAGACATAAACAACCTTTCAAAATGAAGGCCCCCTGTTCCACGATCAGGAACCCGGAGGACGTAAGAGCAGGATCAGACCATCAGCATAAGCGCCCTCATGCCCTTTCGGCAATGATTTGCACCGAGGGTGCCCCTTGAGGATCGGAAGGCCGTTTTAAGGCCCTTATGATTCCGCGAGATAAACGGTTTGGGTAAAGGGTTTGTCTTGCAGTGGATTATGAAATGTCACCGGCTCGGCCCAGGCCTTGGAAAAAACAGTGTTGAGCCGCGCGGTAAAGGCATCATCGGGCAAATCATTCGACCATAGGCCAAACACCCCGCCCGGCTTCAGATGGGATGCCACTGCCCGCAGGCCATCGGCTTGATAGAAATTCGTGCTGCGGGCATCGAGCAAATCATCGGGTGCATGATCGATATCCACCAGAATCGCATCAAATAGCCGCCCAGGCATAGCCGGATCAAAGCCTTTTTCGCTTTTGGCCAGAGCAAAAAAATCACCGGCGATGATCTGGCAGCGCGGATCATCCATCAGCACAGGGCCAAGGGGCAAAAGCCCGCTGCGGTGCCAATTGATCACCGCATCCAGCATTTCGATCACAACCAGCGATCCCACCTGTTCATGCTCCAAAACCGCCTGCGCGGTATAGCCAAGCCCCAAGCCCCCCACCAGAATATCGAGCTTATCCCCTGTAAGGGCCGCGATGCCTAAGCGGGCGAGGGCAATCTCGGATTGGGTAAAGAGGCTCGACATCAAAAAGGCATCGCCGAGCTTGATTTCAAAAACATCGATGCCCAAGCTCAATTCGCGACGGCGGCGCAGGCTCAGATCCCCGATGGCGGTGGGTTGATAGTCCAATTCTTCAAAAAGCATGCTCATAGGGGTCAATCTTATATCGGAGGTTCAGATCACGGCTATCCCGGAGAGATGAAAGACAAAGCCAATCCCAGCGCAGCCCGCCAGAATGATGACCGGCTTTAAACGAAGATAAAAAACCCCCAGCGTGGCCAAGGCCGCCAGCACCAAAGCCGGGCCATTGAGAGAGGCCATGATGGGAATATCGAGTTCTAAACCAAAGGCATTGTAGGGGCGCAATTCAGTAAAGATCACATGCAATCCAAACCATAAGGCAAGATTGAGGATCACCCCCACCACGGCGGCGGTGATCGCCGTCAGCGCCGCTGTCACCGTTTGATTTCCCCGCAGCCGTTCGATAAAGGGCGCGCCCAGAAAAATCCATAAAAAACACGGGGTGAAGGTCATCCATGTGGTGAGCAGGCCGCCCAGTGTTGCGGCCAATAGCGGCGGCAGGCCCCCGGCATCGCGAAAGGCCCCCATGAAGCCCACAAATTGGGTGACCATGATCAGCGGGCCGGGGGTGGTTTCCGCCATGCCCAGCCCATCGAGCATCTCACCCGGGGCCAGCCAGCCAAAATTCTGCACCGCTTCCTGTGCCACATAAGCCAGCACCGCATAAGCACCACCGAAGGTGACCACCGCCATGACACTGAAAAATCCGGCAATCTGGGTAAAAATATTCTCCGGGCCAAATACCCCAAACAGTGCCATCAGGGGAACGAGCCAGGCGCCAAGAAAAATGGCTGAGATGCGAAAAGCCCAGCCACGGTTCACCCGGCTGTGCGCGGGCGCTTCCTCGCCCAAAAGGCTATCGCGATCCGCCACTTCGATCTGGCCCGGCTTGCCATGTCCACCGCCAGCCATGAAGGCACCAAGCCCGGCCCGGGCCCCCAAAAATCCGATCAGCCCCGCACCGATGATGATCAGCGGAAAGGGGACGGCAAAGCCAAAAATGGCAATGAAGGAAGCCCCCGCGATGGCCAGCATGGCCCTGTTTTTCAAAGCGCGCGATCCGATACGGATCACCGCATCCACAATAATGGCCAGGACAGCCGCCTTCAGCCCGAAAAACAA
Source organism: Iodidimonas sp. MBR-22 (assembly GCF_029946565.1). Taxonomy (NCBI): domain Bacteria; kingdom Pseudomonadati; phylum Pseudomonadota; class Alphaproteobacteria; order Iodidimonadales; family Iodidimonadaceae; genus Iodidimonas; species Iodidimonas sp. MBR-22. The sequence goes on from NZ_JARKVQ010000004.1 coordinate 172,404, forward strand.
GGCTTCAACCGGCCCGGCATGGCCCCAAAGGGCATAGATCCAGCTCAAGGCCATGATCGCCACCACACCGGGCAAAACGAATAAGACACCGGCGATGATCCCGCCCGGCGTGCGATGCATCAGCCAGCCGATATAAACCGCAAGCTGCATGGCCTCGGGTCCGGGCAGCAGCATGCAATAGTTGAGCGCATGGAGAAACCGCTTTTCGCCCAGCCATTTATGATCTTCGACCAGAATCCGGTGCATCAGGGCAATCTGCCCCGCCGGGCCGCCAAAGCTCAAAAGGCCGATCTGTGCCCAGATGCGGGTGGCCTCGGCAAGGCTGGGATAGGGGCGCTTTTGGATCATCGGGCTTTGACCATCATGACGGGGGCTTTGCATAAGGCAAGGGGGCCACAGGCCCTATCCCGCGCAGCAGGACAGCTTGGCCACATCTTTGTCAAAGGTCTGTGCCGCCAGTTTCAACCCTTCGACCGTGGTGAGATAGGGGAAAATCGTCGCCCCCAGCTCTGCTGTGGTCATGCCATGCTTGATCGCCAGAACCAAAGTCTGGATCGAATCCGCCCCTTCAGGCGCCATGATCTGTCCGCCCAACAGGCGATCGGTGGTTTTATCGGCCACCAGCTTGATCATTCCCCGCACATCCCGCGCTGCCAGCGCGCGCGGCACCGCATCAAGGGGCAGCAGCGAGGTTTTCACATCCAGCCCCTGTGCCCGCGCCGCCTGTTCGGTCAGCCCGACACTGGCCACCTGCGGATCGCTGAACACCACAGCGGGCATGGCGGCATTATCATAGCGGTGTTGATGACCGCCCATGGCATTGCGGGCGGCCAGCTTCGCCCCATAAGCGGCCATATACACATAAAGATCGCGGCCCGTCACATCACCAGCGGCATAAATGCCGGAAACGCTGGTCTCGCAATACTCATCCACCATAATCCCGCCCGTGCGATCCAATCTGATGCCGCGTTCTTCCAGCCCCAAACCATCGCTATTGGGCTGGCGTCCGGCAGCGATCAGCAACTGCTCGGCCTCAAGGGAAAAGCGCTGCCCCTCATCGCTGATGCTGAGGGCAATCCCTTGATTGGTTTTTGTGATATGCTCATAGCGGATGCCTTTCACGATGCGCACGCCTTCGGCTTCCAGATAGGTTTGCAGGGCCGTGCTCAATTCCTCGTCGAGCTGGGGCAGCAGGCGGCTGCGGCAGCAAATCGTGACCGCCACCCCCATACGGGCAAACATCTGGCCCAATTCAATACCGATCACCCCGCCGCCCATCACCAGCAAGGATTTCGGTAGCTGCGCCAACGCCAGCGCGGTGGTGCTGGTGAGGAAGGGCACAGTATCCAACCCCGGAATGAGGGGAATGGCGGCGCGCGCGCCGGTGCATAGGATGATTTTTTCAGCCGACAAGGGATCATCACCAACCCTCAGCGTCGCGCCATCAAACCGAACCTTGCCCCCAATATAGCTGATGCCTTCATAGGCTGGCAGCAGATCGGCATATTTTTTCTGGCGCAATTCACCGACCAAAGCATCCTTTGATGCGGCCAGCGCGCTCCAATCATTGAATTGCACAGCGCCGACAAGGCCGGGAAAGCGCGCGGCGGCACGTCCGCCATGGATCGCCTCAGCCGCACGAATCAGGTTTTTAGAGGGCACACAGCCGACATTGACACAGGTGCCGCCAATCGTGCCATGGCCGATCAACGCCACCTTTGCGCCCAGTTCAGCGGCGGTGATCGCAGCAGAAAAGCCCGCCGATCCCGCGCCAACAACGGCCAGATCATATCCTGTCCGCAAAGATGGGGTACAACATTCAGGCATCACAAATCCTTTTGAACCTAAGGGGGCAGCTATTCCACCGCATGGGCCGGATAACCGGCATCAGTGGAAGCGGCAGCGATCTGCGCCAAAGTTGTGCGCTTGGGATCAAAGCTGGCGCGCGCCGTTTTGCGTTCGAAATCCACCTCGACCGCGCTGACCCCATCCACCCCTGCCATGGCTTTTTTGACCGTAACCGGACAAAGGGCGCAGGTCATGTTTTCAACGGCAAAAGTGACCTGCTGCAGCGTCGCTTCGATCTCGGATGCGGTGGCTGGCGTTGGGTCTTTGGGATTTTTCGCAATTTTGGCGGAGGTATTCCCGGGTAACATGTCAAGACCGATGACCAGACCAGCGGCGGCCATGGCCCCGATCAGCAATCCAACGAGCATGATTTTTTTCACGAGATATCCTTTCAATAGAACAGGGGGGCCCACCAATCGATGCTGAGCGCGAGGATAACGATAACCAGGCCAAGCCACAGCATCGTCTTGGTAAGACGTGCCGATTGTGGCCGTGCACAGTAAGAGCCTTCCGCGCAGGGCGGCCTCGGCTTCAGATAGACATGCCAGAAGCCGAAGCCGATCAGCACCAGTGTCAAGGCCGCAACATAAGGCTTTGCGGGTTCGAGGGCGGTAAGATTGGCGATCCATGCGCCCGAAATGCCAAGGGTAACAAACAGCAACGGCAGAATGCAGCAGGCCGAGGCAATCCCGGCACCGGTCATGGCGCCCGTGGTGATCCAGAAGGACCGCTTTTGCTCCCGCTTTTCATCGCGGCTATCAGCCGGATTTTCCGCTTGCTGTGGTTCTGATTGCGTTTTTGATATGACAGCCACAGCCTATATCCTTTGCTTTCAAACCTGAGACTCTTTTGATAATCTCTGTAGTAGCTACAGGCTCAAGAGGTTTTTTCATGGAGCATAAAAAGGGCATGTTACGGGCGCAGCTCGCGCGCAAAACGGGCTGTCATCTGGAAACCATCCGCTATTATGAAAAGAGCGGGATGCTCCCCGATCCGCCGCGCACGGCTGCGGGCTATCGGGTTTATGAGGATCGCCATGTCGCCCGCCTCAGCTTCATCTTGCGGGCGCGCGAACTCGGTTTTTCTATCGAGGAAATCCGGGGACTGCTCGATCTCGTTGATGGCGGCGATCAGACCTGCGCAGACGTGATGGCGCGGACCGAACATCATCTAGCGGATGTGCGCGCGAAAATTGCCGATCTTCAGCGCATGGAACAGATCCTTGGGGATGCACTGGCCAGATGTTCCGGCGATGAAGTGCCGGATTGCCCGATCCTTGATGCCCTGCAATCGGGGGATTGATTTGGCGGTGCGACATAGGCCCTGCGCGCAGGTTTCCCTCAAATCAACCCGCCGCCATCACCTCAGCTTGTTCTATTGACCTCGCAAAAAACCATGCGATCAATAAGATTCATCAACAGTATTCGCCTTTTGTGGAGTGGGTGGTGCGACTGGGACGACGGGCTGAGCAAGCTTTGGGGCGATGATCTGCACATCCTGCACATGGGGTGAATGATCTGGTACATCGGTCATGGAATTGCGCACCAGTTCAGCAATTTTTGCAGCGCGGGTGCGATCAAGCGAACCGGTCAGCGCATAGACCAACGGCCCTTCCTGCCAATAGGCGATGGATTGGCTTTCCTTTTGCGCAAACTCAATCGTCGGGGCTTCTTTTTCCCAGCGGGTTTTAATATAGAGATTGACCGAGTCGCCAGATGAGTTGGTGTATTTCAGCTCAACAAATTCCTGCGGTCCGCGTGTAACCAGCCGCCGCCCTTGCAGCATGTAACCGGCCTGCGTCAGATTAGGCGCCTGCATTTCAAGCGCGACTTTCTGAGTCAGCCAATTGAGGGGATCGGTCTGATGCGATGAATTGATTTCCAGTTTTTCAACGGACATGGCTTCAAAGGATGGCTCGGCGTTCAGTGCAACCTGTTGCAGGAAGCTACGCACCATGCCGTCTTCCGAAGAGACGATATCGCCGCTGTGATAGGCTCCCAACCAGCCGCCCCCGGCGGATAAAGCACAAAGCGCAAACACGGCAGCCACCTTGCCTATTGTCGGCATCATTTTTCTAACCGGACGATTGAGGACAGCCAATAAACGCTGCGGCACAGGCTCATCAGCAGCATGTTCATAGGCTTGGCGCAGCAGCCTGTTATATTCCATATAGTCTTCGACTTCCGCCGCTTTGTCCGGATGGCGCTTCAAATACGCCTCCACCTTGCTGGCGCGCGGGCCATCCAGAAGTCCATCCACATAAGCGTGTACATCACGCTCGTCCATCACTTCAAAGGGCTGTATCTTGTCGTTGCTGGTTGTCATGACGGTGTCCTCACAGTCTCCTTCGAAGGCTTTTGTATGGTTTCATGGTTGAGCGCCGTGTTTTTCATCTCGGCGCGCAGGTCCGCGCGCGCGCGCGTCAACCGCGAACGCACCGTGCCGACCGGAATATTCATGATCTGCGCGGCCTGATCATAAGAAAAGCCTTCCACGGCAACCAGCAGCAAAACCTCGCTATGCCGGGGCTTCAGATTTTCCAATGCTTTGAACATTCTGTGACATTCCAGCCTTACATCTTGTGAGGCATTTATAGACAAGGCTGGATTTTCACTCATGTCGTCCGCTGCAACCTCTTTTAAATTGGCCTGCTTGCTGTAGCGATTTAAAAAGACTGTATATTGTACGCGATAGAGCCAGCTTCTGATGCTGCCCTCGCGCCGCCAGCTATGGCTTTTCCTGATAACGCGTTCCAAGGTATCCTGCACCAGATCATCCTTATCGCCGCGCCCACGCATCAAAATTCTCGCATAGCGGCGCAATGCCGGGATTTCCCGCGCAATCATCCAGTTGATTTCCCGGCGTTCATGCTCGCTCAGCTTCATGAAAAACAAAACTCCCTCGCCCTTTCCGATCTTACCTTAAGACAGCGCTCGCCTCAGAAAGGTTCCAAATAAAAATGGAACTTTTTTGACCGCTTCCTTGTCCTAGGGGTGCCTTAGGCAAATGAATGAACCGAAAAGGAGCTATCGACATGCTTTCGCTGAAAAACGGACTTCTCGTGACTGCATCCACAATTGGCCTGTTATCCCTGGGTGGGGCCGTGTCTTTTGCTAACGCGCAGGAAAACAGAATGCCCCCCCAGGGCCAACACCAACAAGTTGATGTAAGCGATGCGCACTTGCAGGAATTTGTCAAAGCGCAGGCTGCCGTCAGCCAGATACAGGCTCAGTTTCAGGCTCAGGCTGCCGATATCAGTTCGCAAACTGAAATGACCGCCCTCAGGCAACAGGCAAACGAGCAGATGGTTCAGGTTATCCAACAAACAGACTTGAACATCGAGCAATATAATCAGATTGCCTCCGCCGTGCAAACCGACCCCAATGTGCGGGAACGATATATAGAAATGGTCCAGTAAGCGCGGTTGGGCCGTTAAGAGTTTTAAAGGGCGCTGGCATAAAGCCTTCGCCCTTTAGCTCATAACAGTAAAAAGAAAGAATCGTTTCTGAGCGAATTGCTCGATTTCTGATAAGCGAAGAACGATTAACCGATATTCGAAATCATTCTCACCTATGGATAGTCCCCCAATTTTAACAGGGCTCATCCGCATCCATAAAACCATAAAGACTTTTCTGGAAATTTCTGCTATTCTTGATGGGTGCGGTTGTCCTCGTGGCGAAGCGTGACGTATCGGCTGAAAGCGTTACCGGGCAGCCTATTCAGTCCCTGCCGGTTTGAGGCGACCGCACAACTGTTGATTTTGATGGGGATGCGAGGCCGTCAGCCGGAAATACAATGTGCCTAGCGCGCGTCCGCGCATGCCGAGATCCGCGTCTTCTACAGGCGCTGTTCGTTCATTTTAAAAGCATAAGCCCGCGGCGTGCTTGCTGTCCTTCTTCTACGGCTGGCCAACAGCAAGTTGCATGGCGCGGCGCTTATAGGCGGCATAGCTATGACGCGCTCGCCACTCCCTCTGACGCGTTTCGATCCACGCCCCCGCGTGGGGGGCGACTGGCATTCCAGAGCGAAACGGACACGAACGGATTGTTTCGATCCACGCCCCCGCGTGGGGGGCGACCATCCGGGCCGAAAAAGGTCGCCGCCATCATAACGTTTCGATCCACGCCCCCGCGTGGGGGGCGACGCGCCTCCGGCCCGCACAAATGCAGCAGCAAGAGGTTTCGATCCACGCCCCCGCGTGGGGGGCGACATAGCGACGCCGACATCATCGAGATTCACCCGACGTTTCGATCCACGCCCCCGCGTGGGGGGCGACCGCAGGCGCGTCCGGCCGCCGAACCGCGCTGATCGTTTCGATCCACGCCCCCGCGTGGGGGGCGACGCCCAAGAGAGCCTGACCACATGTTCGCCTGCCTGTTTCGATCCACGCCCCCGCGTGGGGGGCGACAAACAGCCGTGCATTGGCATGCTGCTCTGCCTCGGTTTCGATCCACGCCCCCGCGTGGGGGGCGACACCCCTCAGGTTGCCGTTATGGCGCGGGAGGCGTGTTTCGATCCACGCCCCCGCGTGGGGGGCGACGCCCAAGAGAGCCTGACCACATGTTCGCCTGCATGTTTCGATCCACGCCCCCGCGTGGGGGGCGACTCTCCAAGTCCCGAAGCGCCGGAGACATGGACGCGTTTCGATCCACGCCCCCGCGTGGGGGGCGACCTTGCCGCGCGCGCCGTTCGCGATGTGCGCCTTGTTTCGATCCACGCCCCCGCGTGGGGGGCGACTTCCGGCGGTGTGACTTGACCGTCAGTCAACTCGTGTTTCGATCCACGCCCCCGCGTGGGGGGCGACTAGGCAGCCATTGCGGATAGAGGTTAGGCCCCGCGTTTCGATCCACGCCCCCGCGTGGGGGGCGACATCGCCTCCGTAATGCCCGCATTGGTAGTCGCTCGTTTCGATCCACGCCCCCGCGTGGGGGGCGACAGCTTGACCTGCTTGCCAACGTCCCGCCCCTCGGGTTTCGATCCACGCCCCCGCGTGGGGGGCGACCCGCCGCCTATTTCTTTCAGGTCCGGATCTTCGTTGTTTCGATCCACGCCCCCGCGTGGGGGGCGACGGGGACGACATGACGACGACAAGCGACATGGTGCGGTTTCGATCCACGCCCCCGCGTGGGGGGCGACGAGCTTGACCTGCTTGCCAACGTCCCGCCCCTCGGGTTTCGATCCACGCCCCCGCGTGGGGGGCGACGCAGGGCCGCATCCCATGCCATGGGGATCAGCCGTTTCGATCCACGCCCCCGCGTGGGGGGCGACGCTGATCGGCGGCGGCGGTGGTGGGGCCGCCAAGTTTCGATCCACGCCCCCGCGTGGGGGGCGACACGCCCGCGAGCCCGGCCCACGTGCTCGGCTCGCGTTTCGATCCACGCCCCCGCGTGGGGGGCGACTAAGACCACACATCAAACGGATTGACGCAAGCGTGTTTCGATCCACGCCCCCGCGTGGGGGGCGACGCACGAGGCGGAGGAAAAACGCCGGGCGGCCGAGGTTTCGATCCACGCCCCCGCGTGGGGGGCGACGCTGAGGGCAGGCCATGGTTGAGATCACCGCCATGTTTCGATCCACGCCCCCGCGTGGGGGGCGACTATCCGACAAGGAACACACGGCGGCGGCGCTGTGGTTTCGATCCACGCCCCCGCGTGGGGGGCGACCCGTTATTGTTGGATTATCATAACACATAACGCCCGTTTCGATCCACGCCCCCGCGTGGGGGGCGACCTGCTTGCGGAGCACCTGGAGGTTACGCGGATCGTTTCGATCCACGCCCCCGCGTGGGGGGCGACGCGCCCGTGCGCGAGACGACCGGTTTCAACAATGTTTCGATCCACGCCCCCGCGTGGGGGGCGACGCGGTAGGAGTGGAGGATTTTAACGCTATCGGCGTTTCGATCCACGCCCCCGCGTGGGGGGCGACTGGTGCGCACCCACAACAAGACCTTAGAGGACGTGGTTTCGATCCACGCCCCCGCGTGGGGGGCGACTCGGCCACGTCCTGCCAGTCGTAAACCGTGCCGACGTTTCGATCCACGCCCCCGCGTGGGGGGCGACGTGGATTTCACTTGCTGAATACGACGACGCAGGCGTTTCGATCCACGCCCCCGCGTGGGGGGCGACCCGCCGCCTATTTCTTTCAGGTCCGGATCTTCGTTGTTTCGATCCACGCCCCCGCGTGGGGGGCGACGTTATGTCGATAACCGCGTCCAACAGGTCGATAAGCGTTTCGATCCACGCCCCCGCGTGGGGGGCGACATGCCGACCACTTATCGCATCGATGTGCAGGTTTTGTTTCGATCCACGCCCCCGCGTGGGGGGCGACGCATAAGCGGAGTGCAATTCCGCGCCCTCAGAAACGTTTCGATCCACGCCCCCGCGTGGGGGGCGACACTGCTTGCGGAGCACCTGGAGGTTACGCGGATCGTTTCGATCCACGCCCCCGCGTGGGGGGCGACTGCCTGTTCATAGGCTAATTTGAGCCTCGAAAGCGTTTCGATCCACGCCCCCGCGTGGGGGGCGACGCCAGCACCACGGTGCGCCGGTCCCCGGCCACGGGTTTCGATCCACGCCCCCGCGTGGGGGGCGACGCGTCCTGCGGGTTGTCCTGCGGGGTGCGGCTCAGTTTCGATCCACGCCCCCGCGTGGGGGGCGACGCTCGGCCTCGTCGAGGTCGTCGCCAGGGCACCAGTTTCGATCCACGCCCCCGCGTGGGGGGCGACACCCCGCCGGGTTGCCCTCGCCCGCAGGTATCTGGTTTCGATCCACGCCCCCGCGTGGGGGGCGACCCTCCATATGTGGAACATTTCGGGGTTAAGCCATTGTTTCGATCCACGCCCCCGCGTGGGGGGCGACTCGACGGCCGAATAGACTTCGCTGCCGATGCCAAGGTTTCGATCCACGCCCCCGCGTGGGGGGCGACAGCGAGGTTTTCGCTGACAGCGCGCTCCTGGATGGTTTCGATCCACGCCCCCGCGTGGGGGGCGACGTTTCCAGCTCGTCGCGCTTGGATGCTGGCACCAGTTTCGATCCACGCCCCCGCGTGGGGGGCGACGCTGCTTGCCGGTCTCGTCATGAGTTTCGGGAAAGTTTCGATCCACGCCCCCGCGTGGGGGGCGACGATGCCTCCATGTGCTGGCGATCCCACTCTTGCCGTTTCGATCCACGCCCCCGCGTGGGGGGCGACATCGCCTCCGTAATGCCCGCATTGGTGGTTGCTCGTTTCGATCCACGCCCCCGCGTGGGGGGCGACGGCGGCAAGCTCGTCGAGTGCGAAGACGATGCATGTTTCGATCCACGCCCCCGCGTGGGGGGCGACCCTGCGACAGCGACAGCAAGCATGTTGCCGGGAGTTTCGATCCACGCCCCCGCGTGGGGGGCGACACCACCGGTGCCCCCGCCTGCCCATCCGGTAACGTGTTTCGATCCACGCCCCCGCGTGGGGGGCGACAAAGGCGGACTAAAGCCCGAGACATGGTACCGCGCGTTTCGATCCACGCCCCCGCGTGGGGGGCGACGCGAGCAGGACCATTGCCGAGCCGGCGCCACGCCCGTTTCGATCCACGCCCCCGCGTGGGGGGCGACTCTCTTTGGCTAACAGCTTGTTTTGCCTTTGAAAAGAGTCATGTCCGCGCGAAACTCGGAAAAAGCGGCCAGCAAAAAGGGGGTGTTTATCCCCGCGGCAGAATTTCATAAACAATATCAAAGAGCTAAGGCGGGTGCGAAGGCCCCGGGAAATGCCGACACGCTTGCGGTTCGCGCCTCTCGGCTCCTGGCCCGGTTTCTGACCCGGCTCCTGGCCCGGTTTCTGACCCGGCTCCTGGCCCGGATCGATACAGGATCGCGTTTCCCGATTGACCGCCGCCCCGGGCGCCCCCCGCCGATCATCGCCAAAATGCGGGATCACGCCCGCGCCTTTCAGATGATCAGCGTTCCTCCCAGATCGGTCGCCGGCTTTGCACCCACATGCTCCACACGGCGGCGCCAGTTCGAGCCCAGATGATAATAGCGCAGGCTATCATGATTGGCATCGATGATGGACTCAAGAGTGGCCTTCAGCATCGTCCATTGCGCAGGCTCGACCTCGATTTCAAAAACCGAATACTGAACACGCTGACCATAATCCCGGCACGCCTTGGCAACATGGCGAAGGCGTTTGGCGCCATTGCCTTCGGTTACACTGACATCATAGGTTACCAGCACCATCATGGCGATTGTCTCACTTCCAGAACCAGGGCGGATACGCATCAAGGTCGCCGCGCAGATGGCGCGCCAGCAATTGCGCTTGTAAATAGGGGACAAGGCCGAGCGGTGCGGTTTCCTCGATAAAGGGATGGCGGCGTTCCTTGCGCTTGCGTTCCTGCCACGCTGTCAGCACCGTTTTGCGCGCGTCGTCGGTCAGAAAAACCGCACCGCTTTCCTGGATAATGAAATCCTTCGCCCGCAATTGACGACGGTTGACAAGAGAAAGCGCCAGCCGATCGGCCATAATGGGACGCAATTCCTCCATCAGATCGAGCGCCAGACTGGGCCTGCCGGGGCGATCGCGATGCAAAAAGCCGACAGCCGGATCAAGGCCAACGCTTTCAGCCGCGCTGCGGCAATCATGAGTGAGCAAGGTATACAGAAAGGACAGCAGGGCATTGATCGGGTCCAGCGGCGGCCTGCGGGAGCGGCCATGAAAGCGCAGCGTTTCATCGGGTGAACGGATGAGATGGTTGAACACGGAAAAATACAGATTGGCCGCTTCGCCCTCTGCCCCCCGCATTTGATCTGTTTCCAGAGTGGCCCGAGCGACCCGCCGCAGGATGTGCGTCATGCGCTGTGCAGCGCCGGAAATCGCCGCCGTGGCATCGGGATCAAGCGTATCCCCATAATCGCGCAGGCAGCGCATGAGGATGGCGCGCTGATTCGATATCTTGCCGATAACAAGGCTGCGCACGATCTCGTCGGACATATCCGAAAGACGATATTGCGCCCGCCGCAGCAGAACATTGCCGCTGATCGGCCCTTCGATGCGGGCCTGAAATCGCCCGTTGCGGGTCAGCAGGATGATGGCGATGCCCGCTGCGGCACAAGCCCCGATCAGGGCGGGCGAAATATAAATAGGACCAAACAGAACCACAGCGGCCAGCATGTGCAGCGGCGCCCGGGCGCGTTCCTCGCCCTCGATCTCGACAACGAGATTTTCGCCATCTTTTCTAAGGCCCGCCCCTTCGGTCGTCACATAGAGAGTATTGAGCAGTTTTTTCATGGTGCGGCCTCGCTTTCATCCAAAAGACTGGCCAACATGCGATCCCGCCACTGCCGCGCGCCCTTGGCCGTGGCTTTGGGGCGGCACTGATCGATCAGCGAGCAGGCGCGGCACAGGCTGGGTTTATAAATGGCGGGCGGCGTTTCGAGCGTGGTGAAGACCGCCCGCATCTGGGCAATGGTTTCTTCGGTCAAACGCCGTAATGCGGCATCGATGGGCACGATGACGCGCCTTTTGGTTTCACCATAATAGAGCGCACCCTCGGGCACGGCGCAGCCGGTCATGTCCTCAAGGCACAGCGCCTGCGCGCAAAGCTGCACTTCGTCGGCGCGGTGGAGCTTGGCCTTGCCGCGTTTATATTCGACCGGATAGGGCGTCTCGCCGCCCGCGCCGTTCGCATGGGGACGAAACTCCACAAGATCGGCAACGCCAGCAATGCCAAGACGCTTGGAAGCGAGGGAGAGCGCCGTCACCCGCCGCACGCCGCGCGCTTTCCGCTCACCGGGGATGGATGAGGCCATATGCATCACATGCCCCTCGGCAGTAAAGCGATTGTCCGCCCAGATGCGCTCCAGATGGATGAGCGCCGCCTGCCGCAGGCAGTAAACGGCGTGCTGAAGCGCGGAGAGCGGGATGGGGTCGCCATCCCGCTCGTCTACTTGCGCTATCGGGGCGGAAGGGGCGCCCGCCTTCATGTCAGAACTTCTCGATGATCTCGACGCCTTCCGGCAGACCATCGCGATCGATCGTGACGGCATAATCGGAGAATTTGCGCGCTGGCGGCAGATTATCGAGCCGTCGGTCGATCTCGCGGAATTCGCCATCCACAGCGCGGCCCAGCTTCACCCGATCAAACAAGGCGTGGGCGGATGCGTTGCCAAGTGCACTATCATGCTTGAAAATGATCAGCTTGCGTGCCGCCATCTCCCCACGCGCGGCGGAGCGATCATGTTCGAACATATTTTCCAGCGCCTCGAACAAAAGATCAAGATCATCCTCACTAAAGCCGGTGCGTTCGCCCAGCTTGGCCGAGATAAAGCCATGGGCACGGTAAAGGCCATAGGGCACGATATGCTTGCGGCCCATGGTGCGGTTGTCGGTGCGCTCGTTGCTGTCGTCGCCTTCCTTGCGCGCCTTTTTTTCCTTTTCGTTGGTGGCAGCCATCCGCGTGATCGAGATTTCAACAGGTACGATAGGCTCGATGGACTGGGCAAAAGTCAGTTGCACCGGGCCGCGCACCTGTCCACAATTGATACCGGTGCTCATCACCGCTCCAAAGCTGCGGACATCAAAGAAATTCCGGCACATGAAATCGCGCAGATCCGAGGCCTCCTTGTCATTCTCGGGATTAAGCTTCGCTTCTTTGGCGACCTTTTCATTATCGGGGCGAAGAGCCTTGTATGCCTCCCGATGCTTATCATTGAGGATCGACCCTTCTTCCACATAGATTGCAAAGCCGGGCTCTTTGCCTTTTGCCAGCTCAACATAATTGCGAATTTTACGCTTGAGGCAGACATCGCTGACGAGGCCGAGATTGGTTTCAGGATCGAGGCGCGGCAGATTGCCTGCGTCGGGATCACCATTTGGATTGCCATTGGCAACATCGAACAGGATCACGAAATCATAACGATTGCTGAGCGCGGTCATCAGGCGGTCTCTCCTTGTGTGGTGGTGGTTGCTGAGGAGTCGGATTTCTTGAAAAACTCGCTGCGCTGGTGGTAATAGCCAAGCCCGAACAGCGCCTGTTCCTGCGCAGACAGTGAGGACGGGAAGGGATCTTCGCCTGGCGACATCGTTTCCATGATGGCTGTGATCGTCTTTTCCAGATTGATCTTGTACCCGGGGCTTTGCTTGCCCAGCTTTGACAGATGATGTGCTGAATTACCGTCCAGAAGGGCGAAAACCTTGCGTGGCTGAGCGGAAGCCGAGCCGTAGAACTTATCTTTGATTGTTGCATTGACATTGCGTCCAAGCGCGGCGGATTGAATCTGTTCGTAAACGGCGAACAGACGGCCGAGCAGATAGCCCTTATTGCGATTCTCCGGGTCGAGTGCCACGGGAGCCTCCTTTTTCATGTTGAAATTGCGAACCAGAACGGCCTTGAGCATGCTGACGCGCAAGGCATTGATCTCACCGTCGGCGCGGATACGCATCAGGATGGTGGAAAGCAGGGTCAAAGGATAATCCGTGCCGGAAAGGATGGAGCGCATCCAGTTGCCTGCAAGATTGGGGGGTACGTTTTCGCGTTTGCCGAGCGTTGCCGTTTCCAAAAGATAGCGCCAAAGCGGCGCGTCCTGATCGCGTTCCGGCATGGGTTCGATTTTTCTGTCTGCCAGAAATTTCTGATATTGATCCGCCAGCGCGCCGAAATCGTCCTCGAACCAGAAGCGGATCGAAATGCGCGAGGCATTGGGGGCGAGACCGAGGACATGGAAACGCACCCCCCTGGCAAGGCCGGGATCGAAATCCGCGAGTCGCTGACCATCACGCAGCTTTTGCAGGATCGCGCCAATTTTTGCGGCTTCCGAACCCTCCTCGATCTCGTCTTTCGTCCCTTCAAACAAGACCGACATGATCCCTTCGGCAAGGGACGCTTTCGATCCATCGGCCCAGAAAACGGTGGAGGCATCGCCGATCTGGATGCGATTTTTGCTATCCTTTTCAAGAAATTTATTGAGCACGGTCGTGTAGGCAAAGGCGGCGGCTTCCGATACCGGCGCATTATCCCCCTGCGCATGGCCATAAGAGGCGAAAGCATCGAGATTGAAAGAGACGATGGAGCCACCCGACGATTGTCCGCCCCAGATGCCCTTGATCGCCGGATGCAGCCGGGCAATCGGTGCCCGTTCACCGGAAACAAGGCAGATGGCCTCGCCGCCCCTGCCGCCGGACTGAAGCCTTGCCCATAAAATGCGGGCCGCCGATCGATCATGGAGGCGGATCGTTTGCAATCGGTCGCTTTCGAGCGTGAAGGCGATATTCTCGTCCTTCATATCGTCGGGCCAGCCAAGCTGCTCGAACGCCTCCGGCGTCCAGCTTTCGAGAAAGCGCCGCAAGGCAAGCAGGCCGGGATCATTGGTATCTTTCAAGGCTTTTTCATGCCGCGCGACAAAAGCGGCATGTTCCTCGGCCAATCTCTTGCCTTCGCCCGCCGTTATGCCAAGAACATAAGACGTCTTATCCCACAGGAAATTGGGAGCAACCCCCGATGTGCGCTTGACGGGCTGCGGTGCCGCCATCAGGCGCGCCCGCTTCTTCCTGCCTTCGCCATCGCGCAGATCGATGACCGATAGGGGGGTGCCATCCTCATCCAAGGAAATCAAAAAGCCGATTTTCTCATATGAATAGCCAAAAGGCGGCACCTCGCCCCGATCAGCCATCCGATCATAGGCGCGGGTAAGGGCTGCGAAGATGCTCATTTCCTGATCTCCGGGCTGCCGGGTTGCGGGATGTCCATGACGCCATTTTCCAGCCGCGCGGGGAAAAACATCGAAGGACGGCCTTCCGCCGCATGGTCGATATCCCACAGCATGAAGCCGATATCGCGGGTCTCGGCGATCGCTTCGGGGAGCGGTGCGTCGGACGGGAGAAGGTCAAAACGAGCGGTAAATTCGCGCGTGCCAAGGCAGGGCTGGTGAAAGCACTGGCCGCGCGCAGCACGGCGATTGAAGATATCGAGATGCTTGCCTTCATTGTCTTCAGGCCCGGCCTTTTCCGTCATCTCGAAATGCGCCTCGATGACATAGGCGACATCAACCAGCACGGTGGCGGCCCGCTGTTGCCGGTCTTCATCAACCAGCAGATAAAGGCCCTCAAGGCTTTCCCTTTTCATGGCGCTTTTGATCTTGCCCGCCGGGGCCTTGTGCCCCACTTCATTGCGGCGAATCGACTGGAAGCGGATGGGTTTGAGCACATGAATGCGGTCGATCACCCAACGGATCGCCGGCTTCCAGTGGATGGCCTCTAAAATACCGCGCGCCGCCGAAGGCGTCATCACGTCATAAGAGACCCTCTCAACCTTCATCTCCGGTCGTGTGAAACAGGCATGATCGCCTGAAACGAGAAGTCTGATGCCATAGGCCATATGCTGTCGTTCCTCCCTCAAATGATGGAATTTTCCAGCCCCAGATAATCCGCATCCTCCCACAACAGCCCGATTTCAGGCTTGTAGAAGCTATCGGTCACAAGAACGCAAAACTGATCGCCGAACCTTTCCTCCCGCTCGAACCGCACATGCCCGTTGGCGAGCAGCCTGTTGCGGGCTTTTGGCGGCACCTGAACGATATAGGGCTGCAAATCGCGGGCAATGCTGCCGGGGCGCACATCGTCGATGCCCAATTTTTTGAGCGCCGCCCTGGCCTTTTGATCCTGCGCGATAATGACCGGGGCCATGCCGCTTTCGATCATCCGAAATTTTTCCGCAACCTTGCGATAGGCAAAATCGGCTTCCATCCCATTGATCCTGAAATCTTCGAGGATGCCTTCGGCATCGAGCCTTTCCGGGCCGAGACGCCAATAAACCTCAGCAAAATAGGCACGCATGGCAGTTGGCGAGAGCAGATCATCATGCTGATCCGCCATGCGGGCGAAATCGGCGGCAAGCTGTTTGATCTCAAAGGGTGGCGGATTATCGGGTGCCTTGAACACCGTGACGATGCTCTCATCGATGGGGCGCTTCCCCTCGCGATTGCAGCGACCGGCCGCCTGAGCGATCTGGTCGAGCCCGGCTTCCGCCCGCCAAACGCGGGGGAAATCGAGATCGACCCCGGCTTCGACCAAGGATGTGGCGATCAGGCGGCAGGGCTGCCCATTTTCGAGACGCTGTTTTACGCCTTTGAGAATATCCCGCCGCTGGGCCGCATATTGCCGGGTGCTGAGATGGATGACGCCATCCAGCCCGGCATCCTTCACCGCCCGATAAAGTGCGAGCGCATGCTTGCGGCTATTGACGATGACAAGGCCCTGCGGCTCGCGCTCCAAAGCTTCGACGAGATCACTGTCATGCAGTCTCCCGCCCGTCCTGATCGTCACCCGCTTCAGACGCCGCGCGAGCTCCGGCGGATCGGGCGCAAGCTCGCGGTCCTTGCAAAGTGGCAGACCGTCCCTGAAATCCGGCGCGCCTAGGGCGGGTTGGGTCGCCGTACACAGAATGATCGAGCAGCGATAATTCGCTGCGAGTTCGCGCAGGGCTTCCAAAATGGGGCGCAACAAATGCCGGGGGATGGTTTGCGCTTCGTCAAGCACGATCACGCTGTTTGCGATATTGTGCAGCTTGCGGCAGCGCGAGGGGCGATTGGCGAACAGGCTTTCAAAAAGCTGCACATTGGTGGTGACGACGATGGGGGCGGCCCAATCCTCCATGGCAAGGCGGAGCTTGTCGCGCTGTTCCTTTTCCGTCACCCTCTCTTCCTCGATGGCGGAATGATGTTCGAGGATCGGCGCATCGCCCAAAACGGACTTGAACACGCCGGCGGTTTGATCGATCACCGACGTGAAGGGGATCGCATAGATGATCCGGGCATGGCCGTGCCGTTTTGCATGATCAAGCGCAAAGCCGAGCGAGGTCAGCGTCTTGCCGCCGCCCGTGGGGACGGTGAGGGTGAAAAATCCGGGCGTATCGCCGGCGCGGCTGCGCACATGGGCGAGGATGTCGGCGCGCAGGCGATTGACCTCGGATGGCTTTGGCTCCGTCTGTTTCCCGGCCATATGGCTGTTAAAATCGGCGATCAGGCCGTCGATGATATCGCCGAGTTCCGGCCAGTCGCGATCTTTCGTTTCGCCTTTGACCTGAGTGTAAAAGGCTTCCGTATCGCGATAATCGGCATCAACAAGGCAGGAAAAGATCATCCGCCCGAGAAAAGCGAGCTGGAAGGCCAGCTTGTCCTTTTCCGGTACCCAATTGGACGGCATCAGGTCGTTTGCCTCTGGCACGATCTCGTCGCGCCAAACAGGATCGAGAGGCTCCAGCTTTTTCTTCAGCCGGTCGACAAGCTCCATCCGATCGGCAAGCCCGGCATGATGGCCAGCGATTGCAAAGGCCAGCAATTCCGCCATGAACTTGTCACGGGTGTTCTCTCCCAAGTCCCGGACGATTGTGGCACCCGCCGTTGAATGATCGACTTTAAGATCGGGTTGGGTCGAAATCTTTGTCTGGAATGCCTGAGTGTATTTGCCCAGATCATGCAGCAGGCCGGCGAGCCGCGCTGCTCTGTCCACCTTAAAGGATGCGGCGAACCCTGCGGCAAGGTGGCCGGTGTCCCTCAGATGGTCGCGCAGCAGATGCCAATCGGCCTTGCCTGAATCTTCGGTGGAATGCGCAAAAAATTTATCCATGATAATCCTCTGGGCCACGCAAAATTTTCAAAAACAAGCGCGTATATGAAAAACGGCGCGATGCCGGGCTGCCCCTGTCAACCTGTTCAATCACCATCATCAGCCTCGCTGCCCCCCATGCCTTCCGCGCGATTATGCAATTCTTCCAAAAGAACCTATCTACTAAAGAACGAATATCAAGAGAAACATCGCCTGATAATACTTTAAGAGGAAAAATGTGGCGGATCGGATGGGGCATCAGGTTCACATCTGCCGCTTCCCGCACAATAAGCAGCAAGCGGGAAGCGGAAATCAAGGTCGAGCGATACACTGGAATGACGACGAAGGGGCGAGGATGACGGAACTGAGTTTCAAGGGCAAAGAGTTTGCCTACAACCATCATCTGGCGGTGTCCTTCCGCCCGCTCGTGCCCTACGAAACCAAAGGCATCGGCCCCGTGGCGCTCGAGGGCAATCTCGTCATCCACGGTGACAACCTCCACGCCCTGAAAGCGCTCTGGTTTGGCCCATGGGGGTTTCTCGGACTCTGGTCCGACCTTTGCAGGCTCAATGTCTCGGCAGTTCATTGTGGAACCCGTCGCCAACCGCCGACCAAGGGCCGTGTATGGCGACCGTATCTGAACCTGAATTTCAATCTAGAGCGCCGCGAGCTGGCGGGGCGCGCCGACACCGCCACCAACCACCAGCAAGATCGCGCCACAGGAGGTCAGCAGGCTCCTGAGATCAGTTCATTTCGCATCGTGGAAGATGATCCCCAAGCTATGCCTTTGCCCCGAGCGGATACGGCTCACGCCATGACGCAGATTGACGCGATAGGTGCCCTTGGTGCCTTGCACGGGGCGGTTATGGACGGCGAAGGCGACGGCATCGCCCTGACGCATGGGCACCACCTCGGCGCGGCTCTGCATCCGGGGACGCTGTTCGGTCAGCACGAACTCGCCGCCGGTAAAATCGCGCTCGGGCTCTGAAAGCAGGAAAGCAACCTGAATGGGAAACGCAAGATCACCGTAAAGGTCCTGATGAAGGCAGTTGAAGTCACCCGGAACATATTGGAGCAGCAACGGCGTCGGCCGAACCTGACCTGCTGCATAGCACTGATGCAGGAAATCGGCATGTGCCTGCGGATACCGCTGGTCCATTCCCATACGGTCATTCCAGCTGTTCGCGACATCGGCCAGATGGGGATAAAGCGCCGCGCGAAGACCGCCGATGAGATCCACTGCTGTCCGGTTTAAATTTGTGGACATGATGCACGGTGTTGATTCTACTCGTGTTCAGACGTTGGAGCGTCTTCCGGACACGAACAAGGAGCAACACCGTGCGACACCACAATAGCGTTTTTCATGATTTATTGAAGCATGTTCCATGGGCAGATTTTGATCGTCTGGTTCACCAGCACGCGGCTGACAAGCATGTGCGGCGGCTTTCAACTAAAAGCCAGTTCATTGCGTTGCTTTACGGTCAGTTTTCCGGCGCTTCCAGCCTACGTGACATCGTTGGCGGTTTGAAAAGCCACGCTGCGCGCCTTTATCATGTCGGTGGCAAGTCGGTTTCGCGTTCGACGCTGGCTGATGCC